>DAOLIZ010000025.1:0-23205 GCA_035328285.1 Gemmatimonadales bacterium
GGCTGACGGTCTTTTCGCTCATCTCCGGCTTTGGCGGCGGGGGAGACGGCATCGCGCATTTCGCCCACCTCGGCGGCATGGCCGGGGCTTGGATCTATCTCAAGGTGATGGAGCGGACCAGCGGGGCGCGGCGGTTCCAGGCGCGGGCCACGGCGGCACCGCCATCGGCCACCACCACGTCGGCCATTGCCAGGTGGTCGCACATCCAGCGTGAAGGGCTGCACCCGGTCAATCTCGAGGAGCTCGACCGCGTGATGGCCAAGCTGCAGCGGGAAGGGGTGGCGCGGCTCACCGACGGCGAGAAGGAATTCCTGGAGCGGTTCAGCAAGCGGTAGGCAGCGACACGATCGCTTCATCAGTCCTTCACTGGCACTTCACAGTTCCCCGGCATACCTTCCATCCATGCTCGTGCGAAGACTGGTCTCCGGCCTGATGATCCTGATGGCGGTGCAGTTCGCCGCGTTCGGGGCAAAGCCGCTGTGCGCCGGTGATCACCACAGTGCGGCGACCGCCGGCACGACCGCCATGACCGACATGGCCCACGATGGCCCGATGAACCGCGGGCCGACGGATCCATGCACGCCGACTACACCCGGCTCACCTCCCGGGCATTCTCCGCAGAACTGCCTCGCCATGACCGGGTGCGTCTCGGCCGCACTCGGGTCACTGCGCATGCCCGCCGTCGTCGCCCCCCCGATGGCCCGCCAAGCGGTCGATCCAGAGCCCCCAAACCTCCGCTCCGTCATCTCTACCCCGGAAACACCCCCTCCTATCGCCTGATCCGTATGTGTTGGTGACTTCGCCTCCTGCGCTGTCTGCGCACGCGGCACCACGCAAACCAGGATCAGGACATGCACACACGACTGCCCTTCGCGGGGCGAGTCGCCGCATGGCTGCTTCCCGCCGCGCGACGACTGCTTCCGCTCCTTGCCCCTGGCACCGTCGCGGTCTTCCCGCTGGCCGCCCAGGAACCCAGCGCGGCATTGGCACGGCCCGGCCTCCGGATGTACGTCCAGGAGGTGTTCGCGCAGAACGCTGGCTTGCGCGCCAGCAGGGATGCACAGTCGGCCGCGATTGAACGCATTCCCCCGGCGGGGGCGTTGCCCGATCCCATGTTGATGCTGGGGGCGATCTCGATCCCCATCCCCTCGTTCGACTTCGACGCCGAGCCGATGACGCAGTTGCCAGTCGGTCTTCAGCAGCGATTTCCCTTCCCAGGAAAGCAGCGCGCCGCCACGGCGTCGGCGCGCGCGGACAGCGCCGTGGCCGGGACCGTCGTCGTAGCCTTCGAGGCAGAACTCGCCACTAGTGCGGCCCGCGCGTACTACCGCTACGCCGAAGCAAGCACCGCCCTCAGCGTGTGGCAGGAGCGTGTGGCACTCGCAAACCGGACGGTGGCGGTGACCCAGTCCCGGTATGAGACAGGGGCGGTTCCACAGACCGACCTGCTTCGCGCCCGCTTGCGCCGGGCGGAATTGGAGGCTAAACGCCGACGGCTTGAGGCTGGCCTCACGGGTGCCCTGGCCCAGCTGAACGCCCTTCGGGGAGGCAGCGGACCCCCTGTGCCTCCGACTGCGCTAGTGGACTCGACCGGAACGCCGGCTCTGAACGTCCTGGACGATTCGCTACCCTCGGATTCGGTGCTGGCGGCCGCCGCCGTCGGGGCGAGTCCTGTGCTCCAGGTCGCGACGGCGCAGGCGGATCGTGCGGCGCGAGTGGCGGACGTGTTCGACGTTGCCGGACGGCCCGACTTTACCGTCACTCTGCAAAACGGCTTTCGACTCGATCACCGTGAGTCGCTCCTCACGGCCCTGGTCGGCATCACCGTACCCCTCTGGTCGGGGCGCAAGCAGGAGCCGGCCGCGCGCGCTGCCCACCTCGATGCCGACGCGGCCCGCGCCCGGCATGACGACCTCATCGCCCAACTCTCCGCCTCGATCGCCTCGATCCACGCCGAGCTCGATGCACTCCAGGATCGCATCCGGCAGACTGCCGAAGAGATTCTTCCGCTCGCGGACGCGGCGAGCACATCTGCGCTTCTCCGGTACCAGGTTGGGGCCGTGGAATTCACCTCCGTCCTCGATACTCAGGACGCACTCTTCCGCGCGCAGCTCGACCTCGCGCGGCTCATCGCCGACTACGCATCAGCCCGCGCGCGCCTCGGCGCGCTCATCGGGGAGGGATGGTACAAATGAGAGCACGATTCGCGGCACTTGCCCTGGCGCTTGCGGCCTGCGGCGGGGGGGATGCCGGTGTTGCCGGCCGCCCCCCCCAGGACTCGTCGGGATCCGAGATGGGGGGCATGGCTAGGATGCAGGGCATGGATATGGGCATGGAGGCGGTCGAGGCGGCCCCGATCCAGATCACCTCCCGGCAAGCCGGTCTCGCTGGCGTCACGTATGCCATTGCCCGGGAGGCCCCGCTTGACCAGACCGTGCGCGCCGTGGCCATGGTGGTGCCCAATGAGCGCGGCCTCGGCATCGTCAATGCTAGGGTGAGTGGCTGGGTGGAGAAACTGTATGCCAACGAAACCGGGCAGTTGATCCGGACTGGCGAGCCACTCCTCGCCCTCTACTCCCCCGATCTGGTCACTGCGCAGGAGGAATACCTCCTAGCCAGGCGACTCTCCGCCACCGCCGGCGGGGATTCGCTGGTGGAGGCGACTCGCCGCAGGCTCCGGCTCTGGAACATCGCGGACGAGGACCTCTCGACACTGGAGCAGACTGGTGAGGTCACGCGTCTGGTGACCATCCGGTCGCCCTACCCCGGCTACATCTTCGACAAGGGAGTCGTTGAAGGGCAGATGGTCCGCGCGGGTGATCGCCTGTTCCAGATTGCGGACCTTTCTACCGTCTGGATCGAGCCCGCGATCTTCGAGCAGGATATCGCGCTGGTCCGCCCCGGACAGCGGGCGACGGTGACCTTCGATGCCCTGCCCGGACGCAGATTCCAGGGTCAGGTCACGTTCCTCGCGCCGCAACTCGACATGCGGACCCGCACCCTCAGGGTCCGCATTGAGCTGCCCAACCCGGGCCTCGAGATCAAGCCGATGATGTACGGCGCCGTCGCGATCCAGACCAGGGGTCCTCGCGGGGTGGTCGTCCCGCTCACCGCCGTCCTGCCCACAGGCCAGCGCCATCTCGCCTTCATCGTGCGGGGCGGCGGTGTGGTGCCCACGGAGGTATCGGTGGGTGCCCGTGGCGACTCCAGTGTCGTCATCGTCCGGGGCCTGGCCCCCGGCGATACCGTCGTGGCCGCCGCCGCATTCCTCTTTGACTCGGAGTCCAGCCTCGCGGCCGCGATGCAGGGAATCATGCTCAACATGGGGATGGGGCTCGAGATGGGCGGGATGGGTGCTGCCGACATGCAGGGAATTGACATGCCGGGCGACACGCCGGAACCGTCTCGGGCCCCGAACGCGAACGAAATGAAGGACATGAAGGACATGAAGATGCCGGGGGTGCGGCCATGATCGCCAGGCTCATCGAGCTCTGCATCCGGTGGCGTGGCCTGACCGTGCTCGCCGCGATCGCCATTCTGGGAGGCGGCATTGCGGTCGCGCGCACCATGCCGATCGATGCCATCCCCGACCTCTCGGACGTTCAGGTGATCGTGATGACCGAGTACTCCGGGCAGGCGCCGAAGGTCGTGGAGGACCAGGTGACCTATCCGCTGGTCAGCGCGCTCCTGGCGGTCCCCGGCGCCACCGTCGTCCGCGGCCAGTCCATGTTCGGCCTCTCGTTCGTCTACGTGCTGTTCAAGGAGGGGACCGAACTCTACTGGGCGAGGAGCCGTGTGCTGGAGTACCTCAACTCCGGGGTCGCGCAGCTCCCCGAGGGGGTGCGACCGCAACTCGGCCCTGACGCCACCGGCGTGGGGTGGGTGTATCAGTATGCCGTCGAAGGCGAGGGCTACACCCTGGATCAATTGCGCTCGATCCAGGACTGGTACCTCCGCTATGGACTCCAGCGGGTGCCCGGCGTGGCGGAGGTCGCGAGTATCGGCGGTTTCGTCAAGCAGTACCAGGTACTGCTCGATCCGGTTCGACTCCTGGGGTTCGGCGTCACCGCGGATCAGGTGATCACCGCCATCCGGACCTCCAATGTTGATGTCGGTGGGCGCACCATCGAAGTGTCCGGCGGAGACTACATGGTGCGGGGGCTGGGCTACCTGAAGGGGGTCGGTGACATCGCCGATCTCGGTGTCGGTTCGGGGGCCAACGGGGTCGCGGTACGCGTGCGCGACGTGGCCGAAGTGGTGCTGGGACCCGACCTTCGGCTGGGCCTGGCCGAGCGCGATGGGGAAGGCGAGGCGGTGGGCGGCGTGGTGATCATGCGCTACGGCGAGAATGCCTTGCGGGTGATCGATGGCGTGAAGCGCAAGATGGCCGAACTGGCCCCAGGGCTGCCGCCGGGGGTCCGGATCGTCACCACGTACGATCGCTCTACGCTCATCCACCGAGCGACGGGGACGCTGGTCCGCACCTTGATCGAGGAATCCCTCATCGTGGCGCTCGTCTGCGTGGTCTTCCTGTTGCATGCCAGGAGCGCCCTCGTCGCCATCGCCATCCTGCCCCTCGGCATCGCGATGGCACTGGTGGCGACCCGGTGGATGGGCGTGAACGCGAACATCATGTCGCTCGGCGGCATCGCCATCGCGATCGGCGCCATGATTGACGCGGCGATCGTCATGATCGAGAACCTCCACAAGCACATCGAGCGCGATCCGGATCGGCCGCGCTGGGAGCTGGTGGCAACCTCCACCCGCGAAGTGGGGCCGGCCCTGTTCGTCTCGCTGCTCATCATCACGCTGTCCTTCGTGCCGGTCTTCGCCCTCCAGGCGCAGGAGGGGCGGCTCTTTCGACCGCTGGCCCTCACCAAGACCTTCACCATGGCGGCTGCGGCGATCCTTTCCGCCACGGTCGTTCCGGTCTTCATGGGGCTCTTCATCAGGGGCAAGCTCCCGCCCGAGGGGGCCAACCCACTGAACCGCTGGGCGATTCACCTCTACCGGCCGGTTCTCCACTGGGTGCTCGGTCACCGTGCCATTGTCCTGGTGGCCGCCGGCGGGGTGCTGGTCCTCACCGCCTGGCCGCTGGCCCGACTCGGAAGCGAGTTCATGCCGCCCCTGGACGAAGGGTCGCTCATGTACATGCCCAATTCCATTCCCGGACTGTCGATCACCGAACAGCGGCGCCTGCTTCAAAAACAGGACAGCATTCTCATGACCTTTCCCGAGGTTGCGTCCGTGTGGGGGAAGGCCGGTCGGGCCAGGACCGCCACCGACCCGTCACCCCTCTCGATGGTGGAGACGATCGTCAACCTGAAGGACCCGTCCGATTGGCCCGAGCGGCTCACCCAGGATCAGCTCATTGCCAAGCTGGACCGACAGCTCCGCTTCACCGGACTCGTGAACAGTTGGACCATGCCGATCAAGAATCGGACCGAGATGCTCTCGACCGGCATCCGCACGACCCTGGGCATCAAGATCTTCGGACCCGACCTCCAGACCATCGAGCGGATCGGGGGTGAGCTCGAGCGGCTGCTGGCTCCGGTCCCGGGAACCGCGAGCATCTACGCCGAACGCTCGTTTGGCGGGCGGTACCTCGACATCGAGCCGGACCGGGAGGCGGTGGCACGCCATGGCCTCACCATAGGTCAGGTCCAGCAGGTTGTGGCCACGGCGATCGGTGGAATGAACATCACCACGACCGTGGAAGGGCGGGAGCGCTATCCGGTGCAAGTGCGGTATGCCCGGGGCTTTCGGGACAACCCGACGCAGCTGGGCAATGTGCTGGTCGCGACCCCCGGCGGCGCCCAGATTCCACTGGGCCAGCTCGTGCAGACCCGATATGCCGACGGCGCGCCCCTGATCAAGAGCGAGAATGCCCAGCTCGTGGGCACGGTCTTCATCGATGTCCGCGGCCGCGATGTGGGCGGCTATGTCGCGGACGCCCAGGCGCTGGTAGCGCAGGCGGTCACCCTGCCGCCGGGCTACCGACTCCAGTGGAGCGGCCAGTACGAGGCGATGAAACGGGTGAAGGCACGACTCACGATCGTGGTGCCCATTACCCTGGCGATCATCGCTCTGCTGCTCTATCTCAACTTCGGGAATCTGGTGGAGGTCGCCGTGGTGATGCTGTCGCTGCCGTTTGCCCTGGTGGGCGGCGTGTGGTTCATGTGGCTGGCGGACTACAACCTCTCGATTGCCGTGGCGGTCGGCTTCATTGCACTTTCGGGCGTGGCGACGCAAACCGGGGTGATCATGCTCATTTACCTCGATCAGGCCTGGCAGGAGGCTCGTGCGAGCGGGCAGACTCCCAGCCTCCGGGACCTTTACGAGGCGGTGATGGACGGGGCCGTCGAGCGCGTCCGCCCGAAACTCATGACGGTGACCGCCATCATGGCCGGGCTCCTCCCGATCCTCTGGGGGACGGGAACGGGCGCCAGCGTCATGAAGCGGATCGCCGCACCGATGGTGGGCGGGATGATCAGCAGCACGATCCTGACCCTTCTCGTCATTCCGGCCATCTACTCCCTCTGGAAGGAGCGGGAGATCACATGACGGATCACGGCCCTCACGCCCACCATCACGGCCACGACCACGCCCCGCAGCCCCAGCGCGCCCATCAGGCGCGCCACGGTGCAGCGGGCCACCGGGATCGCCTCACGCTGGAGCTGCCTCCAGACCTTCCGGACACCGTACACGCGGCGGGGCGTCTGCCAGACCCGCGCAATCTCCGGCCGGAGCTGAGCGTCGCGGTGGGCCCGCGTCGGCTCCCGGGTGGGATCGGCCTGCCGGGCTTTCTGCGCGTAGTAGGTCGACGGAGCGATCGGGAGCACCGCGCAGATCGGCTCGACTCAGTAGGTCCCCCGGTGGACGTCCACACACGCCACCATCACGTCCCGCGGCGGTCGAGCTCCGCCTGGGCAGAATAGGCCGACGCCCTGCGCAGGGTCTCGGCCGTACACCTGAGCTTCGCCGAGATCGATTCGATGGCCGCCCACTGCGATCCATACTCCGCCTCGTGCTCCCGGACCAGCCGCACCGTCCGCTCCCGGACCTCCGGGGAGTACCGCGTTCGTTGTCCATGGCTCCAACCTCTCAACTATTGGAGCCTCCGGCAATCCCGGGGATTCAGTACGCCGCCCTTCAAGAACGACTGCGCAAATTGACCCACCCTCCATGTGGGTTGCCCACGGCTCTCACAACTCCATTTGCGAATCGTGCTCCGACTCCCTGTCAGACCTGGAGTTGTCGCTCGGCTTGAATCGGCACACGGCGTGCTCGATATGATCGACTGACTGAGCTTCGGGCAGGACCAGCGTCGACACCCCAGTGTCGCCAGGGCATTCCGCTCCTGATCAACTCGCTCGTGGGGAAATGACCGCCCAAACCCGAGGCGCCGCTATCCAATCGCTCCACAACCGGAGGTGCTAAATGCCAAGTATTGCTGCGCGCGGCATCTGTTGTGTCAGCAGTGAGCTGGGCGTTGCCCTGTCTGGCGGTGGGTCACGGGGCCTTGCGCAGTTAGGCGTGCTAAAGGTCCTCGACCGGGAAGGAATTCCCGTCTCATCCGTCGCCGGCACCAGCGCGGGTGCCATTGTTGGATCGCTGTACGTGACCTCGCGGGACGCAGTTGAGGCCGAAGCCCGGCTCCTGGCGCACCTGGCCGACCGCTCGACACTTGTGAACTCTCCCTTGCTGGCATTTTTTGGTCCAGGAGCGCCAGCCAGAACCGCCGGCGTGATCGAACTGGTCCGAAATGTATGGAATGCCGTGCGCCCAGGGGGATCAATTGTTGGAGGTGAGGCGCTGCGCGAGTCCCTACAGGCGCTGCTGGGAGACGCGACGTTTGCGAACGCCCGCCTGCCATTTGCCACTACCGCCCTCGACCTGGTGTCTGGACGGCGCATGATATTCGCGGCAGGTGGTCTGGTGGATGCGGTCTACGCCTCATCGGCCATCCCAGGGCTGTTTGAGCCGCTGGCGCTCGAGGAGCACAGACTGGTCGACGGCGGTTGGGCTGAGCCCGTTCCGGTGGGTACGTGCCACCACCTCGGTGCGATTCATGTCATCGCGGTGGAAGTGCCCAATGCCTCAGTGTATCGGCAGGAAGCGCATGCGGTATCAACGGCACTGTGCGCCGACGCCCTGGCGCGCAACCTGCTCGAAGAGGAACAACTCCGCAAGGCCGATTTCGTCATTCGAGTGGATGCCCCAGCGCGGGCCTTCTCCGATTTCGAGGACATCCAGCCGCTGATATCCGCAGGCGAAGCTGCCGCCGAGCGAGTCCTCGACGACATCAAGGCTGTGCTCACCCATCATCGGTCACTCTTCGTCCGTAGCCCAGCCCCGAGCTCAGGCTCCGGGACACTCGCCATCCCTGACGGCGTTCCCTGAGGTCTGGATGCTCACCCTTCTCGCATCCCTCCCACCACTCAATCCGTGTGCGGCATGGAGTCGCGATGGGGATGTGGCTGCGTTCCTGTGGGTGGGGTAGTGGCCATGCCATCCTTCGGCATCGAGTCCGCCGGATCCTGGAGAGCAGGCGACATGGACTCGTGTGCGTGCGGCGTCATTTCACCATCCTCTCCCCCGCGTTCATCCAGAACCTCGGTCAGACGTGCGGTGGGGATACCCAGGGCATGGCGAAACACCAGGCTGGCACCGAGATCCCCTGTCCATGCCAACGCGCCGAGTCCGGCGAGTGCAAGGAGGACGGCGGATCGGGATCGGGGATGCCGCCACCGCCACACCGACGCCCCCAGCAGAAGCGTGACGGTTCCGAGGGCGACATTTCGATGGAGGGTCATAGCCACATGCGCTGGATCGGAGTGGTCCACACGACCATATGCCACCAATCCTGTAGCAATGGCAGCGGCCGCTCCCGCCAGTGCAGCCCACCACAACAGAGTGGCCGCCTGACGAAAGCGGGGCTGGGCGGACCAGGCGTCGAGGAGATCAAAGCCGACGGCCGTCACAAACGCAATGAGCGGCAGGTGAATCACGAGCGGGTGCCCGGCGTGCATCGGGATGAGCATCACCCCTCCTGCGTGAGAGACATGGCGGACGAGCGCCGCCTCATGAACGGTGTGGACAGTGACACCGCCTGCTGGTGCACGATGTGGACATCATGTCTCGTCGGAGCCGGCAAGCCCACGATTCGGCTCGAGAAATGCTCGCAGGGCGTCGATGCACGCTGTCGTCTGACGCAAGAATGGATGATGATCGACTCCGGGCAAGACCCGGAGCGACCAGTGCGGCAGCTGGTCTACCAGCCGGGTGACGCCAGCCAACGGGGCCGTGGTATCCTGATCACCATGGATCAACAGCACGGGAAGCTGCGGTGGAACACGCACGGCGTCCCGAAAGACGTCGTGACGATACACCCCTTCCCAGAGAGTCGACGTCGACGAGCGCCAGGTATGCGCGACAAGATCCTCCACCACCTCCCTTGGCATGTCGGGCAACAGGCGGGGCAGGACGCGTCGCACCACTCGCCTGGTCACCAGGCAAGTGATCGCCGCCAGTACCGCATTGGACAACAACCAGCCCTCGGCCGTTCCGCGTTGGCGAAACCAGCGGATCGCGCGTTGCTCGCCTCCAAAATTGGGAAGGCTGAACAGGACCAGCCCCCGGACTCGCTCGGGCCACCGGGCTGCGTACGCCACCGCCATGATAGCACCGAAGGAATGCCCCACCAGCGTGAACCGATCTGGGAAGACGGCATGCTTCAATACCCGGTCGAGTTCATCCAGATGACGCTCCACCGAATAGCGGACCAACCATGGCTTGGGGGAATGCCCGAAGCCCAACAGATCCACGAGCCGGATGCGATGCTCGATGGCCAAGGGCTCGACCCGCGAGGCCCAGTACCTCGTGGTGCCGCCAACCCCTGGGAGAAAGACGATCGGATGGCAAGCGGCTCCGAGGTCCCGGCAGTACAACAGCCCGCGGTCGGTCATTCGCTCGGTGGCCGCCGCCGGGCATAGACCCACACCCCCCAGACAATGACGACGATGACCAGCAGCCACCCGAACCCCATCCCCCAACCATGACCGAGTTCATTCATCGTGCATTGCCTCCGGTTGTCGTGAATGAGCAGCCGGGTAGTGCGGTCCTGGACCCAGGGTCGCGCAGAGTGTCCGGTGACACGCTTGAAACTGTTCCACGGCCGCGGCGGGGTCATCGGTAACCATGAGCAATCTGCGCTCGCGCGCCTCAATCGCGCCCGTACCCTCCAGCGTCCAGGTGATCAAGTCAACCATCCCCTGCCAGTAGACCGACCCGAACAGGACGATCGGAAAGTGAGGCAAGACACGCGTCTGGATCAGGGTCAACGCCTCGAACAACTCGTCAAGCGTGCCAAAGCCACCTGGGAAACAGAGATACCCGCACGATGCCCGGAGCAGGGCCAGCTTTCGCGTGAAGAAGAATTCAAACGGCACTTCGTGGTCCAGGTAGCTGTTGCTCGCTTGCTCATGCGGGAGGATGATGGAGGCCCCGAGTGAAGGCGCCCCGACCTCCCGTGCACCCCGATTGGCGGCCTCCATGATCCCGGGCCCGCCACCGGTGATGATGCCAAAGCCCGCGCGGCCCAACGCCGCAGCCACGCCACGAGCGAGTTGGTAACTCTCACTCTCCGCGGCAACCCGCGCGGATCCGAACACCGTGATCAGCGGGCGGGCCGCTTCGAGGCCATGTAACGCCAGCCCGACTTCTCGCGCAATACGGCGCTCCACATCCTGCGCACCCACGACCGGCGCTTGTCGCCCCGCCGCCTCCCTGTCCGTCATCGACCGGAAGCTCCCCCACCCACCACGCCTGTTGAGCGCGAGAGGAACTGCCGCCACCGCTTCCTGGGTGGGACGAACATCGGCACTTCGCGGCGATACGCGCGGTACTCCGCGCCAAATTGGGCCAACATCTGCTTCTCCTCCCGGCGCGCGAGCAGTACATAGGCCAGCACGATGATTGGGAACATGCCGACCGAAAAGATGGTCGGCCAGTGCACCACGCCCTCGCCGAACAGGGCCAGGAAGAGACCGGTGTACTGCGGGTGGCGTACCAAGTCGTACAATCCCCCTCGCGCGAGTCGTCCCTGTTGCCGGGCGCGGTACAGCTGACGCCACCCCTGCATGAACACGCTGATACCGATGACCACGAAGGCATAGCCGAGGATCATGGATATCATCATCCCTGTTTCCCCAACGCCCACCAGGGAGGACCAGAGATTCGCGTTCAGATTCCCCCGGTCCAGCCCAAAGAACCGCACCAGCAGATAGATCGTGAGCGGGAACCCATACATCTCCGCATAAAGCGCGATGATGAACGCCTGGACCAGCCCCGCGCCGGCCCATTCCCGCCATGTGGTGGGTGCGAGGTAGCGGTAGAGCAACCACGACAGCACCACGATCATGATGATGGCGACAGCCCACGCCCCCGTATGAGCGATAGGTTCAGTCACGGTACCTCCCAGTCAAACGCCTCAGTCCGGTCGGCGACGCATCGGGCATCTACGCCGGGGAGCCACCCCACCGCCGGTGGAGCCAGTTGTAGAGTGGCGTGAAGACCAGCCCGGCATACACGCCGTACAGGAACGACTCCACCAGTCCGACCAGGAGACCTGTTGCTGTCAGCCATCGGAACCCGGGCAGCACCTGTTTCAGCCACGCTGACATGTGAAGACGCTCCGGCACAATCAGTCCGTAGATCACGCAGACCAGAAAGGTTACCGCACCAAAGAGCCCCAGCGACCAGGTGACGACCTTAGTGTTGAGCATGAGGATTCTCCTTCTTCTGGGCGGGCAAATCGTCCGAGGGCCGAGGACCCCGAGGTTTGGCGTGGCCGCCGTGCCCCCCGTGACCGCCATGGCCCGCATGCATCTTGGTGTGCATCCAGAACCAGAACACGAACACGATCACCCAGAACCAGTTTTCTCGCAGCCAGTTCATGCGCTCCTCCTCAGCGTCAGCGACTCTCGTACGGTGATTGAGTGCCAGCCGCATCAAACGCGATCACGCTGTACGGTACTTTCGGAGCACTCTCCATTCCCGGGGAACCGCCGGGCATCCCCGGCACCGCCAGCCCGGTAATCGGCGGTCGCTCCTTGAGCATCCTCGTGATCACGTCGCCCGGTACGTGGCCCTCGACCACGTAGTTGGCGACCGTGGCGGTGTGACACGAAGCCAACTCGCCGGGCACCCCGAACCTGGTCTTGATCGCGTTCATATCTATCTGGTCATGTGGCACGACCTCGAATCCTTCACGTCGGAGGTGCACCACCCAGTCCTCGCAACAACCACAAGTCGGTGACTTGTATACGACGATGTCTTGTTCCGCTGCGAGCTGGCTGGGGCCCGGCACCAGATACGCCCAGCCACCAATCCCCAGGACAACCGCCAATGATGCCAGGAGGACCCACCTCCGTGGTGACCGCTCAAGTTGGCTCATGCTCCCTCCGATCGTAGACGTGCCCCTGCCGCACTCTTTGGGGATTGCGCTTGCCGCGCCACGCCCTAATCCGAAGGAGGTGCATGATCATGGTCGTGCTCCGCCCCGCTGGTGGACATGCCACCACTGGATTGTCCCTGGTGCATCATACCGGCCCCGTCAGCCATGCACGGTGACGGCATCTTGGCCAGCTGCTCACGCTGCGCCGTCGTCAGCAGGTCACGCACCTTGGCGGCAGCGATGAGATGTTGGGCCATCATCCTGGCATGGAGCGACGCCATCTGGGCGGTTGCGGCCTGGATGGCGATCGAATCCGCAGGGCTCTTGTCAAATGCTGCCCCCAGTCGTGCCCTGTCCGCCTGCATCTGCTTCATCATCGGCATGTCCTTCATCGACATACCCTTCATCGTCGTAT
The DNA here is from genome assembly GCA_035328285.1 of Gemmatimonadales bacterium. Lineage (GTDB taxonomy): Bacteria > Gemmatimonadota > Gemmatimonadetes > Gemmatimonadales > GWC2-71-9 > SPDF01. The sequence goes on from DAOLIZ010000025.1 coordinate 12,873, forward strand.
CCTTCATCGACATGCCCGCCATGCCCGGTGCATCCTTGCCCAGAGCCTCGATGCGTGACACCTGATTGGCGGTCAATTGCAGGGTGTCCCTCATCTGGAGCACATAGCCAGGGAGGAAACGCATCGCCTGCATCATTTCCATCCCGCCACCCATCATCTGCATCATGTTCCCCATCATCGAGCAGCCGGCCATCCCCATTGGCGTTGTCGCCTTGCCGGCGCTGTCCCCCTGGTGCTGATGCTGCTGTGCGGTCACGGGCGCTGCGATCAGGGCGAGCGCGACGAGGCCAAGTCTGATGCCATGTGTCACGGTGAGTTTCCTCCGTCTGAATGTCGAAGCCGCTATACAACCTCCACCCCCGGGACCACGCACCCCTCGGGCCACGCCGGGGTCGCGTGTATGTGGCTGTGCATGAAGGAGTTACGGATGGTGATAGAGACGTGTGCGACTGCTGCTGGGGGAGATGCCGGGGCTGCAGGGGGAGAATCCCCGATTTGGATTATCTGCTACCGGGCTTGATGCGGTCAGGTCGATCCGGCGAGCCGACCGGCCCTCCGTGGTACTGGCCCGATCGAGATTCCCCAACCGAAAGAAAGAGGGCACCGAAGTAGAATTCGCGGAACAGGCGCTCCTCGGTATACCTGCGAATTGACTCCCAGGGATGCCTTTCGCCGAGCTCGAGAGTCACGCCGTAGGGCCTGTTTGCCCACGCCGCGAGGCGGACGAGCCACGAGGGCCAGCGCTCCGGCAGCTTGAGGTCCAGCACCGCCAACCTGCCACCTTGGCAGAGCGCCTGAGCGGCACGCCGGAGAATGTCATCGTAGGTGGGCGCCAAGGTGACGGCAAACGTGGAGAGGACCGCGTCTACGCCTGGCGGGAACTGGTAGGAGGCGGCATCGGCGACGACGAGTTCCACGTTGGTCCAACCATGCCTGTGGACTCGGCGACGCGCCTCGGTCACCATTGCGGCCGTGAGATCAACACCGATGACACGTCCGTACGCTCCAACTGCGTCGCGCAGGAGCGGCAGATTTCTTCCGGTGCCGCAGCCGAGATCGATCACTGTCCCGCCCGAGGGCAGCACCAGTGCAGCGACGGCCTCGCGTCGATAGTACTGTTCGCGAAACCCACACATCCGCAGGAATATCAGGGATCGATCGTAGTGGTGCGCAAACCGCTCGTAGCGTCGTCGGATCTCGGAGGTCGAGAATGGTGGCATGTGCTGTCACCGGGCGCGGGTGGGCCGTGGGTACTGAAAGAGGCCCAGCTTCATCAACAGTCCCAACTGAGCCAGTGCCGGCTGGCTGAATTGGGTCGCGTGCAGTTGCGGCTCATGAACGTGCAGGTACCGGCAGACCTCCCTGGCCGCGTGCGCAAGCGGCACGACCAAGGCATGCCGGGGGCGCCCCGGGCGCCCAGCGAAGACGGCGAGTCGGGCCCGACAGACCACCCCTCCGTGGTCCATGACGGCGGATCCGGCGTTGAGCAGGCTCTCCACATGGTGCGAGATGTGGGCGCGAGGACAGCAACCGACACGCTGAAGGGTGCGGGTCAGGGTATCGCCGCGCGTCAGGTTGGGGTTGACGCGTCCCTTCCCCTCCTTGACCTCACAGATCAGGAGATCCATGGCGTCGTTGCCAACCTGCAATAGCGGATCAGTGTCCAGGAGGTCTTCTTCCTCCCCACCCACCGCGCGCGCCCCCGGGAACCGCAGGGCAATCAGGTCGACGTCGGTTACTGCCTTGGCTTCCTGTCCCGTGCCGGTCGTGATCGGGTACTCGGTCACGGTCAGGTACCCGTTCAACTGCAGGTAGGCTTGCACCAGCGCCACCGCCGGGTCCATCTACCGACCGCCCAGGTCCCTGAGGAAGCGCTCCGGCTCGGCTTCGAACTGCTTGCGGCATGCGTCGGCGCAGAAGTAGTACGTTTGATTGCCGTATTGCAGTGTCGCAGCCGCCTTTTCAGGCAGAAACTTCATCCCGCAGACGGGATCGGTGACTTTCATGGTGGATCTCCTCTCCCTGGCTAATCAACGACAATCCGGCCACGCAGCATCCCCATTTGGCATGCGAAGGGAAACTCCCCCTTCTGCGTGGGAACGAACTCTATTGATACTTCCTTCCCCTCGGGAAGCAGCGCGCTCTTGTCAAAGGCGGGAATCACGACGCGTTCGCTGCACAGGGCGGACTCTTCCCGGCGGAAGATGAGTCGCACGGGGCGCCCGCGCTCCACCACGATGGTATCCGGTGTATACCCGCCCTTGACGACGATCAAGGCGCTCTGCAACCCTGCGCTGACGTCCGCCAACACCCCCTGGCTGTGGGACAGCCAGAAGTACCAGACGATCCAACCGATCAGGGCAAAACCCCCGACGTTGACAAGAATGACGTCCGCGGTCACGGATCACACTCCTTTCAATTGGAATCGACGCAGGCGATTCGCGTTGGTCACCACGGTGACCGAACTGAATGCCATCGCCGCCGCCGCAATCAGGGGTGACAGCAGCAGACCGAAGGCAGGGTACAGGACTCCCGCGGCCACGGGGAGCCCCAGGGTGTTGTAGATGAATGCCCCAAAGAGGTTCTGCTTGATGTTGCGCATCGTGGCCCGGCTCAGTTGAACGGCCGCGACGACACCCCGCAGGCTGCCCTTGACCAGGGTGATATCCGCCGCTTCGATCGCGACATCGGTTCCCGTCCCCATGGCGATCCCGACATCGGCCTGGGCGAGTGCGGGCGCATCGTTGATCCCGTCCCCGACCATCGCCACCCGTTTCCCTTCCGCCTGCAGCGCCGTGATCTGTTTCGCTTTCGTCTCGGGCAGCACCTCCGCGAGCACTCGATCGACACCCACCTGACGGGCGATGGCTTTCGCAGTTCGTTCGTTGTCCCCGGTGAGCATCACCACCTCGAGCCCCATGGCGTGCAGGGCCGCGATGGCCGACCGGGAGTCTGCCTTCACCGTGTCGGCCACGGCAACGATACCCGCCACCGTGCCGTCCAGGGCCACGAACATCGGCGTCTTTCCTTCGTCCGCGAGCCGTTCCGCGGCTTCCGCCAGCGTACCGAGCGCGTACTTCCGTTCGTCCATCAGACGGCGGTTGCCAAGGGTCACGTGACGGCCTTCGACGACAGCCTCCACCCCCCGGCCGGGGAGGGCTTCGAATTCACCGGGGTCACCGAGGGTCAGGTTGCGCTCACGAGCCCCGGAGAGGATCGCCTCACCGAGCGGGTGCTCGGAACTGCGTTCCACGCTGGCCGCCAACCGCAGCACTTCGTCGTCCAAGCCATCCATCGCGATGACGTCGGTCACTGACGGCTCGCCCTTGGTGATCGTGCCAGTCTTGTCAAGCACGATCGTATCGAGCTTGTGGGCGGTTTCCAGCGCCTGCCCCGAGCGGATCAGGATGCCGTTCTCGGCCGCCTTCCCAACGCCCACCATCAGTGACGTCGGGGTGGCCAGGCCCAGGGCACAGGGACAGGCGATGATGAGCACCGTCACGAAGACGATCAGGGCATAGACCAGCACCGGTACGGGCCCGACGGTGTACCAGACCATGAAGCCGAGAATCGCCAGAATGAGCACGGCCGGCGTGAAGTAGCTCGACACCTTGTCCACCACCCGCTGGATCGGCGCCTTGGAGCCCTGCGCCTGCTCCACCATCTGGATGATCTGACTCAGGACCGTATCCTTGCCGACCTTGGTGGCCTTGAATCGGAAACTGCCCGTCTTGTTGATGGTGGCCCCGATGACCTTGTCCCCGACCCCCTTCTCCACCGGCAGCGACTCCCCGGTCACCATCGATTCGTCGATGGCGGACCTGCCTTCGAGAATGTCGCCGTCCACCGGGATCCGTTCGCCCGGCCGGACCACCACCACGTCCCCCTCGACAACCTCCTGCACCGGGATCTGGACCTCCTCGGCGCCCCGAATCACCAGGGCCGTCTTCGGCTGCAAGCCGACGAGCTTCCTGATTGCCTCCGACGATCGGCCCTTGGCCCGGACCTCCAGTGCTTGCCCGAGTACGACCAGCGCGATAACAACGGCGGTGACGTCGTAGAACACCTCCGCCAGCGCCGCGCTCGGGAAGATCGAGGGAACCAGCACCGCGACGGTCGAATAGACCCAGGCGGCGGTGACCCCCGCTGCGATCAGTGTGTTCATGTCGGCGGTCCGGTGGCGGAGAGCGGACCAGGCACCTGTGTAGAAATGCCAGCCGGAGTAGAACACCACGGGAAGCGTCAGCAGCCCCAGGGCACCCCATACGAGCCTGAGGGCGACACTGCCGGCCGGCAGGATGCCGCTGAGTCCAAAGAGCGCTGGATAGGAGAAGAGGATCACCGGCAGGGAAATCGCGGCCGCAAACCAGAACTTCCTGAGCAGCGACTGATATTCACGAGCCGTGGGGTCGTCGGCCAGGCCTCCGTCCGGAGAGGGCTCCTCGCTCGCCACCCGTGTTGCGGCGAGCTGAAAGCCCACCCCCTGCACCGCCGCACGGACTGATTCCAGATCCGTACGCCGCGGGGCGTACTCAACGGTCAGACTGTCGGCCGCCACGTTGACAATGGCGTTGTGGACCCCCGGGACCGCCTGCACGGCCCGCTCGATGCGGGCGACGCAACTGCCGCAAGTGACACCTCCAACCTGGAGGTGCCAGCGTGCGATGGACCGGCCGACATCGGCCCCTTCGGTTTCAATGAGTTGATGGACAATCTCTTCCGCGCCGACCGCGCCGGGGTCAAAGGTGATCGTCGCACGTTGCGTGATCGGATTGACGACAGCCTCCGTCACACCCGGAATCCGTCGAATGCGCGATGCCATCGGGGCGGCACTCCCCGCACACGAAAGATCGCCCACGCCAATCTCAAGCCGCTGAGGCGGGAGCCGGGATGCGTCGACGACTGTAGTTGTATCCACGAGATACCTCCGTCAGGGTCACCAGATGCGTAGCGCAATGGCGGTGCCGATGGGGTGGCGACAAAACCCAAAGCGATCAAAGCACTTACCACCGCGTGTGCCCGACAGGATGAACCACGCCTGTCCATCTCGCCCTCAGACTGGGTGAGTTGCCCCACCGCCGTCCGGGCAATCACAGACGGCCTCGGCCGCCGCCATGTCCCCCTTCGGGCCACGAGCCGCACGCCAAAACGCTCCCACGAGGCTGCCGTGCTCGTTGATGCTGTCTGAGAGTGCCATCAGGAGGAGTGCGGCTCGAGGGGATCGGCGGGCGCGGCGCACGAGTTGTTCCGCGACGGAAGGATGGTAGAGCCAGCGCCTGATCAGCTTCGCCCGGCGCATTTCCCGTCCGAATTCACGCCGGACCGCGTCCGGATAGCCCGCGAATCCTTCGATCGAAGTGAACCCTTCGGCGGCGATCGTGGCCGAGCGCAGGGCGTAGTCGATCCCCTCGCCGGTCGCAGGATCCGCCAGACCGGCTGCGTCGCCCAAGAGGGCAAATTCCCTTGCCCCCAAGTCACGAAAGGAGCCGGCAATCCACTCCGATGTAGCGATGACGGCACCGCGGTGTGTTCCGGTGGCGGCGGCCTGGCCAGACTCGGCGGCTTGATACTGCGTGAGGGCGGAGTCGAGCGCCTCACGCTGAAATGTCCCGGGAGCCACACCGATCCCGACCGAGCGGTGTCCGGGGCGTGGGAAGTCCCAGAGGTATCCTTCGGCCTCCGGCAGGAACTGAAAGACGGCGCGTCCGGCGGGCGCGTCCGCGGTTGGATAGGCTACCCGGGTGGGATCCAGCTCCGGCTTGAATCCCGGAGCCACACGGCTCCGAATCCGGCTCGCGGCGCCATCGGCCCCGACGAGCCAGCGCGCATCATAGACTCGCCCGACTGAATCCGTCACGCTCCAGCCGCTTGGCGTGCGATCCACCCGAGAAACGGCTTCTGCACTGAACGTCGCGCCCGCCTCGCGCGCCCGTTGAAGGCCCCATTCCGAGAGCGCCAGGCGGCTGAGAACACGATAGGGCTTGCGCAGTGGTACAACCACGCTGGCCCCGCTCGGAGCCACGGTGAGAATCTCGTGTATAGCCCGCGATTGTCCATTCAATTCGAGGAGCGCGGGCGTGTTCGCCAGGGCAGCTGCCGTAAGCCCCCCGCCGCATGGCTTTTCCCAGGGTGCCTTGGGATCCATCAACAACACGCCGACACCCTGCCGGGCCAGAAGCTCGGCGACCCGACTGCCCGCCGGTCCTGCGCCTCCAACGATCACGTCCCATTTTCTCATGGTCCAGCCCCAATCCCGTCCAGAAGTGCCAGCCCGCTTCAGGTTCCTTCGCGGCCACTTGGGGCACGCGGCGCGCCGCGCGCGGGCTGGCGGCAATGCCGTGCGGGCCTGCGAGTTAGCATGGTTGTATCTTCGACGGGGGCCTCGAGACTGGGGCAGACCGCTCAGGAGCTGGGTCACCTGACCCGAGCCCCGGCAAGGGCGCCTGCCCGCCGAGTACGATCGGAGCCGCTCGATGTCGAGCGCGGACCCGAGTGACCGGTAGGACTTGCTGAAGTTGCCGCGCCGGCATCATCGTGCAGGGGAAGGCCCCGCCGGGGCACAACCCGTGCGTGCCCACGGTCGCACCATGCCGGGGTTCACCCGGCTCACCCCTCCCGCCGGCGTCCATGCCGAGAGGTCCAGGCTGGTGAAACCACCCACGGCGAACCACCTTCTCCCTGGCGGCAGCCCGCCGGTCGCCAAGAGCATTGGGAACAAGCTTCTCCTGCTGTTACTCGCCTTCGGGGTGTTGCCCCTCGCGATCGCCATCATCATCGGGTATGCCGTCAGCCGCAGCACTGTCCTGGCACAGTCCCGCCGCGCGCTCGGCTCGATGGCCGATGCGCAGGCCACTCACTTCACGACCGAACTCAGTCGGGAACGATTGCTCCTGCAGACCATCGCCGGGCAGCTCCCCGCTCCTGACGTGCTGGTGGCCATGCCGCCGGCACAGCTTGCCGCCATCCTGGTCCGAAGCCTCCCGGAGAACGGCGTCTTCGACGGGTTGCGCGTGGCCACGACGGACGGGATGGTGCTCGCGAGCGTGGCACTCGGGCAGACGGCGCCACACTGGCCCCCGGTGTCTCCTGCCGCTGATTGGGACACGGCGGCGGTGGTGCTGCACCGCGACGCGGGCCATGTGATGGCCTACCTGGTGGCCGCCTCGGCCTCCCGCGACCCAGCGGTCTGGCTGGAAGGACATGTCCGCGCCGAGGACTTTCGCCGCATTTTCTCCGTCCCCGAGCACCTTGTGCCCGGCGTGGAGTCCGCCGTGCTGGAGCGCAGTGGCGCTCCGGTGTTTGGAGCTCATGAGCACGCCGCGGGAGAGGTGGCGGCACTGATCCCACCGGCCGTGCTGGATACCGCAGGGGTGCACCTCGTGCTGGAGCCGCAGGGCGCATTGGTCGCCGTCGCGCCGATACCGGAATCTGACTGGGTGTTTGTGGCCGCGCTTCCCGTCGACTACGCTTTGGCACCACTATCGCGACTCCGGACGTCAGCCATCCTGGGGGCCTTCGTCCTCACCTTGCTGATCGGCATCATCGGCGTCATCGCATCCCGCTCGGTCAGCACGCCTCTACGGGAGCTGGCGCGCGCTGCGCGGTCGCTGGGCAGGGAGGAACGGTTCCAACCCATCCCAGTACATTCGTCAGACGAGATCGGGATCTTGATCGAGTCCTTCAATGCGATGGCCACGAGCCTCAATCACAGCCGCGAGGAGCTCGGGCAGCTGCATGCCCGGGACATGGAGCGTGCGCAGCAATTGGCGACGGTTGGTGAGTTGGCGAGCGGCGTCGCGCACGAAATCCGCAACCCATTGACCGGCGTGCAGGGCGCCATCGAGCTCGCCCTGCGGAAGATCCCCGAGGGAGATGCAGCCCGCCCCTTGCTGGTGGAGGCCCAGCTTCAGCTGAAGCGCATCGACAGCACCACGACCCAACTGCTTCAGTACGCCCGACCCCCGGCACTGCGGGAAATCCTGGCGGAGCCTGCCCAGCTGGTTGAGCGAGCCGCGGCGATTGTCGCGCCCCGCGCCGCCGCCGCCGGTGTCGAGCTGTCGGTGCAACCGCCCGCCGGCCGACTGCGGGTCCAGGTCGACCCGGAACTGATGGTGCAGGTTCTGGTGAACCTCCTGCTCAACGGGATCGAAGCGACACCCGCCGGTGGGACGGTCACCGTGTGGGTCGCACGGCATGCACCGGACGTATGGATCGGCGTGTCGGACACGGGGCCGGGAATCGCCCCGGAGCAGCAGGGCGAAGTCTTCCGCCCCTTTGTGACCACCAAACATCAGGGCACGGGCCTGGGATTGTCGATTTCGAGGGAGATCGTCAGGCGCCACCGGGGTTCCCTGACCTTGGAGAGCGTGCCGGGCGTCGGTGCCACGTTCGTGGCGACCCTCCCCCTGGCCGAGAGAGAGTGAGCCTGCCATGTCGAACAGTATCAAGCCCCGCGTCCTGGTCGTTGACGACGAAAACCTCATCCGCGTCTGGCTGGAGGCGCACGTCGGCGACGCCGGCTTCCTCGTCGACCTGGCGGAAGACGCGACGACGGCACGCGAGGTGTTTCGCGCCCGTCCCCCCGATGCGGTCCTGCTGGACCTGAAGCTGCCGGACGGCGACGGCCTGGAGCTGCTGCGTGAGTTTCTTGACGCCGACCCCGACCTGGTCGTGGTCATGCTGAGCGCCCATGGCGACATCGCCACGGCCGTGGAGGCTGTCAAGTTGGGTGCTCACCATTTCCTCGAGAAGCCACCCAAGCTCGAGGACATCCAGGTGACCCTGACGAGAGGGCTCGAGAATCGGAGTCTCCGACGGGTCGTCACCGGCCTGCGCCGCCAGACCGGCTGGCAGTTCTCCGGCGTCGACATCATCGGCCGTTCGAAGGAGATGGAGCGTGTCGTCGAGCTGGTCGGCAAGGTGGCGGTAAGCGAAGGCACGACCGTCCTGCTTCGCGGGGAGAGCGGCGTGGGCAAGGAAGTCGTGGCCAAGACCATCCATGCCAGAAGTCCGCGGCGGGACTTCCCGTTTCTCGAAATCAACTGTACCGCGCTCCCCGAGACGCTTCTCGAGTCTGAACTATTCGGTCATGAAAAGGGTGCCTTCACCGATGCCAAAGCCAGGAAGCAGGGCTTGCTGGAACTGGCGGACCGAGGCACGATCCTCCTGGATGAAATTGGCGACCTCCCCCCTGCGGCCCAGGCCAAGCTGCTGCGCTTCATGGAAACGCGCACGTTCAAGCGCGTCGGTGGCGTCCGGGACATCACCGTCGACGTCCGCATCCTCGCGGCCACCAACCGCGACCTGGAACAGGCGATGCGCGACGGGACATTCCGGCAAGATCTCTATTTTCGTCTCAATGTGGTCACGATCAACATCCCTCCGCTCCGGCAGCGGCCAGAAGATGTCGAACCCCTGGCCCACCACTTTCTGGACCGGATCACGACAACACTCCGGGGTCGCGCCCGCCGGATTTCCAAACCCGCCCTGGCAATGCTGGAGCGCTACGGCTGGCCGGGCAATGTGCGCGAACTGAAGAACGTGATCGAGCGCGCGGTCATCCTCGAGGAGGGGGAAGAGGTGCTGCCCGACCACCTGCCGGAGGAAATGAAACCGGGAGGCCGTGCGCTGGATCTCCACCCGGGTTTTCAGCTCCCGGCCGGCGGGATCAACCTGGAGGAGCTGGAGAAGGACCTGATCCGGCAGGCGGTGGACCAGGTGCATGGCAACAAGACCCGGGCGGCAGAGCTGTTGGGGCTCTCGCGTGATACGTTGCGGTATCGGATGGAGAAGTACGCCCTCGGCGAGGCGGCCGCCGGTGACCAATAGCGCCGCCCGCGATTGATCACCGCAAAGCCGCAGGACCTTCCACGCTTGTTCGAATTTTCGTGACCCCAAGCACCGGACGGGTGAAGACGATGCCGTCTCCGCGTCGACCGGTGCGCGCGGCGTTGCAGATGAGCTCCGTGTACATAGCGCACCGCTCCCCGTCACAGATGAACCGAACCGTCGCCTTCTCGGCGTACTCCGTACCTTCGCGGACGGAAAGCTTGGCGGCTGCGGGGTCCACCCCCTGCCCGATCGCGTGGACCGGGACGACGGTGAGCCGGGGGACCCCCGCTTCCCGGAGCATGTGGATGACCCGGTCGAGCATCTCCACCCTCACCACGGCGTTCACTTCCACCAGTGTTGACATCGCGCGCCTCCCTACTCGTTCGATCCGAGTGCCATGGGGTCATGCAGGGCCTCGCGGGCCGCCGAGGCCGGCTGGCGGGCCACTTGCCAGCGGCGCCAAATCAGGTAGATGGCCGGAATGACCACCAGCGTGAGAATT
>DAOLIZ010000026.1:0-23145 GCA_035328285.1 Gemmatimonadales bacterium
CGAGGCCGCGGCTGCGGCCGCCGCCAGGCTGCAGGCGCAGCTCACGGCGGAGGTGACCTCCATGATTCACTTCGACTTCGACAAGTCGGACATCAAGCCGGAGTACCAGGCCGACCTCGACCGGAAGGCCGCCATCCTGAAGGCCAACCCGGCCCTCATGATCCAGATCGCCGGCAACTGCGACAACCGCGGGTCGGACGAGTACAACCTTGCCCTCGGCAACCGCCGCGCGGCGGCGGCCCAGCGCTACCTGCTCAATCAGGGTGTCGCGGCCGGCCAGATCAGCATCGTGTCGTACGGCGAGGAGCGTCCGGTGGACCCGGCCAACAACGAGACGGCCTGGGCCATGAACCGGAACGACCAGTTCACGCCGACGGCCGGCGCCAATAACCTGATGGCGCCGAAGTGATCCGTCGGATCGCACCGATCCTCGTGGTGGCGACCGTCGCTCTGGGGGGCTGTGCCCTCCGGAGCGACGTGCGCCGGCTCGAGGAGCAGTTGAACACCATGCAGGATGAGAGCAACCGCCGCGACTCGATGCTGGCGGCGCAGCTCACCCAGGTGCTCGCCATGCAGCGGGCGGCCGGCGACTCGCTCGCCGCGGTGGAGGCGAATCTCCGTTCCTTTCGCGGGGAGACCCTCGGGCAGCTCTACGACGTCCAGAAGCAACTGCTCCAGGTGCAGGAACTCGCCGGCCAGAGCACCCGGCGACTCAACGAGCTCCGGGGCGACCTGGACGCCCGGGGCCAGCAGCTGAGCGGGCCGGCGCCGACCGCCGGCGGGGCCAGCAGCGCCTCGGCGGTACAGATGTACGAGGCGTCGCTCCAGCAGTTGCGCCGGGGCAGCACCGGCACCGCGCGCGCCGGATTCCGGCAGTTCCTCGAGCAGTATCCAACCGCGCCGGAAGCGGCAGACGCCGTGTACTTCATCGGCGAGAGTTTCAGCACGGAGGCGCCCGACTCGGCGGCGGCCTACTACACCCAGGTCGCCGAGCAGTATCCGACGTCCCCGCGCGCCGCGAGCGCGCTCTACCGGCTGGGGTCGATGGCGGAGTCCGCCAGGGACACGACCGCGGCCCGCGGGTACTACCAGCGGCTGATCGCCAAGTATCCGACGTCGAACGAGGCGGCGCTCGCCCGCGACCGCCTGAAGGCGCTCGGGCAGTAGCCCGGCGCCGCCCGCCCCGATGGCCGTCCCCCGTGGCGAGATGCCGTTCCTCGATCACCTCGAGGAGCTCCGGTCGCGTCTCATCAAGTCACTGGTCGCGGTCATCGTGGCGTTCGGGGCGGGGCTGTGGATCGTCCAGCGCTTCCAGTTCGTCACGGTCCTCAAGCAGCCGATCGCCCCCTATCTGCCCGGCGGTGCGCTCACTATTCTGAGCCCCACCGAACCGGTCATGATCGTCCTGAAGCTGTCCCTGCTCATCGGGCTCGTCCTCGCCTCGCCGTTCCTGCTCTACCAGATCTGGGCCTTCCTGTCGCCGGCGCTCTACGAACGGGAGCGCCGTGCCTTCATTCCGGCCCTCGTCGTGGGGACCCTGCTCTTCATTACCGGCGCCGCCCTCGGCTACGCCTTCGTGGTGCCCCAGGCCCTGCGTGTGCTCCTCAGTTTTCAGCCGGGCGCGTTCCAGAACATGATCACGTACGATGCGTACTTCAGCTTCGTGCTGCAGATCCTCATCGGGCTCGGCCTGTCGTTCGAGATCCCCCTGGTCATCACGATCCTCGCGGCGTTCGGCCTGATCACCCCCGCCGCGCTCAACCGGTTCCGGCGTTTCGAGATCGTGCTCGCCTTCGCGGCCGGCGCGTTGCTGTCCCCGGGCGCGGATGTCCTGTCGATGCTCCTCATGACCTTCCCGATCCTCCTCCTCTACGAGGTCGGGGTGGCGGGGGCGATCGTGATGCACCGGCGCCGGCTCCGCCGGGCGGCGGCGGCCGGGCTGATGGCGCTGGTTCTCTGGGGGGCGCCGCTGGAGGCACAGAAACCCACGCTCCCGTCGCGGCCGGCCAAGGGGATGGAGGATTCGGCGGCGCGGGCCCTCCCGGGTGGGGCGCCAAGCGACTCGGCGGCTCGCGCCCGCGTGGCGGGTGGTCAACCGGTCGACACCGCCGCGGCCCGACGGCTCGGCCTTCCCACCGCCCCGGTCTTTCCCTTCCCGGCGCCGGATTCGACCATGCAGCTGCTCCTGCAGCGGCCGGGGTACGTGGTGACGCGATACCGGGCCGATTCGGTCACCCTCTTCGCCGACCAGAAACGCATTCTCATGGTGGGCGAGGCACGCACCGAGCGGGAAGGGGCGACCCTGGAGGCCGGGGAGATCGACTACCAGGATGCCATGGGGATGCTCGACGCCCGCGGGTCGCCGATGCTGTTCAGCGAGGGCAACGTCCTGGTGGGCAAGGAGATCCGCTACTACACCAATTCCAAGAGGGGCGTCGTCAACGGCGCCCTCACGAGTTTTGAGCAGGGGGGTGCCGAGTGGTTCCTCCGGGGGAGCATTGCCCAGGACTCGAGTTCCAAGCGCATCTATGCCGCCTCGAGCGAGATCACCAGTTGCGACCTCCCCGATCCCCACTACCACTTCTCCGCCGGCGAGGTGAAGTGGATCAGCGGGACGGTCATGGTGGCGCGCCCGACCGTGCTGTACGTGCGCGACGTTCCGGTGATGTGGCTGCCGTTCGTGTTCCAGGACGGCCGGCCTGACCGGCATTCGGGTATCCTGGTGCCCCGCATCGGCATCAATGACGTCGTGCGCACATCGCAGAAGTACAACCGCCAGATCACCAACATCGGGTACTACTGGGCCGCGAGCGACTATTTCGACATGACCGTCCGCTTCGACTGGCTCGACAACCGGTACTCCACCCTCGCCGTGCTGGGGCGGTATCGGTGGCTCGACCGGTTCACGGAGGGGTCCATCGGCTTCAGCCGCCAGTGGGCCGAGGGGGGCGGCCGGTCCACCGGCGTCATCTGGGACCACCGACAGGTCTTCAGCCTCAACAGCTCCCTGAATCTGTCCCTGAACTACGTGACCAACAGCAGCATCGTCCGGAACAACGCGATCGACCCGCTGCTGACCACGCAGCAGATCACCAGCGCCCTCAACTACACGCACCGGTACGGCTGGGGCACGCTGACCCTCGGTGGCAACCTCCGGCAGAACATCGAGAACAACAGCCTGACCAGCCAGCTGCCGGCCATCACACTCAGCCCCAAGCCGGTCAACATCGGCTCCAATGTCACCTGGTCGCCGGGGCTGTCGTTCAGCACGGAGTGGCAACGGAAGCAGCCGTTGTCGCCCCCGACGGTCGTCACCCTGCCCAGCGGGGCCACGGACACGCTCGCCAACACCTTCAACGCGCGGGCGACCACCTTCAGCCTCGAGACGCCGCTCCGGATCGGGAGCTTCAACTGGCGGAACAGCGTCCGCGTCACCGACCAGGAACGCGACGTCCCCTCCCTGAGCGGCGTCTGGGTGCCCGATACCGCGAACCCCGGCGACTCGGTCTTCGTGACCCAGACCTATAGCGGGACCTACTCGACCGGCCTCGACTGGGACACCGGCATCAACCTCCCGCTGCTGTTCCGCGGCTCCTGGAAGCTGCAGCCGTCGGTCGGCGTGACGAACGTCGCCAGCGGCCAGTCGTACCTGGTCCGGAACCAGACGACCAACGGGGAGTGGGTGGCCCAGTCGAAACGGTTCGCCTTCAACCTCAGCGCCAGCCCGACATTCTTCGGCTTCTACCCGGGCTTCGCGGGCTTCCAGCGGGTGCGGCACAGCATCACGCCGGTCATCTCGTACTCCATGGCGCCCGAGGCCGCGATTCCGCTGGACTTCGCCCTGGCGACCCGTGCCGTGGGGACGCGCACCCTCCAGCTCACAAGTCCGCGCACGGAGCGGCTGTCGATCGGGTTGAACCAGAATATCGAGGGGAAGAAGCTCGCCCCCGGCGCGGACAGCGCGGCCGACGGCGCTGGCCAGAAACAGCGAGTGCTCAGCATCACGACCAGCCCCGTCGGCTACGACTTCGAGCAGGCCAAGGAGCCGGGGCGCAACGGGTGGACGACCCAGTCGCTCACCAACTCCTTTCAGAGCGACCTCCTTCCCGGCTTCAACTTGTCCATCACGCACGACCTCTGGAGCGGCCCGGTCGGCTACGACAGCTCCGCGTTTGATTTTTCCCTGCAGCAGATCGGGCTCAGCTTTGCGGTGTCCTCGGCGACCTTCGCCCCCCTGCTGCGGCTGTTCGGCCTCGCCGCGCCCGGCGCGGGGTCGACGACGGCCCCTGACCAGCGGGGCTATGTGGCCGACACCTACCGCCCGGTCCGGCCGGGCCCCGAGGCGATCTACGGGAACAACTTCGGCCCCACGCCCCTCGGCAGGGCGTTCCGCGCCAACGTCAGCTACACCTACCAGAAGAGCCGGAACGGTGGCCTGACCCAGTCCAATATCGGGTTCAACACCAACTTCTCGCCGACGCCCCTCTGGGGCGTCTCCTGGTCCACCCAGTACAACGTGACCGACGGCACCTTCGAATCCCAGATCATCCGGCTGGAACGCGAACTGCACGAGTGGCGGGCCGGCTTCAATTTCGTCAGGAACCCCAACGGCAACGTCACCCTGTACTTCTCGATATCCCTGACCGACCTCCCCGAGATGAAGCTCGACTACAACCAGTAGCGACTCCCTTTGCAAACGTCCCCGCATGCGGACAGTGGACCGGCGGATGGAGGGCCATAAGGCGTTGCAAGACAGTTGGTTATGGTATCCGGCACCGTGGCATGGAGCGTGCTTCTGACCGGGTGTCCCCTCTTCGAGGAATTCCGATGCGTTTCGCCTGGGCCGGTGCGGCCATTCTGACACTCGCTGCCTGTGACTCCTATACCGATCCCTCAGGTCCGCCCGCGGGGGGAATTCAGCCGCCGGTGGCCCTGTACTACCAGCTCGATCCCGTCGGAACCGGCACCGCCCCTTCCGGCGTCCTGCTGAGCTGGCCGGATGACGGCGACCCGAACCTGGCGGTCTGGAACATCTACTCGCGCGGGTCGACGTCGGAGGCATTCGGGCTCCGTGCATCGACCACCTCCAACACCTTCCACGACAACGGGCCCCCCGACCTCCAGTATTACGTGGCGGCCGAGGATCTCTCCGGCTTCGAGAGTGGGCCGAGCCCGACGGTGACGATCGACGAGCGGCTCACGCTGCCGGCGCCGGCCACCCTGTTCAGCACGAGTCTCGACGGCGCCATTGCGCTGGCGTGGGCCGACAACGCTCACGCGGCCTCCCCTTCGCGCTTCTCCGACTACCGGATCTACAGCGCGGCGTACGACCTGGACGCCGGTCTCTGCGATGTGAACTGGTACCTCGAGGGCACTACGGTGGCGCCCGAATTCATCGCCGGTGCCTTGCCGAACGGTCAGCCGCGCTGCTTCGCGGTCACCGCCGTCAGCCTCGAGGGGTACGAGAGCCTCTGGTCGCCCATCCGTGCCGACACGCCGCGGCCCGACGCTCGGAATGTCGTGCTGTACGCCTCTGACATCACCCTGGCACAGAGCGGCTTCCGGTTCTGGAAGGACCTCAACAATGACTTCCTGGTGCAGCCGAACGAGCTGGGTCTGGTCGGTTCCGGCGCGGCGCCCGACATCGATTTCGTCGTCGAACGGAACGGCGTCAGCGGGCTGCGGCTTCGCCCGGTTCGGGCCGGCACCGGCGTCGAGTTCTATGGCAACACCCCGGTCGGCGACCTGACCGACATCGACTGGGCACCGAACCAGGTGTACAGTCCGCTGCCCATCGACGCGCTCGTCGGCTGGGGATACGTCTGGGAGATGAGCGCCGGGGATGCGTTCGCCCGCTATGGCGCGCTCCGGATCAGCCACGTCGGACAGGACTACATCATCGTCGACTGGGCGTATCAGACCGACCCGGGGAATCCCGAGCTCGTGCCCGGGGGCGGTGTACGCACCGCCCGCCCGACCGGAGTGACGGTCAGCCAGTAGTCCGGCCTTGTGTCGGCAGGGGAGTTCGGGCAATTTCGACCGATGCCTACCGACACCCTGACGCTCGACGGCCAGTCACTCACCATCTCCGATGTGGTCCGCGCGGCACGCGAGTCAGCGTGCCGCGTTGGCATTGCGCCCGCCGCACTGGCGGCGCTCGAGGCCAGCCGGGGGCGCGTGGAAGCCGCCCTGGCATCGGGCCAGACGATCTACGGGATCAATACCGGCTTCGGAAAGCTCGCCAACGTCCGGATCGCCCCCGCGGACCTGGAACGCTTGCAGGTCAACCTGATCCGCAGTCACGCCGCCGGCGTCGGCGCCCCGCTGCCCGCCGAGGTCGTCAGGGGGCTGATGATCCTCCGGGCCAACGTCCTCCTCCGTCCGACGAGCGGCGTTCGCCCCGCCCTGGTCGAGGCGCTGGTCGCGCTGCTCAACGCCGGCCTGCTCCCGGTGGTGCCGGAGCAGGGAAGTGTCGGCGCCAGCGGCGACCTCGCGCCCCTGAGCCACGTGGCACTCGTCCTGATGGGAGAGGGGGAGGTGCTGCAGGGGGGACAGCGGATCCCCGCGGGCGCTGCGCTGTCGGCGGCCGGTCTGGCCCCGCACCGTTTCGCGCCGAAGGAAGGACTCGCCTTCATCAACGGCACGCAGGCGCAGACCGCGATGCTCGCCCTCATGGTGCACGACGCCGAGGTCCTGTGGCGGAGCGCCGTGGGCGCCGCGGCGATGAGCCTCGAGGCCCTGCGCGGCACGCCGACGCCCCTCGACGAGCGGATTCACGCCGCGCGCCCCCACCCGGGCCAGATCGAGGCGGCGCGCCTGATGCGCGACCTCCTGGCGGACAGCGTCATTCGTGATTCACACCGCGAGGACGATCCCCGGGTCCAGGACGCGTACAGTCTCCGCTGCACCCCGCAGGTCCTCGGCGCCGTCTGGGACGCGATCGCCTTCGCCGCGCGCACGGCCTCGATCGAGCTCAACGCCTCCACCGACAACCCGCTGGTCTTCGACAACGGCGACGTGCTCTCGGGCGGCAACTTCCACGGCCAGCCGGTGGCGCAGGCGCTTGATTTCCTGGCGGTGGCGCTCACCACCCTGCAGGCCCTCGCGGAGCGTCGCGTCGAACGACTCGTGAATCCCGACCTGTCCCAGGGGCTGCCTGCCTTCCTGACCGACAATCCGGGACTCTCCTCCGGCTACATGATGGTGCAGATCACCGCCGCCGCGCTGGTGGCCGAGTCGCGCACGCTGGCCTACCCGGCGAGCGTCGGGTCCATCCCGACCGACGCGAACCAGGAGGACTTCGTCCCGATGGGCATGGGGGCGGCGTACAAGGCACGTCGCATTCTTGACAACGCCCTGCACGTGGTGGCCGCGGAGCTCCTCTGTGCCGCGCAGGGACTGGAACTGCTGAAGCCGCTGGCGCCGGGGCGCGGCGTCGGGCAGCTGCATGCGCGGCTCCGCGGGCTGACGCCGGCGGTGCCGCCGCTCGCCGAGGATCGCCCGCCCGCGCCTGACCTGGCACGGCTTGCCCTGGCCCTCCGGGAGGCGGTCTTCGATCCCGCCACCCTCCGCTAGCTTGCTCCCCCCCTGCCGCCTCCATATCTTACGGGGGTAGGCGCCCCATAAGTCCAAGTCCTGTCGCCGTTTTCCTCCTTCTCTGGCCGAGCCCGAATGAACCTCGACAAGCTCAAAGACACCGCCAGGAAGCATGAGCAGAAAGAAGACTGGCGGAAGGCCATCGAGGTCTACCAGCGAGTCCTGCAGGCATTCGAATCCGGCGAGGAAGCGGCACCCGACCTGGCGCTGTACAACAAGGTCGGTGACCTGCACCTGAAGGTCGGCGACATCCCCGCCGCGGTGCGCTCCTATGAGCGGGCCGTGGAGCTCTACAGCGAGCAGGGCTTCTCCAACAACGCCATCGCCGTTTGCGGCAAGATCCTCCGGTACGACCCGCACCGCACCCGCACCTACATCCAGCTCGCCCGGCTGCACGCCAAGAAGAACATGGCGGGCGAGGCCAAGAAGAACCTGATCGAGTACCTCGAGCGGATGAACCGCGAGGGACTCCGGGACGACGCGTTCCGGGACGTGAAGGCCTTCGCGGACCAGTTCGCGAGCAGCGACGAGATTCGCATCATGCTGGCGGAACTGCTCCGGGTCGCCTCCCGTGGCGCGGAGGCGCGCGAACAGCTCGAGAAGCTCGCCTCCGACCTTGAGAGCCGGGGCGACCAGGCCGGCGCCAAGCGGACGCGGGACCGGATGAACGAAATGGAGTCCATCGACGCGCCGCCGGCGGCGCCGGTGGACGCGCCCCGGCGGAGGGGCGACCTGGTGTTCCTCGACATCGGGCTCGACACGCCGTTCGGTTCGCCCACCGGGTTCGGGGCGCCGACGCGCGAAGTACGGCTGGTCGAGGAGCCCGACGCGCCGCCACCGTCGCTCGACCCGCCGACCGGGGAAGTCACGATCTCGGCGTCTGACCTGATGCAGTCAGAGGTCGATGACACCGAGGCCGCGGAGTTCGACGTCGTGCCGGTCGAGGGGCTCGAGCGGGTGGACGCGGGGGCGCTCGACGAAATGGAAATCCTCCCGGCCGACCCCGACCTCGTCACCGAGGGGACCCATCTGGAGGCGGATGAGGCCCCGCCGACGCTGGACGGCTTCGAGCCGGGGACGGCCGACGACACGGGTACCGTGCCCCTGATCGCGAATGACGTCACGGGCCTCGTGTCCGACCTGACGATCGATATCACGACCACGTCGCATCCGGACGAGGACGCCGCCGAGCGCATCGAGGAGGAGCCGCTGCTCGGGGACCTCGAGGTCAACCTCGAGGCGGAGCTGGAGAGCTACGCGGCGGACGTGCCCCCCGTCTGGGACGTGGATGACCCCGCGCTCGAGCTGGTCGATGAGGCGGCCAGCGAGGACGGCGAGGCGACCGCGGCCGTGGAGGAGTCACCCGAGGCGCGGGTGTCCGCGCTCGAGGACCGGGTCCTCGACGATCCCGACAACCCGGAGGTGCATCGCGCGCTCGGCGAGGCGCTCCTGTCGCTCGGCCAGCACGAGCGGGGGATCGAGGAACTCGACCTGGCGCTGCGCCGCCTCGAGGAGCTCGAGGACTGGGACCGCGCCAACGATGTGGCGGAGGAACTGGCCCGGCTCGAACCATCCGAGATCCGGTACTTCCAGAAGCTGGTGGAGTTCGCGTATCGGGTCGGACACCGGGGACGTGTGGTCGAGGCCTACCTCGAACTGGGCGACGCGCTGGTGCGGATCGGCGCGGTCGAAAAGGCGCTGGCGGTCTACGGCCGCGTCGCCGAGAGCGAGCCCGACAATGCACGGGCGCGCGCCGCGATCGATGCGCTCGCCCCGCCGCCGCCGCCGACACCGCCGGTGGTCTCCGCGGCGCCCGCGTCCCCTCCAGCCGAGGAGTTCGTGGACCTGGGGGCCATGCTGCTCGATGGCGACGCCCGGGAAAAGCCGAAGGACACCCGGATGCGGGTGCAGGACGAGGAGCCGACCGGCGACGAGGAACACGACTTTGCCGAGATGCTGAAGCAGTTCAAGCGCGGGCTGGACGAAAACCTCGAGGACGAGGACTACCAGTCGCACTATGACCTCGGCATCGCCTTCAAGGAGATGGGGCTGCTCGACGAGGCCATCGCCGAGTTCCAGAAGGCGCTTCGCTCGCCGGATGCGCGGCTGCGCACGTCGGAGGCGCTCGGATCGTCCTTCTTCGACAAGGGCCAGTTCGCCGTGGCGGAGGCCATCCTGCGCCGCGCCGTCGATGGGCTCAGCGGACAGGACAATGAGAAGATCGGCCTGCTGTACTGGCTGGGCCGGGCGCTCGAGGCGGAAGGGCGGGGGAACGAGGCCCGACCCTACTATGAGCGGGCACTGGCGGTCGACGTCAAGTTCATGGACCTGAATGACCGGCTGAAGGCCATTCTCAAGGGCGGGGCAGCGTGACCCAGGCAATCCCGGCCACCCTGGCCGACATCCAGGCGCCGGTGCGGGCCCGGCTGGAAGCGGTGCGATCGGAGCTCCGGCGCATCGTCGAGGCCGACTTCGGGCTCATCGCCGAGGTCAACGCGCACCTCTTGCAGATGCAGGGGAAGATGCTCCGCCCGACCCTGCTGCTCCTGGCCGATGAGGCCACGGGGGAGCCCGACGAACGCGCGCCCACCCTGGGCGCCGTGGTCGAGCTGATTCACCTCGCGACGCTCGTCCACGACGACTCGGTGGACCACTCGGTGCGCCGGCGCGGGATGCCGACGATCAACGCCCTGTTCAGCCACCAGGTGTCGGTCATCATGGGCGACTACCTCTACTCCCGGGCGGTAATCGAGCTGGTGCGCCTGGCCGACCTCGAGCCGCTCCGCATCCTCGGCCGGGTGACCAACGAAATGACCGTCGGGGAAATGCGGCAGCTGCTTGCCCACGACCGGCTGGCGTTCTCGGAGGAGCAGTACGACCTCCTGATCACCGCCAAGACGGCCTCGCTCCTCTCCGGGGCATGCGAAACGGGCGCCATCCGCGCGCCGGCGGCCCAGCGGCAGGCCATGCGCGAGTTTGGCCTCCGGCTGGGGATGGCGTTCCAGATCGTCGACGACCTCCTCGACTACACCGGGGACGCTTCCGTGACCGGCAAGCCGGTCGGGGCCGACCTGCGGGAACACAAGGTCACCCTGCCGCTGATCTACGCCCTGCCCAGGCTGACGAGCGCGCAGCGCCGCGAGGTTACGGCGCTGATGGAAACCGAAGTTCCCTCGGACGAGCAGATCGCTGCCGTCGTCGAGGCGGTGACCGAGGCCGGAGGGCTCGACTACGCCCGGGAACGGGCGCAGGGGTTGTCGGCCGGCGCCGAGGACGCCCTGGAGGTCCTCGCCCCGAGTCCGGCGCGCGAGGCGCTCCGGGCGAGCATCCCCTTCGTCCTGGATCGGAGGAGCTGATGGCGGGCGGACCTCGTCGCCCCGGGTTCTATCTCGGGGTGCTGACCACGGGCTTTCTGGCGGGCGGCTTCCTGACGGCTCTGCTGCGCCAGTTCCTCCCGGAGAGCGCGGCGCGCGACTTCTTCACCACGGCGGTCCATCCGACGCTGGGGCCTGTCTCCGTGGACCTCCTCGTGCTAGACTTTACGCTGGGACCGGTCGGGCTGGATGTGACGCTGCTGAGCCTGGTGGGCGTTCTCGTGGCCTATTTCATCGCGCGGTCCCTCTTCTAAAGGCGGTCCGTATGCTTGGGAATCTCGGCTTTTCCGAATTGATGATCCTGATGGTGGTCATTTTGCTGGTCTTCGGCGCCAAGCGGTTGCCCGAGATCGGCTCATCCATTGGCAAGGGGATCAGGGAGTTCAAGCGCAGCATCTCCGATGCGGGCGATGCAATCAACAGCGCGCCCGATGATCGCACCCAGCTGCCGCGGTCCATGGACGCCCCTCCGCCGGGTAGCAGCGCCGGCGGCTCGGGCGAGCCGAAGCGGCTCTCGCAGTAACTCCTGCCATTGCATGGCCAAGGGGCCGGATCGGGCATCACGCCGATCCGGCCCCTCGTCGTTGCCCGTGCGCCTGGCGTGACTCAGCTGCCGCGCTTGCCGCCCAGGGCCGAGGAGGCGTTGGCTTCGGCCTGTGCCGAGGTGGGGAACAGTCCCTCCCGCCGGTCCACGACCTTGGCCGACGCCTGCAGGGCGTCCAGGTAGCTCCGGGCGCGGTCCTGCCGGGCGCGCCGAATTGCGTCCGTGCGGTAGTCGTCAAGCCCCTTCCGGAAGGCCGCCGTGTCCGCCGGGGTGCGCTCGAGCACGCGCACCACGTACAGGCCGTCGTCCGTGTCGAGCACGCCGCTCAGCGCCCCGACCGGCAGGGAGAAGACCGCGCCGGTCAACACCGGATTGGGCACCGGGGAATCGACGTGGCTGAATGGGCCGAGCTTGCGGTAGGGAAGGCCCAGGGCCGTGGCCGCCTGCTCCAGGGTGCTGCCCTCCTGGACACGCTTGAGGAGGCTCTCCGCCAGTTCCCTGGCCATCGCAATCTTCTTGTCCAGAATAATGAAGCTCGCCACGGCGGCTTCGACGGTCGTCAAGGGGGGCACGCCCTCGGGAACCAGGCTGTCCAGGCGGAAGAGGTAGAATCCATCCGGAACCTCGACGATCGGGCTGATCTCGCCGACCTTGGCCTGGAACGCCCACTCGCCGGCCTCGGGGAGGACCTGCGCTCCGATCTGCACTCGGGTCCCCTTCTGCACCGGCAGGGTGGTGCCGATGGGGAGCTGGAGTGCGCGAGCCGCGGTGTCGAGCGCCGCGGGGTCGAGGCGGCTGGCCCCGAGTTCCTCGAGGGAGTCGGCGCGCGCGTCGATTTCGTCGCGGTGCACCCCCGTCACCTCGATGGGGAAGAGCACGTGACGACCGGTCGCCTTGTCGCCCTTCCGGCCGGTGATCTCGATGAGGTGATAGCCGAAGTCGGAGAGCACCGGCATGGAGACGGTGTTGAGCGGCAGGGCGAAGGCGGCGCTGTCGAACGACGGAACCATGGAACCGCGGGTCCATTCGCCCAGGTCGCCGCCCTTGGAGGCCGAGACGCTGTCCGACGATTCCCGCGCGGCGATCTCCGCAAAAGGGGCGCCGTCGAGAATCTCCTGCCGCGCGGAGACTGCGCGCTGGTAGGCGGCGGCGGTATCGCTGGCGTTGGGGTGGCGCGGCAGGACGATGAAGCTCAAGTACGCGGTGGCGGGCCGGGAGAACCGGTCGGGATTGGCCTTGTAGTAGGCGGCGATTTCGTCGCTGCTCACCTGGACGGCGCTGTCGGCGATGGCCCGGCGCGGCAGGATCGCCGCCAGCTCGACCGTGGCCTTTTCACTCCGGTCGCGGTACATCTGCCAGAGCGCCGGGTCCGAGAGGTAGACGTCGGACGTCACCACCCGGAGGAGCTTGCTCTGCAGGATCTGGTCGCGGTACTGCGCCTCGAGCATCGGGATGTACTGCTGGCCGACATCCGAGGCGAGCCAGCGCTGGTACTTCGACCGGTCGAACTGGCCATCGGTCTGAAACTGTTCCGCCGCCTGCAGCTGCGAGGGCGGGAAGCTCTCGATGGCGTTCGCGATTTCCTCGGGCGTGGCCACCAGGCCCCGCCGCTTGTATTCGCGCTGGAGGACCGTCGCCTCGACGATCTGCTGCCACACCTGGTTCCGGATCTGGACAATGTCGTCGAGCGTCAGCGGCCTGGCGGAGGTCCGCTGCTCCTGTTCGATGGTCTGCTGGACCAGGGAGGTGTAGTACCGCGCCTCGATGGTCTGGCCGTCCACCTTGCCGGCACTGGTCTGGGAGAGGAGCCCCGTCCCCCCGGAAAGCCCGCTGAGATCGAACACCAGCCAGAGGAAGAACGAGGCGGTGACGATGTAGATGAGGGGCTTGGCGCTGTTGCGAAAGACTTGCATCGACATGGATTGGGATCCCGGCTCCGGACACAGTGGAAAAAGAGGGATAAGTCTAAGCGGGGCAACGGACATTCTCAAGCCAACCGGGCCTTCGGACGGTTGACAGCGCCCTGTTTTGACCTTACTCTGAAGTCAATCCCCGCAACAACTTACGCGTCCAGGGACTGGAATGGCCTACTCTCGCGAGATGGAAAAACTCGAGCGTCAGTTCGCGGAGAACCCGCGGCGCTTTGCCGCCCCCTTCGCCGACGCCCTCCGGAAGAGCGACGACGTCGAGCGTGCACTCGAGGTCATCCGGGTCGGCCTCGAACTCAATCCCGACTATATCCCCGGCAGCGTCATCCTCGGGCGGTGTCACCTCGACCTCGGCGATGACAATAGCGCCGAGGCCGCGTTTTCGCGCGTGCTCGATCTCGACAACGAGAATGTGATCGCGTTGAAGTCCCTGGCCGACATCATGGAGCGCCAGGGACGCAACGACGAGGCCATCAGCTTCCTGACGTACCTGCTCGACGTGGACCGCAGCAACGACGAGGCCCGGGAGCAGCTTGCCCGTATCCGGTCCCTGCCGGACGCGGCGGCTCAGCCGGCCCAGGCCGCTTCGCCGGCCACGGCAACCGAGGAGCCCCCCCCCGCCAGTGCCGACCCCGGCCCGGCGTTCGGCGCCCCCCCCGGTGAGGCGGAGGAGATCCCGACCCCGGCCGAGGAGTTCCTCGAGCCGACCGCGCTCTGGGAGCCGCCGGTGGAGGTGGCGGAAGCGTCGATTTCCTCCTGGGTGGAGACCACGTCGGCGGAGGCGATCGAGCCACCCTCGCTGGGGGAGTCCCTCCTGGATGAGCCGCCGACGGTCACGGATGTCCCGCCGGTGGAAGGATTCGAGTCGGCCGAGCTCGACCCGGACCGAGAGCCGGCGCCGTTCGACGATTTCGTGCTGGAGCGCGAGGAGGAAATCGTGCTCACGAGCATGTCGGGTGCCGAGTACCAGGTTGCCAACGATTCCGAGGCGCTGCTGGAGCGCACGCTGTCGGACTCGACCGAGGAACCGCGGGAACCGCCGGTTGCCGCGTCCCGGCCACCGGCTCCGCCGCAGGACCTCGAGCCGGAGCCGGAGCCCGAGCAGAACAGCGCCAACGCCGAGGCGCCCGCCGAGCAGGAGTTTGCGGCTGCCGCCCCGGCACCCGATTTCGAGGTCCCCGTCGAGGAGGTCGCTGAAGATCCGGTGACGATGGCCGAGGCACGGGTGGAGGAGGTCGCAGCGGCGGGCAGCGGCGATGATGTCGCCTCGGGGAGCGCGCTGGAGGAGGAGTCGCCGCTCGAGTGGGCCATGCATGTCGGTGAGGAGCGGGAATTCCATCCGGGCGAACCGACCCACACTGGCGCGCACGCCCCCGACAGCTTCGACGATGCCATCGAGGGGATCGCCCCGGTGGACGAGGTGGTGGCGGACGAGGAGTCCGATGCCGATGTCGCGGTGAACGCCGAGGCGGAGGAGGGTGCCGACGATGAGCCGCCCGTGCTCATGGTGACGGAGAGCATGGCCGAGCTGTACGCCGGTCAGGGGCATCCCGGCGAGGCGCTCGGAGTGTATCGGATCCTGTACGACCGCAATCCCGACAACGAACGACTGCGCGCCCGGATCCAGGAACTCGAGTCCGTGATGGCCGCCAAGGTGCTCGAGGATGCCGCGCCGAGCTACGCGGCGTCAGTGACCGGCGGGCAGCCGGTCGCGTCGTTCCTCGGTGCCATGCTGGGGGCCCGCCCGGCGGCGGTGGAGCTTCCGGAGCCCCCGGCCGCGCCGGAGCTCCCTGCCGCGGGCGCGGACGGATCCGATGAGGGCGAGGAGGCGGTCGCCTCCGGTGCGCCGACGCGTCCAGCCATCGACCGGTTGTCGCTTGGCGCCATCTTCGGGGAGGATCCCTCACCCGTGCCACCCGCCGAGAACAACCCCGCCGGCGACAAGGCGGAAGGGTCCGCCGGGTTCTCCTTTGATGAGTTCTTTGGCGGGGGCGAGAGCGTCCCGTCAGGCCGCACCTCGTCCGGGTCGGTCCGCGCCACGAGGGCTTCCGACGACGAAGACGACCTCGACCAATTCCATTCCTGGCTGCAGAGCCTGAAGCGCTGATGCGGGTCGCCGTCCTCAACGGCCCCAACCTCAATCTCCTTGGTGTGCGCGAGCCCGCGCTCTACGGGCGACACACCCTGGGGGACATCGAGGCCATGGCGCGCGAGGAGGCAGCCCGCCTCGACGTGGAGGTGGAGTGGTTCCAGACCAACCATGAGGGCGCCCTGGTCGACGCGGTCCAGGCGCTGCGGGGTCGGGTGGACGGCGCGGTCGTGAACCCTGCCGCCTTCGGACACACCAGCCTCGCGTTGCGCGACGCTTTCCTTGCGGTCCAGGTTCCCTTTGTCGAAGTGCACCTCACGAACATCTTCGGGCGCGAGCCGGAGCGCCGGCACACCGTCCTGGGCGACCTGGCGGTCGCCGTGATTGCCGGCCTGGGGGCCCGGGGATATCCCGTGGGGCTGCGGGCGCTGGTGGACCACCTGCGTGCCGGCTGACCGTCGCGCGGAGCGCCAGGCGGCGCTGCGGGCGTTGCTGGCCGCGGAGGGAGTGGACGCGTTGCTGGTGACGCACCTTCCCAACATTCGATATCTGACGGGGTTCACCGGTTCGGCCGCCCTGCTCCTGCTCCGGCACGACGGGGCGGTCCTGTTCACCGACTTCCGCTACGCCACGCAGGCACCGGCTGAGGTCGGCGATGCGGCCGCGGTCGAAATCGATGCCGCCAGCGTCTGGGACCGGCTCCGGGAGGCCTGCGCCGACCGGCCCGAAGAGACCGTCGGGTTCGAGGCGCACGCCTTGACCGTGCGGGACGCGGGACGGCTGAAGAAGTGCGCGTCGCGGACGGCGCCGGTGGGGGAACTGGTCGAGGGGCTCCGCACGGTGAAGGCGCCTGAGGAGGTGGCAGCGATCGAGGCGGCGGCGTCGCTGGCGTCGGCGGCGCTCGCCGAGATCCTGCCAACGATCGGCCCGGGGCAGTCGGAACTGCTCGTGGCGAGCCGGCTCGAAGCGGCGCTCCGGCGGCGTGGCAGCGAGTGGCATCCGTTCCAGACCATCGTGGCCTCCGGTCCGCGCTCAGCGCTGCCGCACGCCCATACCACGGAGCGGGTCATCGAGCCCGGGGAGTTCCTCCTGATCGACTTTGGCGCGCAGGTGGACGGGTATTGCGCCGACCTGAGCCGGACGGTGGTCGTCGGGGGGCGGGCCGACGACCGGCAGCGCACCGTCTACGAAGCCGTGCGGGCGGCGCAGCAGCGGGCGCGGGAGGAGATCAGGGCGGGGATGACGGGGCGCGAGGCCGATGCGCTCGCCCGGGACCTGCTGGCCGCCCGGGGCCTCGCGGAGGCGTTCGGACATTCCCTGGGGCACGGCCTCGGCCTCGAGGTGCACGAGGCGCCGCGGTTGAGTACCACCTCCGCGTCGGTCCTCCCCGTGGGTGCGGTGGTCACGATCGAGCCGGGGCTCTATCTTCCCGGGTGGGGTGGAGTGCGCTTGGAAGACGATATCGTGCTGACGGCGGCCGGACCGCGCCTGCTGTCAGACGGACTGACCGACCTGGTCGAGCTGGTCTAACCGCGGGCTGGGGCCCGCGCCGGAGGAGGAGCGCTCGTGAACGCCGACGAAATGAAGCAGCTGGCTCAGCTGCTCCAGAAGATGCCGGGGATCAAGTCCATCGAGCTCAAGGACGTCAAGAAGCTCGCCCAGCTGCTCCGGGACTCCCCTGAACTGGGGTCGATCGAGGTCACCGGCTTCTTTGGCACCGGCGTCGTCATCACCCGTACCAACCAGGGCGTGGCGCCGGTCTACCCGCCAATGCCCATGATGCCGCCCCCGGCGATGATGGCCCCGGCCTCGGCCCCGGCCGCCGCGCCGCCGGCGGGATCCGCCGCCCCACCCGCCGCTCCCGCCACCACGCTGAAGGAGATCAAGTCGCCCATGGTCGGCACCTTCTACAAGGCGCCGGAGCCGGGTGCCGATGCCTACGTGAAGGTCGGCAGCCGCGTCACCGCGGGGCAGACGGTCTGCATCATCGAGGCGATGAAGATCATGAACGAGATCGAGGCCGAGGTCACCGGCGTCATCCGCGAGATCCTCGTGGAGGACACCCAGCCCGTGGAGTTCGGGCAGGCCCTCTTCCGGGTCGATCCCAATGGCTGATGCCCCGGCCCCGGCCGCCGCGCCGTTCAACTTCAAGCTGGCCATCGGCGAGATGGTCCGGCGCAACGGCTCCGACCTCCTCCTGAAGGTGGGGCGGCCCCCCACCGTTCGCGTCAACGGCGAGCTGGCCGGTCTCGATTTTCCTCCGTTGCGCCCGGAGGACCTGAAGGCGCTCGCGGAACAGATCATGACGCCGCGCCAGGTCAAGGAGTTTGCCGAGAAGAAGGAGGCGGACTTCGCCATCGGCGTGCCGGGCGTCGGCCGGTTCCGGACCAACATCTACCAGCAGCGCGGGACGCTGGCCTTCGCCTTCCGCGCCATTCCCTATGAAGTCAAGACGATCCGGGAGCTGAAGCTGCCCGCGGTGCTCGAGGAGATCTCGGCGCGGCCGCGCGGGCTGGTGCTCGTCACCGGCATCACCGGCTCGGGCAAGTCCACCGCGCTCGCGGCGATGATCAACCACGTGAACCAGAACCGCCGGGTCAACGTGATCACCATCGAGGACCCGATCGAGTTCCTGCACCGGGACCAGATGGCCAACATCTCGCAGCGCGAAGTGGGCAGCGACACGCTGACGTTTGCGGCGGCGCTCCGCCATGTCCTGCGGCAGGACCCGGACGTGATCCTGATCGGCGAGATCCGGGACGCCGACACGCTCGACACGGCGCTGAAGGCCGCCGACACCGGTCACCTGGTCTTTTCCACGCTTCACACGACCGACGCGACCCAGACCATCAACCGCGTCATCTCGTTCTATCCGCCGCACCAGCACCAGGAAATCCGCTCGCTCCTGTCCACCGCGCTCCAGGCGGTCATCTGCCTCCGGCTGGTCCCGAAGAAGGACGGCAGCGGCCGGGTGCCGGCGGCGGAGGTGCTCATCAACACCGCCGCGGTGGCCGACAACATCCGCGACATCGAGAAGGCGCTCAACATTCCCGACCTG
This sequence comes from Gemmatimonadales bacterium, assembly GCA_035328285.1. Classification (GTDB taxonomy): domain Bacteria; phylum Gemmatimonadota; class Gemmatimonadetes; order Gemmatimonadales; family GWC2-71-9; genus SPDF01. The sequence goes on from DAOLIZ010000026.1 coordinate 18,590, forward strand.
ATCGCCGAGGGCACCATCTCCTACGGCATGCAGTCGTTCGACCAGTCGCTGATGAAGTGGTATCGCGAAGGGGTGATCTCCTACGAGAGCGCACTCTTCTACAGCAGCAACCCAAGCGAGTTTGCGCTCCGCGTCTCCGGCGTCAGCTCGGCGTCCGACCAGACGTTCGAGGACGGCGGCAAGGGCGGGGCCGGGGGCATCACGCAGGGCTTCGTGCCGTGACGATCAAGAAGGTGCTGGTCGCCAATCGTGGTGAGATCGCGCTCCGGGTCATCCGGGCCTGCCGGGAGCTCGGCATCGCGACGGTGGCGGTGTACAGCGAGGCCGACCGGGAATCCCTGCACGTCCGGTTTGCCGACGACGACGTCTGCATCGGCCCGCCCCCGGGTCGGCTCTCCTACCTGCGCATTCCCAACATCATCGCCGCGGCGGAGATCACCGGGGCCGACGCCATCCACCCGGGGTACGGGTTCCTGGCGGAGAACGCCGAGTTCGCCGACATCTGCCGCGCCTCCAACCTCACCTTCGTGGGCCCCACCGGCGACCAGATCCGCCAGATGGGCGACAAGGCGACCGCGCGCCGGCTGGCCAAGGAGGCCGGGGTGCCGACGGTGCCAGGGTCGCCGGGCACCATCGAGGACGCGGACGAGGCGCTCGCGGCGGCCGAGGCGATCGGCTTCCCCGTGATCATCAAGGCCACGGCGGGGGGCGGCGGGAAGGGGATGCGGATCGCGCTCGACGCCGAGCAGTTCCAGCAGTCCTTCTCGCTGGCGCAGAACGAGGCGCTCTCCGCCTTCGGCAACGGCGCCGTGTACGTCGAGAAGTACCTCGCCCGGCCGCGGCACGTCGAGATCCAGGTCATGGGGGACAGCCACGGCAAGGTGGTCCACCTTGGCGAGCGCGACTGCTCCGTGCAGCGGCGCCACCAGAAGCTGATCGAGGAGAGCCCCAGCCCGGCGCTGACGGAAGAGCTGCGCGCCAGGATGGGCGAGTCGGCGGTGAAGCTGGCATCGGCCATTGGCTACGTCGGGGCGGGCACCATCGAGTTCCTGCTCGACGAGGACGGCAGCTTCTATTTCATGGAAATGAACACGCGGATCCAGGTGGAGCATCCGGTCACGGAGATGGTGACCAGCTTCGACCTGGTCAAGGAGCAGCTGCGCGTCGCCGCCGGCGACCCGATCAGCTTCCGCGGCGACGGCCGCTACCTCCGCGGCCACGCCATCGAGTGCCGCATCAACGCCGAGGATCCGTACCGCAACTTCCAGCCGAGCCCGGGGCTCATCACCGCCTATCACCCGCCGGGCGGCCCGGGCGTCCGGGTCGACACGCACGTCTACGCCGGCTACAAGGTCCCGCCGCACTACGATTCGCTGCTGGCCAAGGTCATCGTGCACGGCAACACCCGGGCGGAGGCGCTCACCCGGATGGGCCAGGCGCTCGACAGCTTCATTCTCGAGGGCGTCACCACGACGATTCCCTTCCTGGCGCGCGTCATCCGCCATCCTGATTTTGTGGCCGGGACGGTGGACACCAAGTTCCTCGAGCGCGAGCCGCAGCTGCTGAAACCCGAGGCATGAAGCTCGACGTCGTCTTCTCGCCGCTGGGGTTGCTGCCCGGCCAGGCGACGGGGCGGACGATCTTCGTCATCGATATCCTCCGCGCCTCGACCGTCATCTGCGCGGCGCTCCACCATGGCGCCCGCGCCATCCTTCCCGCCTCCACGACAGAGGAGGCGCTCCGGCTCGCCCAGACGATCGGGGGCCCGGACGTGCTGCTCTGCGGGGAACGCGGGGGCCTGCCCATCCAGGGATTTGCCCTCGGCAACAGTCCCCTCGAAATGACGGCCGACGCGGTCCGTGGCCGGACCCTGGTCATGACCACGACCAACGGGACCCCCGCGCTGCTGGCCACGCAGGGCGCCGCGTCGGTTCACCTGGCCGCCGCGGTCAATCTGTCCGCCGCTGCGGCCAGCGCCCGGGACGCCCTCGACGCGCGGGGCGAACTGCTGATCCTCTGTGCCGGCCGGGAACGGGCCTTTGCCCTGGACGACGCCTACGCCGCCGGGCGCCTCCTGGTGGCGGTGCTGGGCGGCAACCGGAAGCGCAAGGGCATGAACGACGCGGCCCTCGCCGCCCTCGACCTGGTGCGCCGGTACGGCAACGAGTGGGAACGCCCCCTCCGCGCCAGCCGCGGTGGCGCTGACCTGCACGGGCTCGGCTTCGACGCCGATCTCGTCGACGCCGCCCGGCAGGATGCCTACCCGGTCCTCCCGATGTACCACGAACGACGCATCACGGCCGCACCTCCGCCCGCGAGTCTCCTGTGACCGACGACGCCCGCCGCCGCCTCGGCGCGGTTACCGCCCTGGTGCTCGGCCTCTTTGCCGGCCTCACCCTCCTCCCGATTTCCCTCACGGGGCCATTGGGCGAGGCGCTGGGCGGATTCCTCTGGGCATGGCTCGGCATCGGCGCGCTCGGGGTGCCGCTGCTGGGGCTGGGGCTGGGCCTGGCGGGGTTCGACCGGCTGCCGCGGCTCGACATGAAGCGGGCCGCCATTCTCGCCGCGGGACTGAGCGTGGTGGTGCCGTACGTGGTCGGGGTGCTCAGTCACGTCACGCCGGACGACCTCGTGCCCGATGTGGCCGGCCGGGCGCTGGGCGCGCGCATGACCGGGCTGGCACCGGGCTTCCTCGCCTCCGGCATCTACAACATCGTGGGGTTTGCGGGGGCCCTCCTCCTCGGCTTCCTGGCGCTCTCGGCGCTGACGCTGCTCACCATCGCCTGGCATCCCCTCCAGCGGCTGGAACGCCAGCCGGAGACCGAGGAGGAGAAGGCCGCCGCCCCGCCGCGCCGGATGGCCCCGCTCCCTCCCGTCGAGGACGAGGAGGAAGAGGACGAGGTGCCCGCCAAGGGCTCAAGCTCCCGGAAGACGCGCGAGGCCAAGCCGCCGAAGGCCAAGCCCCTGGCGCCGGCCCCGGTGCCGGACGTCGAATCGGAACTGCCGCCGATCGAACTCCTGCAGGAGCCGCCGCGGCGGGACATCGACGCCGGGGAGGCGCAACTCGACCGCCTCGGCCAGGTGCTGCTGGACACGCTGCGGACCTTCAAGGTCGACGGCACCATCGCGGGACGGACCACCGGCCCGGTCGTCACCCAGTTCGAGATCGTCCCGGCCCCCGGGGTCAAGGTCGGGCGCATCGCGGCGCTGGCCGACGACCTGGCGCTGGCCATGCATGCCCCGTCGATTCGCATCGTCGCGCCGATACCTGGGAAGGGTGCCGTCGGGATCGAGGTGCCGAACCCGACCGCGCGCATCGTCTCGATCCGGGAGCTCATCGCGGCGCCGGAGTGGGAGCGCTCACGCGCCACGCTGCCGGTGGCCCTCGGCCGGGACCTGGAGGGCCGCCCGGTCATCGCCGACCTCGGCAAGATGCCCCACCTCCTCATCGCCGGCGCCACCGGGTCGGGCAAGTCGGTCGCCATCAACACGATCATCACCAGCCTGGTCTACCGATACACGCCGCACGACCTGCGCATGCTGATGATCGACCCCAAGATGGTCGAACTCTCGATGTACAACTCGCTGCCCCACCTGCGGCACAAGGTGGTGACCAACAACAACGAGGCGGCGACGGCGCTGAAGTGGGCGGTCTGGGAAATGAACCGGCGGTACGAGTTGCTGCACGCCAACAGCGCGCGCAACCTTGCCGACTTCAACCGGAAGGTGGCGGAGGGGAAGCCGCTCAAGAACCCGGCCCGGCCCAGGCTCACCCTCACGACGGTCAACGACGAGCCGGCCGACACCCCGCCGCCGCCCCCCGAGGAGGAGGCGTACACCGAGGGTCACCTGCCGTTCATCGTGCTCTTCGTGGACGAGCTGGCCGACCTCATGATGACGGTGCAGGGCGAGGTGGAGACGCCGCTCGCGATGCTGGCGCAGAAGGCGCGGGCCATCGGCATCCACCTGATTCTCGCCACGCAGCGCCCCTCGGTGAACGTGATCACCGGCCTCATCAAGGCGAACTTCCCGAGCCGCATCGCCTTCCGGGTGGCGTCCAAGGTGGACAGCCGCACGATCCTCGACCAGAACGGCGCCGAGGCGCTGCTGGGCAACGGCGACATGCTTTTCCTGCCGCCGGGCAAGAGCGAGCCGCTGCGGCTGCAGGGAGCGTTCATCGGCACCGAGGAGTCGGAGCGGGTGATGGAGTGGTACGTGAAGCGGCGGGAGGCGCGGCAGGCGGCGGCCAAGGAGTCGGCCGAGGCGGAGAGCGACATCCTGGAGACGGTGCGGGCGCACGAGGCGGCGGCGGCGGGCGGGGGAAGTGCGGACGGCGGCGACGGCAGCGAGCGCGACAGCCTCTTCCGCGAGGCGGCCGAGGCCTGCATCCAGAACCAGAACGGCTCGACGTCGCTGCTGCAGCGCCGGCTCCGGATCGGCTACGGCCGGGCGGCGCGCATCATCGATCAGCTGGAGATCGCGGGGATCCTCGGTCCGCCCGACGGCTCGAAGCCGCGCGAGGTGCTGATCGGGTTCTCGCAGCTGGACGAGTACTG
>DAOLIZ010000027.1:0-13935 GCA_035328285.1 Gemmatimonadales bacterium
GAGGGGTACGCCTGGAAGCCGAAGGACGGCGACGGCCGGCTCGGCACGATCGGGCAGGGGCGATCGGGCTATCTCGAACTGGGGAAGTCGCTCGACGAGTTCGACCTCGTCTTCGGCTACCCCTGGGCCGGGGAGGAGGCGATGATGCACGACCTGATGCGGTGCTACGGCGGTCCCGATGCCCGGCTGATGGTGCATGGGACGGATCGGGGCGTGGAGGTGTGGCGGGGAGGGAAGAAGGAGGGGTAAGGACAGCTAGACAGGTCGGATAAGAGGTGTAGAATAGAATTCGAGCGCTCTCACCCCCCGAGAGCCCGGCAGATCCTGAGGCATGTTCTCCCATCAACTTTCTACTTTCGCGAGTGATGCATGCGCATTGTCCTCGTTCGCCTCGCCGCCCCGACGGTGCTCTTCATGTTGTCCGCGTGTGGCGGATCGGATGGGGGGACTGGCCCGGCGCCGACCCCGATCATTGTCAACGTCACCCCCGCACGAGACACCCTTACCGTCGGCACAGCCATCACCTTCCATGCCGCCGTGACCGGGACGCAGAATAGCGCGGTCACCTGGTCGCTCCCCGATGGGGCGTCGTCCGGGGCCATCACCTCGGGCGGGGCCTACACCGCGGGCTCCTCCCCCGGCACGTACCGCATCGTGGCCACCAGCACCCAGAACGGGACTAGCACTGACACCTCACGGGCACAAGTCGTCGCAGCGCCCAGTGCCCTAGTGACCGCACCCGACAGCGCCTATGCGGGTGTGGGGACGATCGTTGCGTCGGTTCCCTCGCAAGCAGGTATGTCGTACTCCTGGACGGTAACGGGCGGCGTCATCACGACGGGTCAGACCTCGGCCAGCGTTTCGCTGACCAGCGCCAATCCAGCGACCGTGGTTGTCCACTGCACCGTGACCAACCTGGCCGACTCCGCGGTGACAGGGTCGGATTCGATCCTAGTGCGGCCCGCACCGCCGCCGCCGAGCATTACTTCGTGGACCGCGACGCCTGCGGCGGTCACGGAGGGTCAGGGGGCGTCGCTGACCGCCGTCTTTTCAGATGGCACGGGTGTGGTAGATCAGGGGATCGGGGCCGTGGCTTCCGGTGTCCCGATCGCCATCGGCGTGCTTCCATTCACTACGACCTTCCAGCTCACCGTCACGGGATTCGCCGGCCAGACAGCAGTCGCCCAGCTGGCGGTCGAGCTGTTCAAGCCACCGCAGATCTATTACTTCGACCCCAAGAGCCGCGTCGCCCCGATCGGCGGAAGCGGATTCCTGTCACTCCTCTATGAACATTGGCCCGACGCCGTCGCGACGATCGATCACGGCATTGGCGACGTCTCCCACGATTTTGTCTCGACGACACCACTCTCCGGCACGACCCTCTTCACGTTGACAGTCAAGAACGGCGCCGATTCCGTTGTGACAGACACGGCGACCATCGTGGCGGTGACACCCGCCCCCGGCGCCTTCTCGTTAGCCGCATCGCTGGTCCGGCCTCGCACCGCTCACGCCGCGATCACGCTGAACGACGGCCGCGTACTTGTCGTGGGTGGTTTCGATTCAATGTCCCAGTTCGTGTCGACGGCTGAACTGTACGACCCCGGATCCGGAACGTTCTCGGCGACCGGCACCGCACCTTGGTCGCCCGCTCCGTCTTCCGTGCTGGCCATGGCGGATGGCACCGTGCTGATGGTCGGTGGCCCGACCGGCACCTCCACTCAATCATATGATCCGGCCACCGGGGCCTTCTCCGCCCGCGCTGACATGCCGGCCGGCCGATTTGCTCCACCGGCCGCGGCGCTGCTTCAAGATGGACGGGTCCTGGTGGCAACAAACGGAAATTTCCTGTACAACCCGGTCGCCGACACCTGGTCTGCAACCGGTGGTCTGACAACTGGGATGGAGGTGACCTGGCTCATCACCTTGTTGGATGGCCGCGTGTTGGCACTGGGTAACGGTGATGTTCGGGCCGAAATCTACGACCCTACGACTGGCGTGTTCGCGTCTACGGGGAGCATGAGCAATCTCCACTCGGGCGGGACGTTCACCAGGTTGAGTGACGGTCGTGTACTTGTCGCGGGGGGCCAGCTTGCTGCGTCCGGGGGGCCAGCCCCGATCAATCCGACTGTAGAGGTCTTCGACCCTAGCACTGGCACATTTGGAGCGGTCGGGGACATGGCGCTCGCTCGGTACGGGCACTCCGCGAGCCTCCGGACAGACGGGACCGTCGTCATACTCGGGGGGTTCGCGGTGGGTGGACCCTGGTCCTATCCACTTCCATACGGCGAAATCTACGACCCATCATCGGGGCAATTCACCCCGCTGCTCGCCAACTTTGCAACGCCACGGATGAACGGCGTCAGCTCCGTGCTGCAGGACGGACGGATCCTCGTGACAGGCGGGTCGGTTCCTCCATTTACGCTCACCACCCCCCATCCGCTTCCGCCGCAGGCCGAGTTGCTCCAGTGACATTGTGCCCTACCGCCAGTCCGTCAGGGCCTCGGCCGCAATCCGCCGCATCCTCTGATCGAGACCCTCGCAGGCCGCGATCATGTAAGGCTTGACCGCGCTGCCCCCAATCCGGCTCAGCACCTTGGCCACCGCGGGACTGAGAGCGGGGGTGGGTGCAGTCCCCGCCATGCGAAACAACCGGGACTGCGCCGATGAATACACCGTAATCACGGTCCAGATGGCAAGAGAAATGATGTCTTTCTCTCATTCTTGTGCCAATGTGGTGCTGTTCCGCGCGTCTTCTGCGGCCTTTTTGAGCTTTCCGCACCCAGGGACCGACTCGAAGAATTAGCGGCGTGGGAGGCGCGGAAGAACTGCTGAAGATCGGAATTATCAACTATGTACAGAGAATAGCCAATTCTTGGCGAATCATTGCCGAAATATCAGCACTTTTCGAGATTTCTTGAGTGTTTTCGCGCCACCGCGTGAGCCCCTAGATAGAATCGAGGCGGCTTGCGCCGTCGATGATATTACCAGATATTATTCAGTATGCCTAAGAAACCTCCCTTTGCCCGGATCTCTATCACCATTCCTGCCGACGTCCTGAAGCTGGCGGACCAGCTGGCGTCCAAGCTGGACCGCTCGAGAAGCTGGGTGATGGGCGAGGCGGTGCGGCGGATGGCCCAGAGTAGCGACGTCTGCGTGGTTCGCGAGCCTGTCACCAACCCCTACGCCGGCCATGAGGTCGAAATGGAGGCGGCTCGGTTGCGCCGACTGAAGGCGGACCTGGCCGCGACACCCGAGGAGCGCTTGCGGGACGCGGAGGAAATGGTGCGCCTGAGTCGGATGGTGCGACCGCCACGCAATCGATCCCAGATCATCGGCTTTGATTCCTACGAGGACTACGACCGATGGAAGACGACACAAATCGCGCGCGGGTGAGCCCCGAAGGTCGCGCTGCACAGGTCTGCGCGGCACTCAACGGCGCTGGTGCACGCTACCTGGTCATTGGGGGCGTGGCCTGTATTCTCCACGGGTATGTCCGCGCCACGAAGGATGTGGACATCCTCATCGAGCGGACACTCGACAATGCCCGCCGAGTGTTCGAAGGGCTGGCGGGAGTGGGATACGGATTTGCCAGGGAGTGGACCGCCGAGGAAGTCCTTCGGAAGCCAATCACCATCATCGGTGACGACCCACGGGTGGACCTGTTTACGGTGGCATGGAGCGTGACGTATGACGATGCGATTGTCCGCTCGACTCAGGTCGACGCGGAAGGCGTGACCATTCCTCTCATTGGACTCGAAGACCTGATCGCAACCAAGCGCACCGGCCGCCTGCAGGATGCGGCCGACATCGAAGTCCTGGAAGAGATTCAGCGACTTCGCAGGGAGAACCCATGACCGTCGCCTTCCGCGCCGTCCTCGCCGACATCACCACGCTCGATGTGGACGCCATCGTCAACGCCGCGAACGACCAGTTGGCTCCGGGCGGCGGCGTCTGCGGCGCCATCCACCGTGCCGCCGGACCCGAACTCGCCGAGGCGTGCGCCGCGCTGGGCCCCTGCCCCGTCGGCGAGGCACGCGTTACCCCCGGCTTCGAGCTGCCGGCGCGGCTCGTCATCCACGCGGTCGGCCCCCGCTGGCTCGGCGGTGACAACGGCGAACCGGAACAGCTGGCCAGGGCGTATCGCTCCGCGTTCCAGCTGGCGCAGGAGTGCCGGGTGAAGAGCATCGCCTTCCCGGCCATCAGCGCGGGGATCTTCGGGTATCCGCTGCATCCCGCCACGGCCATCGCCGTGCGGGTGGCGCATGAAGTGGCGCCGGCGTCAGGCGTGGAAGAAGTCATCTTCGTCTGCTTCAGTGAGGATGTGCTGGCAGCGTACCGGCATGAGGGAGTCATGGCCTAGGAGTTGAGGAATTCGCGAAAGGCTGATCAAGTGGGGTCTGTCACGCTGACAAAGACGCTGTTTCAGAGCGGCCTTGCCTGTCCAAAGCGCCTCTGGTGGGAAGTGCACGACCCAGACGCACCCGAACTGCGTCCCGATGCGCAGGCCCAGTGGATGTTCCGCCAGGGCCAGGAGGTCACCCTGGCCGCCCGGCCTTGGGTGCGCGAGGCTCGGCACGAGGTGCCGCTTCAGGCGGGGCATCTCCACGCACGTGTCGACCTGCTCGAGCCGCTCCACGACGAGACGAACGCGCTCATCGAAGTGAAGGGCAGCAACGAGATCCAAGAGGAGCATCTGTGGGACGTCGCCTTTCAGCGACATGTGGCCATGCTGGCCGGTGTCGAGGTGACGCGGGCGGAGGTGATGCACCTGAACCGGACCTGCCAGCATCCGGACCTTGGCTCGCTCTTCGTTCGACGGGACGTCACAAACGAGACCGAGCGATTGGTATCCGAAGTGCCGAACAAGGTCGAACGATTGCTCGCGGTCCTTGATGGCCCGCTCCCGGGTGATAGCAGGAATGCCTCCTGCGGAGGGTGTCCGTTTTACGATCGCTGCTGGCCTCGGGAACGATTTGCGGTCAACAGGTTCTACCGGATGAAGTGGGGTGACAAGCTCGATCTCGAGCGGGCGGGTGCCACGACTTTCGTGGACATACCTCCGACAACGAAGCTCAACGCCATTCAACGGCGACAACAGGCAGCGGCACGCATCGGTGCGTTGGTGGTCGAGCCGACGCTGCGCGGCGCGCTCGATCAATGGCGGAGGCCCTTGGTCTACCTCGATTTCGAAACCGTGTCGTTCGCAATTCCTCGCTTCCCGGCTACAGCTCCATGGACGAAGATTCCGGTCCAGTACTCTGCCCACCGAGAAGTGGGAAGCGGTCATCGGCACGTTGCGTTCCTGGCTCAGGACGGCGCCGACCCGCGTCGGGCGCTCGCTGAGTCGCTGGTCGCCCATTGTGTGGGCGACGGCTCCGTAGTGACCTACCATTCCAGTTTCGAAAAGTCCTGCCTGAAAGGGTTGGCCGAAGCAGTCCCTGAACTCGCCGACGACCTGATGAGAATTCATGCGCGAGTGGTCGACCTGGAGCCCATGGTGGCCCACCACGTGTATCACCCAGACTTCAATGGGTCATTCTCCCTGAAGGTCGTCCTTCCCACGCTCTGCCCCTCCGTCACCTACGACGGGCTCGCGATCACAGACGGAAGCACCGCACAACTGGAGATTGCCAGAATGCTCTATGGCACCACCCCCATGGCCCCCGACGAGGAAGCGCGGCTGCGGACTGACCTTCTTGCCTACTGTGAGCGCGACACCTGGGCGATGGTAGTGCTTCACGCAGAACTGCAAAAACTGGCCGAATAGCTGCAATTTCTATTGATTTTGCTTGTTTTTCGCTTGATTTTTGGTGTATCTGGCGTTTTTTGGCCAATTTCATCACGAATTTCGCTTCTTCGCGCCTTCGCGTGAACCACGGCCCGGATCAAAAGAAATCCAGCAAAACCGACCAGAAATCGACGAAATATCGTAAAATATTGCCATTTCCATGGAATAATCGTGAAATATTGACGTTTTCGTCTCGTCCTGTCTTCGTGTGAGACTCACCCCGCCACCACATCAGGTCTGGCCCTCCCCGCTCTCTCCCACCAGATTCCCAGCTGACAAGGAGCCCCCATGGCCGAACTCAAGACCCAGCCCACCAAAGCCAGCGTCACCAAGTTCATCGCCGCCGTGCCCGACGAGCGCCGCCGGAGCGAGGCGCGCACCCTGCTCAAGGTCTTCAAGGCCGCCACCGGGAAGCGCCCGGTCATGTGGGGGCCTTCGATCGTCGGCTACGGCCGCTACCACTACCGGTACGCCAGCGGCCAGGAGGGGGACTGGTTCCTGGCCGGGTTCTCCCCCCGCAAGGCCGCGATGACGGTCTACGTCATGGCGGGATTCAAGGAGTTCGGGCCGCTGCTCAAGAAACTCGGCAAGCATCGGAAGAGCGGTGGCGGGTGTCTCTACCTCACGCGGCTTGAGGACGTGGACCTGGAGGTGCTCGACGCGATCATCCGGAAGTCGGTCGCGGCGGTCGAGAAGCGGGTGACGACCCTCTCCGCCACTTGACCCCGGCTCCCCCCGCACCCCTCGGCAGTATTCTCGATCGCGCCCGCCTCCCCGCGCGCGCGGCCTTCGTCGGCATCCTCCTCCTCGCCACCCTCTCATCCTTCGACTTCAGCCCTGACCACGCGCAGGTCGCTGCCCGCCTGGCCCGCGCGCTGAATCCTGGTATTGGCGCGCGCGACGCGATCGACGCCCTCCGAAACCTTGCGCTCTTCGCCGGCTGGGGCGTGGTCTGGATGGCCACCGCGCCCGCAGGCCGGACCAGCCGGCAGCTGCTCCTGGCTCTCCTGACCGGCGCCGCCATCAGCCTGAGCGTGGAAACCGCGCAGCTCTTCTCCGCCACCCGGAACGCCAGCCTCGTCGACGTGCTCACCAATACCGTCGGCACCGCCATCGGCGCCCTCGGGTTCGTGTTCCTGGTGCGGCTCGCCGCCTCGTCGAAGGGGCGCCGTTCCTTCATCGGCATTCCGGCGCGCGCCATCGCAGGACCCTATGGCCTCGCCTGCCTCATCGAGGCCACCGTCCCCCTCTTCCGGCAGGACGAGATCTTCGGGGCGTCCGGGGGACCGTTCGCACGGATGAGCGTCGCACTCGGGTCCTTCAGCTGGCGCTCCCTGCTCGACCTGCCGATCGAGGACGTCTTCCTCTTCCTCCCGGCGGGGATCTTTGCCGTGGCGGCCCTGGTCGAGGCTGACGTCGGATACGCCGCCGCACGCACTCGCGTCGTAGTATACGGCGCCGCGCTCGCCCTCCTTGCCGAGCTGCTGCACGGACCGAACGGACAGCCCATCATCGCCGGCGCCGTGGTCGTGCACGCGCTGGCCATCGCCGCCGGCGCATTCCTCGGCGCGCGCGTCCTCCCCGAGTTCTCGAAACGGATGCGTGGCCCGGCCCGCCCGCGCGCGGTGCTCCGCCTGCTCGCCGCGCTCATTGCGCTCTGGGCCCTGCGACCGTGGGTGCCAGAGTTTCTTCCGCTGTCCGAGCGCCTGTCGGCCGACTGGTGGGTGCCGCTGGCCGCCCTCGGCGGACGGATGGACGTCTTCAGCGTGGCGGACGTCGTCGGGCCCTTCTGTCTCTACCTCCCCCTCGGTGCGCTCCTCGCCGTCTGGCCCTGGCGCCGAACGGGGTGGCTCGGCAACCTCTGGCCCGCCGTCTGGCTCGCCTTCGGCACCGAGGCACTGCAGCTGGTCGTCCAGGGCCGCTTCGTCGATGTGACCGATCCACTGATCCAGCTCTCCGGCGCCATCATCGGATGGACCATCATCCGGCGCGCCGGCTATCACCCCTACGGAGAGAGCCACCCGTGACCCTCAAGCGCGCCGAGGTCATCCACCAGGGCCGCATCATCCGGCTCGAGGAGCACACCGTCGAGTTCCCCGACGGCAGCGAAGGAAAACTCGATGTCGTGCGGCACCCGGGGGCGGCCGCCGTGGTCCCGTTCCTCGATGATCCGACCGCCAGCGACCCTCGCATCCTCCTCATCCGCCACTTCCGCCACGCCGCGGGCGGCTGGCTCTGGGAAATCCCCGCGGGGAAGCTCGATGCCGGAGAGGCGGCGCATCCCGAGACCTGCGCACGCCGCGAACTGCAGGAGGAGACCGGATACTCGGCGGACGCCGTCACCCACCTCCTCTCGATCGTGACGACCCCCGGCTTTTCCGACGAGGTCATTCACCTATATATGGCCACGGGCCTGACCAAGGGTGAACACGCCAGGGAGGCGGACGAGTTCATGGAGCTCCATGAATTCCCCCTGTCCAAGGTGCGTAAGATGATACAAAACAAGGAGATAACTGACGGCAAGAGCCTGGCGGGCCTGTTGTTTGTACAATGTTACAAAGTTGGGACTTGAACAAACACGGTGGTTTGTATAAACTTGTCGGCGTCAACATTGAACAATGTTGGCGCCTCGGTATTTCCGGGGCCATCACACCAGCGACCGGACTCGAGTCCGGATGGAGATGGAACCGATGTCTGCCACCGCCCTGGCGTACGTTCCCAGCTTCACCGCCCAGACCGACACCAACGACCTCATCGCCGCCCACCTGGCCGGCGACGAACGCGCCTTCACTCGTCTCGTCACCCGCTACCAGCCGCGGCTCGTCAACTTCGTCACCCGGATGATCCAGGACCGCGAGCGCGCCGAGGACCTGGTGCAGGAGGCCTTCCTGCGCGTATACCGGCACCTCAACCGGTTTGACCGGAGCCGGAAGTTCTCCACCTGGGTCTACACCATCGCCTCCAACCTGGCGCGGAATGAACTCCGCAACCGGAAGCGGAGCCCGCTGGTGCTCTACCAGACCCTCGAGAGCAACCATCCCGACGGGGCCCCGATCGAGTTCGAGGACCCGGACAACCAGCCCGACGAGCTCTATCACCAGCGCCACCTGCGCGAACTCGTGGACGCCGCCGTGGACCGCCTCGGTGAGACCCACCGGGAGGTGTTCGTGATGCGCGAACTCGAGGGGAAGAGCTACGAGGAGATCGCCGAGATCACCCGCACCAACCTCGGCACCGTGAAGAGCCGCCTCAACCGGGCCCGCTCGGCGTTCGCCGAGGAGATCCAGCCGCATCTGGGCTAGGCGGCAGGGCAGGGGGGCCGGGGGGCCGAGAGACTGCCTCCCGGCCCCGCTGCCCCCCCGCATCGCCTATCTTTAGGCGATGCCCACCCACTCCTACGGCACCTTCACCAAGGCCCTCGACGCGGGGAAATTCGCCCCCGCGTACTATTTCCTGGGCGCCGAAAATGTGCTGAAGGACGAGGCCACCACCGCCCTGCTGGACAAGGTGCTGGACCCCGGGCTCCGCGACTTCAACCTCGACATCCGCTCCGCCCAGCAGCTCGAACCCGAGGACGTGCTCTCCCTCTGCACCACCCTGCCGATGATGGCGGATCGCCGCGTCGTGGTGGTGCGCGACGTCGAGGCATGGAAGCGGAAGACGCGCGGCAAGAAGGCAGTCCTGCAGTACCTTGAGCAGCCGATTCCCGAGACGGTGCTGGTGCTGGTCCAGGGCGCCGCCGGGGAGGCCAAGGACGACAAGCCCGACACCGACCTCGCCAAGCACACCTACACCGTCGCCTTCGCGGAACTGACCGTCGAGGAAGCCACCCGGTGGGTGGCACGCGAAGCCAGGACGATGGGCATCACCTTTGCGCCCGGCGCCGAGGCGCATCTCCTCAAGACCGTCGGGACCGACCTCGGCGCCCTCCGCTCCGAACTCCAGAAGCTCTATGGCCTCGCCAGTGAGGGGCCCGTCACCCTCGAGCGCCTCGGCGACCTGGTCGGCGTCCGCCACGGCGAGACGCCGTACGACTGGCGCAACGCCGTCATGGCTGGCGACACCGCCACCGCGCTCCGGCTGACCCCCGTGGTCCTCTCGCAGACCGGCGTGTCCGGCGTGCGTCTCGCCCAGCTGCTCGGCACCGCCCTGGTGGCGACGGCCGCCGTGCGCGCGCATTATGACAGGAAGGTCCGGGGCCGGCAGCTCAACACCGCCGCCTGGGACATCGTCAAGTCGGCCCGCCCGGCCGGGCTCGGCCAGTGGGGAGAAGAGGTCAACAACTTCTGCCGCTGGGCGGAGCGCTGGACCCAGCCCCGCCTCCGCGCCGCCCTGAAGGCCACGCTCGACGCCGACCGCGCCAGCAAGAGCACCACCATCACCGGCGACATCGGCACCATGCAGGAACTGGTGTTGCGACTGGCCATGAAGGATTGAGAGTGGCTGTCACCCTTCGCGCCTTCGCGTCTTCGCGTGAGTCCGCTGTTCTGAATTCAGTAACCGGAGCAACCGTGAAATACCTGTTCAGCCTGGCGCTGCTGCTGATCATCGCCGCGCCCAACGCCCACGCCCAGACCGACACCCGGCTCAAGACCGCCGTGCAGCTGGCCGCCGAGGGTCTGCCCGACTCCGCCACCGCCATCGTCAACGGGCTCCTGGCCGTCACCCCGGTCAGCGATCCGCTGTACCCGGAGATTCTCTACACGCAGGGCGCCATCGCCCGCACCACGACGGAGATGCAGCGCGCCTACCAGAAGGTAGCGGTGGAATACCCCACCAGCCCCTGGGCCGACGATGCGCTGCTGCGCCTCGCGCAGATGGACTTCGCCTCCCGTAACTTTGCCGGAACGGTTCGCGGCGCCGAGCAGATTCGCGCCAACGATCCCTCGAGCGCGCTCCTGCCGTCGGCCTCCTACTGGGCCGCACGCGCCAGCTTCGAGCTCGGCAAGCCCGCCGACGCCTGTGCGTGGATCACCCGCGGCCTCGCGAGCCCCTCCGCCGACGTCGAGGCGAAGAACCGGCTCGAGTTCCTGCAGGGCCGCTGCGCCGGTCAGACCGACAGCAGTGCCGGCCCCGCTGCCCCGCAGCCACCTGCCCAGCCCGCCTCCGGCGCTTGGGGTGTGCAGGTCGCCGCCGTCTCCTCGCAGGCCTCCGCCAACAGCGTTATCGCCGACCTCAAGGCGATGGGGATGACCGGCACCGCCGTCAAGGAACAGGGCAACCTCTACAAGGTGCGCGTCCTCGGGCTCGCCTCGCGTGAGGCCGCCGATGCCGCCGCCGCCGCCATCAAGGCCAAGCTCGGCGGCAGCCCCTTCGTGCTGGTACCCTAGCACCGCCGTGGCCGCCGATCCGCTGAATTCTCCGCTCATGCTGCAGTACCGCGACATCAAGTCGCGGCACCAGGACGCGATCCTGTTCTTCCGCATGGGCGACTTCTACGAGATGTTCTTCGACGACGCCGAGCGCGCCGCCAAGCTGCTGAACATCACCCTCACCAGCCGCGGCGACGGCATTCCCCTCGCCGGTGTCCCGGTCAAGGCCGCCGCGGACTACCTGCGGCAACTCGTGGGCGCCGGGCTTCGCGTCGCCATCTGCGAACAGGTGGAAGATCCGAAGCAGGCCAAGGGCATCGTCAAGCGCGAGGTGATCGAGACGATCACCCCGGGCGCGCTGCTGGAGGAAGGGTGGCTGGCGGGCGCGAGGAACAACTATCTCGTGGCCGTCGGCATGGCGTCAGGCGGGGAGGCGGGGAAGCGGGGAAGCGGGACCATCGGCCTGGCCGCCGTCGATTTCTCGACCGGGGAGTTCCTCCTGGAGACCCTTCCCGCCGAGGGGTTGGGCGAAGCGCTGAGCCGCCTCGCGCCGGCCGAGGTGGCCAGTCCGGCCGACGCCGAGCTGGAGCTCGATGACGGCGTGATGCGCACGGCGCGGGAGCGGTGGGAGTTCGATCCCGCGCTGGCCCGCGAGGAAATTGCCCGACGCTTCAACCTCGCCTCGCTCGACGGCCTCGGCCTCGGCCCCGCCGACGACCCCGCCATCGGCGCCGCGGGCGCGTTGCTCCGCTACCTCTCCGAGCTCCAGCCCGGCGGCCTCAAGCATCTCGCCCGCCCGACCGTCCGCCGCTCCGACGGCCACCTCTGGATCGACGAGATGACCCGCCGCAACCTCGAGCTGGTGGAACCGCTCCGCGCCGGCGCGCGCGGCGTCACGCTCCTCGAGACCATCGACGCCACCGTCACCCCGATGGGGGCCCGCCTCCTCCGCGCCTGGCTGATCAATCCACTCTCCAGCCTCGAACAGATCGAGGAGCGGCTCGACGCTGTCACCGTGCTCGTCAACGACACCCGCGGCCGCTCCCGTCTCCGCGAGGCGCTCGAGGGGGTGCGCGACATCGAACGGCTGGCGGGGCGTGCCGCCGCCGGACGGGCCACGCCACGCGAACTCGGGGCCCTTCGCGATTCGTTCCTGCGCCTCCCCGACGTGCTCGAGAGCCTCCGTGGGCTCGCGCGCCGGGACGACAGCGTCGCGCTGGTCGCCGCCGAGTCGGCGTTCGACCTCCTGGCCGACCTGGGCCAGCTCCTCGCCGCCGCGCTCGAAGACCGGCCCCCGGCCACGCTGGCCGAGGGGGGCGCCATCCGGCGCGGGTACGATACGGAACTCGACGAGAGCCGCGACCTGCGCGACGGCGGCAAGCAGTACATCGCCGGCCTGCAGCAGCGGGAGCGGGAGCGCACCGGCATCCCGTCGCTCAAGGTCGGGTACAACAAGGTCTTCGGCTATTACCTCGAGGTCACCCACGCGCACACCAGCCGGGTCCCGCCCGACTACGAACGGCGGCAGACCCTCACCGGCGCCGAACGGTACGTCATTCCGGAGCTGAAGGAATACGAGAGCAAGGTGCTCAGCGCGGAAGAGCGGATGAGTTCGCGCGAGGCGGAGCTGGTGGCGGCGCTGCGCGACCGGGTCGGGGGCGACGTCGCCCGGATCCAGCGCACCGCACAGCTCCTGGCCCGCCTCGACGTCTGGGCGGGGCTCGCCGAGCGGGCGGTGCACGGACGGTATGTCCGGCCGGTCATGACTTCCGGCTTCGGGCTGTCGCTGACCGCCAGCCGACACGCCGTGATCGAGCGGATGATGCCGCGCGAGGCGTTCATGCCGAACGACGTGCGCTTCAGCGAGGCGGAGCGGGTGCTGCTGGTCACGGGCCCCAACATGGCCGGCAAGAGCACCATCCTCCGGCAGATCGGGCTCTGCGTGGTGCTGGCGCAGATGGGCGCATTCGTGCCCGCCGACGCCGCCGAAATCGGGATCGTGGACCGGCTCTTCACGCGGGTGGGCGCCAGCGACAACCTGGCGCAGGGCCAGAGCACCTTCATGGTGGAGATGGCGGAAACCAGCGCCATCCTCCACAACGCCACGAGCGCCTCCCTGGTCCTCCTCGACGAGATCGGCCGCGGCACCAGCACCTACGACGGGGTGGCCATCGCCTGGGCGGTCAGCGAGCACCTGCACGACCAGGTCGGGTGCAAGACGATGTTCGCGACCCACTATCATGAGCTGATGCAGCTGCCGGAGCGGCTGGCCCACGCCCGCAACCTCAACGTGGCCGTGCGCGAGACGGGAGAAACGGTAGTATTCCTCCATCGCCTTGAAGCCGGCGGCACCGACCGCTCGTACGGGGTGCACGTAGCCCAACTCGCGGGGCTCCCCGACGCGGTCGTGGCCCGGGCTCGCGCGGTGCTCACCACGCTCGAGGGCACCCACCGCGTCGTGAAGGGGCCGCCGCCGCCCGAGCCCGACCCGACCCAGCTGCCGCTCTTCGTCGAGCCCGCGCCCCATCCCGCCCTCGAGGCGCTGCGGGCCATGGACGTCTCGAACATGACGCCGCTGGAAGCGTTGAACCGGCTGGCGGAGTTGCAGGGCAAGGCGGGGCGGGGCGGCAGCGGGGCAGCGGGGCGGTAAACGGCCGCTCTTGTTTCGTCTTTTCGCGTTCTCGTGCCTTCGTGGATTCAGTCCTGGAGTGTGGATGCATCGACTCACCGTGGTGGCCGTGGCCCTGCTCGCCCTCGCCTGCGACAAGGGTCAGCCCGGGATCATGAAGCTGCCCGACGGCACGCCCCCGCCGGTCGATCAGGCGCGCGACCTCC
>DAOLIZ010000027.1:14035-22926 GCA_035328285.1 Gemmatimonadales bacterium
ATCATGAAGCTGCCCGACGGCACGCCCCCGCCGGTCGATCAGGCGCGCGACCTCCCGCCGGTGGCGCTGAACGCGCAGACGCCGGTGGAGTACCCCCCGGCGCTCTTCGACCAGGGCATCGAGGGCACCGTGATCCTCCGACTCTACGCCGACACGGCCGGGGTGCTGGTCAACGACTCCACCCGCGTGCAGGAATCCAGCGGATTCCCGGCGCTCGATTCCGCCGCGGTGGCCGCCGCGCCCAACCTCCGGTTTGCCCCCGCGCGGCACGACGGCCGAGCGGTCGCCGCCTCGTTCCTGCAGCCGATCTACTTTCGCCATCCCGGTGTTGGAGGAACCACGCCGTGACGCATCCCCATCAGACTCCGTACGACAACGTCCTCGACACCATCGGCTGGACCCCGCTCATCCGGCTGGGCCGGGTCGGCGCCGGCGTCCGCACCCCCGTGTACGGCAAGGCGGAGTACGCCAACCCGGGCGGCTCGGTCAAGGACCGCATCGGCCTCGCCATCATCGAGGACGCCGAGCGGCGCGGCGATCTCAAGCCCGGCGGGACCATCGTCGAGGGCACCAGCGGGAACACCGGCGTGGGCATCGCCGTCGCCGCCGCGCTCAAGGGCTATCGCTGCATCTTTACCATGCCCGACAAGATGTCCCAGGAAAAGGTCCGGCTGCTCAAGGCGTATGGCGCGGAGGTGGTCATCACCCCGACCGCCGTTCCGCCCGACCATCCCGACAACTACGTCATGAAGGCGAAGCAGATCGTCAAGGACACGCCGGGCGCGGTGCTCGCCAACCAGTTCTACAATCCCGTCAATCCCGAGGCGCACTATCGCACCACCGGCCCCGAAATCTGGGAACAGACCAAGGGCAAGGTGACGCATTTCATCGCGGGCGCCGGGACCGGCGGCACGGTGAGCGGCGCCGGAAAGTTCCTCAAGGAGCAGAACCCGAAGATCCGGGTCATCGCCGGTGATCCCGTCGGCTCGCAGTACAGCAATTGGGCGCGCGGCCGCTCCATGGGCGAGGGCGCGCCGTACAAGGTGGAGGGGATCGGCGGCGACAAGATCCCGACCACCATCCTCTTCGAATACATCGACGAATTCCGCCAGCTTGGCGACCGCGAGTCGATGGCCATGGCCCGCCGCCTCGCCCGCGAGGAGGGAATGCTGGTCGGGGGCTCCGCCGGGCTGAACGTGGCGCTGGCCCTGCAGGTGGCGCGGGAGGTGGATGACCCGAAGGCCTGCGTCGTCACCATCCTGTGCGACACCGGCGAGCGCTACCTGAGCAAGCTCTTCAACGACGAGTGGATGCAGGAGAACCAGCTGCTCGACGCCTCGCACAGCACCGTGGCCGACCTCCTCGCGCGCCGACAGGGGTCCCACCCCGCACTGGTGAGCCTGGCCCCCTCCGCGCAGGTGCGGCAGGCGCTGGGGCTCATGAGCACCTGGGGCGTCAGCCAGATTCCCGTGCTCGAGGAGGGGCGCTCCATCGGCACCCTCACCGAGGCCACGGTCATGACCCGCGCCCTGAGTCAGCCGGCGCTGCTCGACCGACCGGTGCGCGAGGTGATGGAGGCGTCGCTGCCGGTGGTCGACGCCGGCTTCGCTTCCGACCGCCTGGCACCGATGCTCACCCGCGACCTCCCCGCGGCGCTGGTGGAGCAGGACGGCGTGCTGATCGGGATCGTCAGCCGGTACGATGTGTTGCGGGAAATGATCGGGGCCAGATGAGAGTCACCGTCCTGACCGGCGGCACCAGTTCCGAGCGCGATGTCGCCCTGGCATCGGCCGTGCAGGTCGTGGCCGCGTTGCGTACGTGCGGCCACGAGGTGGCGGTCGTTGACACCGCGCGCGGCTACATCCCGGAGTCCGACGAGGCGCGCGACCTCGGCGGCGCGGTCGGCGTCGCGCCCCCTTCCATCGAGAAGCTCCGCTCCCTGGAGCGCGGGCTCCTCGTGTCCGGGCTGGGCGACCTCCACGTCGTCCGCCACGCGGACGTCATCTTCCTCGCGCTGCACGGCGGCACCGGCGAGGACGGCACCCTCCAGGCGCTGCTCGAGATCATCGGGGTGCCCTACACCGGCAGCGGACCGATGGCGAGCGGCATCGCCATGGACAAGGACATCTCGAAGCGGCTCTTCCGGTCGGCGGGGGTGGCCACGGCGGACTGGGCCATGGCACCGATTTCGCTGACTGAAGTCCAGCGCCGGTTCGGCTGGCCGGTGGTGGTCAAGCCGTCGAAACAGGGCTCCACCGTCGGACTCAGCGTGGTGCGGAAGGCGGCGGAGCTGGAACCCGCCGTGGCACTGGCCGCCAAGTACGACGACGAAGTCATGATCGAGGCCTTCGTGCCCGGGCGCGAGCTCACGGTCGGGATCCTGGACGACCAGGCGCTCGCGGTGGGCGAGATCATCCCGCGGCACGAGATCTTCGACTACGAGTGCAAGTACACCCCGGGCATGTCGGAGGAAATCTTCCCCGCCGACCTCTCCCCGGCCCTGACCGCGGACTGTCAGCAGCAGGCGCTGGCCGCCCACCGGGCCCTCAAGCTCGGCGGGTACAGCCGGGTGGACTTCCGCTTGACACCGGAGGGTTCGCTCTCCTGTTTAGAGGTGAACACCCTCCCCGGCATGACCGCCACGAGCCTGCTCCCGCAGTCGGCCCGGGCGGTGGGGATCGAATTTCCCGAACTCTGCGACCGGATCTGCCGGTCGGCGCGGATCCTGGGGTCCACCCCGTCGGAGTGACATGAGCATGTACGGCCTTCCGCGTCCCACACCCTGGGTCTGGCGACTCATCATCGCCAACGCGGTCGTGTTGCTGCTGCTCACGGCGCTCCTCCCCGCGCTCGAGCCGTCGCTCCGGTTCGTCCCCAGCCTGTCCTATGCCCTGACCCATCCCTGGACCTTCGGCAGCTACATGTTCGTGCACGCGGGGCTGATGCACCTCGCGTTCAACATGCTGATCCTCTATTCCCTCGGCACCCGGGTGGAGGAACGGATGGGCGGCCGGTCGTTCATCCTTTTCTACCTCTACTGCGGCCTCGGCGGCGCCCTCTTCTCCCTCGGCCTGGCGGCGCTCCAGCCCGGGGCAATCGTCGGCGCCTCCGCCGCCGTGCTCGGCGTCGCGGTGGCGTACGCCATGTTCTGGCCCGATGCGGAGCTGATGGTCTTCCCGCTTCCCTGGCCGATCCGCGCCCGCACGCTGGTCATCGCACTGCTGGTGATGGACCTCGTGCTCGGGCTCCTCAACCCGGGTGACGGGATCGCCCACATCGCCCACCTCGGCGGCGCCGCCTTCGGCTACCTCTTCTTCCGCCTGCAGGGACTGGCGGGCCCCGCGCGCATCCCGCGGCCGCGGGTGGTCGAGCGGACGGTGATGGTCCAGTCGGGTTCCCACGAGGCGGCGCGCTCCGACACGCCGGTGCCGCGCTCCCGCCGCCGCGCCCAGCCGGAGCGCGACGAAATCGCGGTCGAGACCGACCGGCTGCTCGACAAGATCAGCGGCCAGGGCATCGCCAGCCTCACGCCGGCGGAACGCAAGTTCCTCGACGAGGTCTCGAAAAAGAAGCGGCACTAGCGCACGACGGGTTGACATTCGTTCGCCGCACCTTCCCCGCTTTCCCGCTTTTCACGTCCTCGCCTCCGCCGCCACTTGCATCGCGCGCCGAAGTTTCCTATTCTGGCCCGTGCTGATTAATCTCGTCCCCGATTTTCTCGCCGTCCTCGCCGACGACGATCGCGAAGCCGCCTGGCAACGCTATTTCGACTCCCACAGCGCCGTCCTCAACGCCTACTGGCGCAATTACGTCCTGGAACCCGGATCTCCCGCCGCCGACATCGTCGTCCGCAATGCCCTCGCCGCCGACCGCAGTGATTTGCACGCCCTCCTCGCAGGTGTCGATGTTGTGCGCGTCGTCGAAGAGACGCTCGCCCGCGCCGAAGAGGTGCTGCAGGTCGATCGGCCGACCGACTGCTACCTCATGGTCGGGATGGGCGGTGCCAATGCCGGCGAACTTGTGGTGGGTGGGCGCGGGGTGGCCTTCATCTGCCTCGAGCATTTCACCGGCCGCGCCAATCCGGAAACCTACGGCCTCGGCCTCACCCCGGACCTCATTCCCCTGTGGGTCGGGCACGAAATGGCGCATACGGTGCGCTACACCTCGCCGGCAAGCCGGAGCGATTTCAAGCGCCTGGTCGCGGATGCGGGCGGATACTACGACTACTGGGAGACCGGGCGGCGGGCCACCCTGCGCGAGCTGCTGGTCAATGAAGGCCTCGCGGTGCGCGCCGCCGAGGCCGTGGCTCCCGGTTTCCGGCTAAGTGACTATTTCGGATACACCCGCCGCCAGTACAGCCGGCTTCGTGAGCTCGAGGCGTTCCTCACCCGCGCCGCCGAGCCTGATCTCGACCGCGCCGCGCTCGGGCTCCGGCTCCGGTACCTCTCCGGCGGCATGAGTCCCGGCGCCCGGCTGGTCCAGGGCAAGGTCATCCCGGAACGGAGCGGCTACTACCTTGGCCACCGGATGACGGAGGCGCTGGTGCGCCAGCATGGCATCGCCGCGGCGCTGCGGGCCCCCGCCGAGGATGTGCAGGCGGCCGACGAGGCGGCCCGGGGAGTCGCATGAAGCCGGTCACCATCACCATCAAGCCCTCGGGCAGTATCACCATCGAGGGCGAGGTCGTTCTGCAGGACCGTGATGGCAACCTCATCGCGCGCCCGGCCGAGAAGCACCCGGGCATCGTGAAGCTCTGCGGATGCGGACACTCCCGGACCCATCCGTTCTGCGACGGCACCCACAACGAGTGCAAGGAGCGGCCGCCCTATCCGGTTGCGGGGTAAGGGCTGCGGGCTGCCTACTTTCCGACGCAGAAGCTTCGAAACACCCGATCCAGCACCTCATCGACGTCCACCACGCCAATCAACTCCTCGAGCGCCCGCGCCGCCTCCCGCAGGTGATGGGCGGCCAGCACGGCGTCGCCGCGGGCCGCCAGGTGCGGCGTCGCCTCCTGCAGCGCCACCTGCGCCCGTGTGAGCGCGATCCGGTGCCGCTCCCGGGTCAGCCCCGGCTCGAGGTCGGCCAGGGTCGCGTGCTCGCCGAATGCCGTGCGTACGATGGCGGCCTTCAGCGCATCGAGGCCCTGGCCGGTGAAGGCCGAGGTGTGGATCGGCGGGGCAGCGGGGCCGGGGGGCAGGGAGGCCGGCAAGTCCGACTTCGTCATCACCCGAATCATGCGGCCCGTCGCCGGGCCCAAATCCGCGACGCTGCCCCCCTGCCTCCCCGCCCCCCTGCCCGAGCCGTCGTCGCACACGACGACCACCTCCGCCGCCTCGAGATACCGCCGGCTGAAGCCGACGCCGAGTTGCTCCGCCTCGTCCTCTGACTCCCGGAGACCGGCGGTGTCCACCAGGCGGACCGGCCAGCCGAGGAACTCGGTGGCGGCCTCGATGGCATCGCGCGTGGTGCCAGGGGTGGCGGTAACGATCGCGCGGTCGGTGCCGAGCAGCGCGTTGAAGAGCGACGACTTGCCGACGTTGGGCGGGCCGGCCAGGACGACCAGGGCCCCGGCACGGAGCCGTTCCCCGGCGGGGGCGGTCGCGAGGAGCCGCGCCACGCGCTCCTGCAATTCCGTCATCCGCTCGGCGATGCGGGCCGGGTCCACCGGCCCGTCGTCCTCCTCAGGGAAGTCGATGTCGTAGCCGAGGAGCGCCTCGACGTCGAGCAGCGCGGTGCGGAGGTCGGCGAGGCGGCGCGAGAGGCCGCCGTCAATCTGATGCAGCGCGGCGCGCGCCTGGGCGGCGGCGGTCGCATCGATCAGGTCGCCTACCGCCTCCGCCTGCAGCAGATCCATCCGGCCATGGAGCACGGCGCGCCGGGTGAACTCGCCGGGGAGTGCCTGACGGGCGCCGGCCGCCAGGAGGGCGCCAACCAGCCGGACCGGCACCACGAACCCGCCGTGACAGGAGAACTCGACCAGGTCCTCGCCGGAATAACTGTGCGGCCCCGGAAAGACAGTGTAGAGCCCCCGATCGATCAGCGTCCCGTCACCATCGACAAAATTCGCCAGATGGGCCGTCCGCGGCGGCGCCGTCGTGAACGTCGGCACCACCCGCGCCGCGATGGCGAACGCACCCCGGCCCGACAGCCGGACCACCGCCAGGGCGGAACGGCCGGGCGGCGTGGCGAGGGCGGCGATGGGATCGGCGAGCATGACAGGAAGGTACTTCAGGCGGGGAAGCGGGGAAGCGGGGAGGTGCAAGCCTCCGAGCCCGGGCGAAGAGCGCCGACTCCCCCCGCTATTTCTTCTTCGAAGCCGGCTGCTTCGGCGCGTCCGGCTTCTTCTCTCCCCCGCCGTTCCGCAGCGCGTTCAGCTTCATCCGCTCTTCGCTGATGAGCCACTGCTGCGGGATGCTCGCGATGTTGCTGACGGCGTAGTACAGGTTCAGCCCCGAGGCGAAGTTCAGGAAGAGCACCGTCATCATCACCGGCATCACGTACATCATCATCTTCATCTGCGGGTTCGGCGGGACGCCGCGCTGGCCCATCTTGGTCAGCCCGAACATCGAGAGCCCCATGATCAGGGGAATGATGTACAGCGGGTCCGGCCGCGAGAGGTCGGGCAGCCAGAGGAACGCCTGCCCCCGCAGTTCGATGGTGTTCTGGAACACGAAGAAGAGCGCCAGCAGCACCGGCATCGGCAGCAGCATCGGCCAGCAGCCGCCCAGCGGGTTGACGCCATGCTCCTTGTAGAGCTTGAACATCTCCTGCTGCAGCTTGGCGGGGTCTTCCTTGTGCTTGTCCTGGATGGCCTTCAGTTCGGGCTGGATGGCCTGCATCGCCATCGTGGAGCGCATCGCCTTCTGGTTGAGCGGCCAGAGGATGAGCCGCACCAGGATCCCGAAGAGCACCAGCACCATGCCGTACGCGAGGTGCAGGTTCTCGTGCATCCAGACCAGCATCCAGCGAACCCCGACCGCCACCGGACGGATCACGGTCCGGAAGCCGGGCCAGCCGTAGGGGTTCACGTCGTCGAAGTCATGCCCGACCCTGGCCAGGCGGCTGTACTCCATCGGGCCGGCATAAAGCTGGTACCGGAACTCGCCGTTCGGCGTCACCGGCATGCTCACCCAGGTGGCCGCCTGGTGCGCCTTCTTCTGGCCCGGCACCGGCAGCGGGCGGACCGTCATGCCGCCGATTGGCGCAGCACCCGGCTCGAAGGCGAGGACGGCCGTCACGAAGTACTTCGACTTGACCGCCACCCACTCGAACGGGCCGCTCACCGTCGCGACTTCGGCGGTGTCGAGCGACTGGAACGCCTTGAACTTGGTGCTCTGGGCCTTGGTCACGAATCCCATGGACCGTTCGTTCTCGGCCAGGTTCGCCTCGGTGTTGGCGAGCCCGGGACCCATTCCCACCAGCAGCAACCCGCCGTTCGGCCCCACTCCCGTGATCGTGCCCACCACCCCGACCTGGTACTCGTCGGGAAGGAAGGTGTACGCCAGGGTGACGGTGACATCGCCCCGCGTGGACGTGAGTTCGATCGTGTGGGGGGCGTCGGTGGACATGCTGGTCGCCGACGTCGCGAAGTCCCAGTCGTCCAGTCGCAGCGTGTCCGAGCCCACGACCAGCCGCAGCCCCATCACCTCAGAGCCGGCGGGAATCAGGTTGGCGCGTTCCCCCTTCTCCCCCGGCGCCTGGTCGGCGTAGCGCTCCAGCTCCGCGCGCACCAGCCGGCCGCCACGGGTCGAAATCCCGTAGGTGGCGAGCGGGGTATGGATGAGGATGGTGTCTTCGGGGGCCGCGTCGGCGCCACCAGGCACCGTGGACAGCACGGGCGACGGCGACGGCGCGGCCGCCATGGGGGCGGCGCTCGTGGTCTCCGGTGCGGCCAGGGTCGTCGCGACCGAGTCGGGGCCGTCTGTCGCCGGAACCGGGGACTTCTTGTTGAGGAGAGCGGGGGCCATGACGATGAGCGTCATGAGTGCCATCGCCCAGATGAATCGACGATCCATGGTCAGGTCACCCTGTCAGGGTACCGGGTCGTACCCGCCGGGATTGAACGGGTGACAGCGAATGAGGCGCCGAAGACCGAGCCAGATGCCCTTGAGGGCGCCGTATTTCGACACCGCCTCCAACGTGTACTGCGAGCAGCTTGGCGAGAACCGGCAGCTCGGCGGGAGGGCGGGGCTGATGAACTTCTGGTAGCCGCGGATCGGGAGCATGACGATCCGGCGGGGAACCTCACGGAGCCGCATCGGGACTCCCGGCGACGGCATCGCGCCAGGCGTGGACTTCGGAACGCAGCGCCGCAAACGTGGCCGCGTAGGCCTCGCGCCGGGCGCGCACCAGCAGATCCACCGGCGGCGTGCGACCCTGCACTTCCCGACGCCACAGTTCCTTCAGGCGCCGGCGCAAACGATTGCGGGCCACCCCCGTGGACTGGAACTTCGGGACGATGAGTCCCATCCGGGGAAGGCCCGCCACATTGTCCGACCAGAGAAACTCCAAATGTCCCGTGCGCATCCGGCGGCCCGAGTTGAGCAGACGGCGGATGTCCGACGATTTCGCGAGCCGGCTGGCCCGCGAAAATCGCTCACTGGACGTCAGGAGCCCCCGTGCTTCGACGGAAGGCTGACCACCAGCGACTTCCGACCCTTCTTCCGACGCCGTGACAGGATTGCACGACCCCAACGGGTCGCCATCCGCGCACGGAAGCCGTGCTTGCTGATACGCCGCTTGTTTCTCGGCCGGTACGTAGGCTTCATAACTCTATCCTATAGTGAGACTTAATGAGCCCGAAAACGTAATCTCAGGCTGTGGAAAGGTCAAGTGACAGGGAGGCAGGGAGGCAGGGAGGCAGGGAGGCAGGGAGGCAGGGAGGCAGGGAG
>DAOLIZ010000028.1:0-22913 GCA_035328285.1 Gemmatimonadales bacterium
TCTATCCCCGCCAGTGGAACATGCGGGCGGTGGGGGCGGATCTCGCCTGGGCGGCCGGGGCGCTCGGCTCCCCGAACGTCTCGGTCTTCATCCTCGACTCCGGCATCGACTACCTGTACCCCGACCTCAATGGGCTGGTCGATCCGTCCCGTTCCGTCAACCTGCTCGGAACGTTTGACGTGAACGGGGTCCCCTTCACCGAGGCCGACACCGTCGCAAAGTACTTCCCCGGGCGCGCGGCCTACACCGACCTCTACTTCCACGGCACGCACGTAGCGGCGACCGTCAGCAGCCTCGGCCTGGCGGCGGCCGGGGTCACCTCCAAGACCACGCTGGTGGCCGTGAAGGTCTGTTCGTATCTCGACATCTGCCCGACGAGCGCCATCCTGGGCGGCGTCATCTACGCCGCTGATCACGGGGCCGACGTGATGAACCTCAGCCTTGGGGGGTCCTTTGCGAAGGCCGGCAACGGCAAGTTCGTCGGACTCTTGAATCAGGTCTACAACTACGCCAGCCGGAAGGGGACCACCATCGTCGTCTCAGCCGGCAACAGCGCCATCGATCTGGATCACGACGGGAACGGCTACAAGGTCTATTGCACGACCCCCGCCACGATCTGTGTATCAGCCACCGGACCGACCTATCGCGCGAGCGTCAACG
The DNA here is from genome assembly GCA_035328285.1 of Gemmatimonadales bacterium. Lineage (GTDB taxonomy): Bacteria > Gemmatimonadota > Gemmatimonadetes > Gemmatimonadales > GWC2-71-9 > SPDF01. The sequence goes on from DAOLIZ010000028.1 coordinate 661, forward strand.
GCCCCTTCACCGACGTGAATGCACCGGCCTATTACACCAACTACGGCCGCTCCGCCATCAACCTCGCCGCCCCGGGCGGCAACACCGGCGTGAACGCCAACTTCGTCTACGCCGCATGCAGCCAGACGAGCCTGGTGATCCCGCAGTGCCAGACCGGTATTTTCATCATCGGTGCCCAGGGGACCAGCATGGCCTCACCGCACGTGTCAGGGGCTGCGGCGCTGCTGGTGGCGGCAGGCGTGCGGAACCCGGCACAGATCCGCGCCATCTTGCAGAACTCTGCCACGGACCTTGGCCAGCCAGGCACCGACCCGTTCTACGGCAAGGGCTTCCTCAACGTGGCCCGGGCGGTGGGCGTCACGCCCTGACGGCCGCACCATCCCTGGATGGCGCGTTCGGCCCGTCGCTCCAGTGAGCGACGGGCCGAATCCGTTTCATGCCCCATTGCGCGCGGCGCAGTCCGGTGGGAAACTTGGGGACCGATGCACTCCTCCATCGCCTTCCTGACCGACCTGGCCATCGTGCTGGGCGTTGCCGCGCTCACCAGCGTGCTGTCGCAGCGCCTGCGCCTGCCGCCGGTCTTCGGCTACCTGGTGGCCGGCGTGCTCATCGGCCCGACGGACTTCTTCCCGCTCGTCGCCGATGTCGGCACCGTGCAGACGCTCTCCGAGCTCGGTGTCATCCTGCTGATGTTCTCGCTTGGCCTCGGCTTCACCATCCACAAGATCGCGAAACTGGCGTCAACGGCCGGGCTCATTGCCGCCGTCGAGATCGGCCTCTGTCTGTCGCTCGGCTACCTGGTGGGGCAGGCTCTTGGCTGGACCCGCTTCGAGAGCCTGTTCGCCGGCGCCATCGTGGCCATCTCGAGCACGATGATCATCGCCAAGGTCTTCGAGGACCAGCAGATCACCGGCCCGCTGGCGGATATCGTCTATGGTGTTCTCGTGATGGAGGACCTGGTAGCCATCCTCTTCCTGGCCGTGCTGAGCGCCGTCATCGGCGGCACGGGCACGGCCGCGGAGACGATCGCGGGAACCCTCCCACGCCTCGGGCTGTTCCTCGCCGTCGTCACCTTCGTCGGGCTCTTTGCGGTGCCGCGCGCCTTTCGCTGGATCGTGCGGCAGCGCCGGGACGAGACCACGCTCGTGGCGAGCGTCGGGCTCTGCTTTTCCGCCGCGCTCCTGGCCCACCTGGCCGGATTTTCCGTTGCGCTCGGTGCCTTTCTGGCCGGGTCTTTCGTGGCCGAGGGGGGGGTGTCGAAGCAGGTGGAACCGCTGGTCCGTCCGCTGCGCGACATGTTCGCGGCCATCTTCTTCGTGGCCGTCGGCATGTCGATCGAGCCGGGCGCCATTGTGGAGTACTGGCCCGCGGTGCTCGCCCTGACCGCGGCCGTGCTCGTCGGCAAGACCGTCGGCGTCACCTCTGGCGCCTTCCTCGCCGGCCTCGGCACGCGGACCTCGATTCGCGCCGGGCTCTCGATGGGCCAGATCGGGGAGTTCTCGTTCATCATTGCCGGCCTCGGCGTCACAAGCGGCGCCACCGGGTCGTTCCTGGCTCCCGTCGCCGTCTTCGTCTCGGTCCTGACGGCCCTCCTGACCCCGGTCTTCGTGGCCCGGTCCACCGCCGTGGCCAATCAAGTCGACCGGCGCCTCCCCCACGCCCTCCAGACCTATGCGACCCTCTATGGCTCATGGGTCGAGGCCGCGCGGAGCCGGCCGGCCTCGAGCACTCCCGCCGGTCGCATTCGCCACTTCGCCAGCATGATCGCGCTCGATGCGCTCCTGCTGACCACAATCCTGATCGGGGCCTCGCTCACCCTGGAGTCGGGGACCGAGCGTCTGGCCGAGATGCTCGGGCTTTCCTCGGCAGCCACCCAGGCCGGTGCCATCGTGATCGCACTCGCCGCCCTCTTCCCCCTGCTGTATGGCATTGTCCGGAGCGCGCGCTCGCTGGCGATCGCCATTTCCACGCATGCCGTCCCCGCCGCCGCCCCGGGCCGCGCGGATCTCGGCGCGGCGCCGCGCCAGGCCCTGCTGCTCTCGGTGCAGATCGGGGTGGTGCTGATCGTCGGCATCCCGATGGTGGCGGTGACCCTCCCCGTGCTCCCGACGTTCGGGGGGCCCGTGTTGCTCGGGACGCTCCTTCTCCTGCTCGGCGTCGCGTTCTGGCGCTCTGCGCGGGACCTGCAGGGCCATGTCCGCGCCGGCGCCAGCATGATCGTCGAGGCCCTGGCCGTCACCCGCGAGCACCCCGCCTCCCCCGCGACCGGCATCATGGCGGAGGTCCGGCAGCTGCTTCCCGGCATCGGCGAACTGACGCAGGCGGAAATCGGCACGGGGGATGCGGCGGCGGGACGGACGCTCGCCCAGCTCAACCTGCGCGGCCTGACGGGCGCCTCCGTGGTGGCCCTCTGTCGGGGAGACGAACGCCTGGTGCTTCCGGAAGGAGATGAGCAACTGCGGGTGGGCGATGTGCTGGCGCTGACCGGATCGCAGCGCGCCATCAGCGCGGCGACGGCGGTGCTCCGGGGCTAGCCGTCGGTCGCGCGCCAGAGATACCAGGACGCCACCGAGCGGAACGGGCGCCACCGTTCCCCGTGGCGTTCAATGCGCTCCGGCTTGGGCAACTGGCGGGTCCGATACGTCAGCTGGAAGCCCTTCTGGATTCCGAGATCATGAATTGGCAGCACATCGGGCCTGCCGAGCCGGAAGATGAGCAGCATCTGTACCGTCCATCGCCCCACGCCGCGCACCGCCGTCAGCCGCTCGATGATCTCCTCGTCCGGCATCCGCCGGAGCGCCGCCGCGGTCGGGACGACGCCCTCGAGTGTCCTGGCGGCGAGGTCCTTCGCGGCGGCGAGCTTGGCGCGGGAGAGGCCGGCACCGCGCAGCGCTTCGTCGGGCGTGTCCAGCAGGGCCTGCGGCTGGAGTGCGCGCCGGGGCGGGTAGAGGGCACGGACCCGTCCATAGATGGTGGCGGCCGCCTTCCCGCTCAACTGCTGGTACACGATCGATTCCAGCAACTCCTCGAACGGCGACGACCGCAGCCGCGGCTCGAGGCCGCAGGTGCCGGCCGTCCGGATGACGGTGGCCAGGTCCGGGTCCGTCTTGCGCAGGTGGCGGACCGCCGCCGCGGCGTCGAACGGCTCGATCATGCGTCTGCCCCCACGGCGGTGCCTTCGAGATACGGTTGGAGGTACCGGCCGGTGAGCGAATCGCCGGTGGCTGCGACCTGCTCGGGCGTCCCTTCCACCACGAGGCGGCCCCCGGCGTCGCCCGCCTCGGGGCCGAGGTCGATGATCCAGTCGGACTTCTTGATGACGTCGAGATGGTGCTCGATCAGCAGCACGGTGTTGCCCGCGTCCACGAGCCGGTCGAGCACCTGCATCAGCACCCGGACGTCGTCGAGATGGAGTCCGGTTGTCGGTTCGTCGAGAATGTAGAGCTTGCGCGCCCCCTTCCGCTTCGCCCCGGCCAGCTCCCGCGCGATCTTCAGCCGCTGCGCCTCACCGCCGGAGAGCGTCGTGGCGGGCTGCCCGAGGCGGAGGTAGCCGAGGCCGACCTGGTGCAGATGCCAGAGCGCCGTGCCGAGCTTTGGCTGATGGCGGAACCGCGTGATCGCCTCCTCCACCGTCCACTGGAGGACGTCGTGGATGGAGGCGCCGTGGATGCGCACATCGAGCAGCTCACGCTTGTACCGGCTCCCGCCGCAGATGTCGCAGGGCACGAACACGTCCGCCAGGAACACCATCTCCACCTGCACGTGACCGGCGCCTTCGCACGCCTCGCACCGCCCCCCGGGAAGATTGAAGGAAAAGGTCGAGGCGGTGTAGCCCCGGGCCCGCGCCAGGGGCTGGCTCGCGAAGAGTTCGCGGATGTCGTCGAATCCCTTCACGTAGGTGACCGGATTGGAGCGCGGGGTCCGGCCGATCGGTGACTGATCGACGAGGAGCACGTCGGAGATCAGCTCCGCGCCCGACAACTCACCAACCGCGCCCACGAGCTCGCCAAGGTGGGACTTCGCTGAGTGGCCGCCATGGAGGCGGCGCTCGAGTTCGCGGTAGATGATGTCGTGCACCAGCGTACTCTTGCCCGAGCCCGACACGCCGGTCACCGTGGTGAGCGTGCCGAGGGGGATGTTGACGTCCACCCCCTGCAGGTTGTGCAGCGTGGCACCCCGGACGCGGAGCCACAGCGGGCCGGCGGGCCGCCGGGCGCTTGGCACGGCGATGCACTTGGCGGCGGAGAGGTACTGGCCGGTCAGCGTGTCCCCGGCCTCGAGGGGCGGGCCGGCGTGCACGACCGTGCCGCCCCGTTCGCCGGCGCCCGGCCCGAGTTCCAGCATGAAGTCGGCATCGCGCACGGCGGCCAGGTCGTGCTCCACGACGATGACGGTGTTGCCGAGATCGCGGAGGCGGTGGAGGAGCGCGAGCAGCCGGTCGGTGTCACGCGGGTGCAGTCCGATCGACGGCTCGTCGAGGACGTACATCGAATCCACCAGTTGCGACCCGAGCGCATTGGACAGCGCGATGCGCTGCGCCTCGCCTCCCGACAGGGTGCGCGCCTGCCGGTCGAGGGTGAGGTAGCCAAGCCCCACGTCGTCGAGGTACCGGAGCCGGGCCTCGAGCTGTTCGAGGATCAGCTGGGCGACCCGCTGGCGTTCGGGGCTGAGCGCCAGCCCGCTCAACCAGGCGCGCAGGGTGCCGACCGGACGGGCGCTTACATCGGCGATGGTGTCGTCGCCGAGGCGCACCGCCAGCGCGTGCTCGTTGAGGCGGGTCCCCCGGCAGGCGGGGCAGGTCAGGGCGAGCTGGTACTGCCGCAGGAAGACGCGGATGTACTGCTTGTAGCGCTTCGGCTCGAGGCTGCGGAGAAACGGGATGATGCCAAGAAACCGTCCCGACTTGCCGGTCAGCAGGAGGGCGCGGTCGGCCGCCTTGAGACGGGCCCAGGGGCGGTTGGGGTCGATGCCGTGCTTCCTGGCCGTCTCCATGAGGAGCCGGCGCCTCGCCTCGTACCGGGGCTTGGTCCACGGGTCGATGGCCCCGTCGGAGAGCGCCAGCGAGGGGTCGGGCACGATCAGCGACTCGTCGTATTCCAGCACCGCGCCGAAGCCGGTACAGGCGGCGCAGGCGCCGCCCGGATTGTTGAACGAGAACAGGGCAGGCGTGGGGGCCCGTGCCGGCGTGTCACACTGGCTGCAGCTCGGATGTTCCGTGAACCGCAGGCGACCGCCGTCGTGCACCACGACCGCGATCCCTTCGCCCTCCTGGAACGCCGTGCTGATGGCCTCCACCAGCCGGTTCGGCGCCCCCTTCCCGGCTTCCAGCCGGTCCACCACGATCAGAAGGTCATCGACGGCGGTCAGGTCCGGGTAGGCCTCCAGCGACTCGAGATGCACCGGCTGGCCATCGGCAAGCAGCCGGAGAAAGCCCAGGGCCTTGAGGTTCTCGACGATGGCGGCGTGACTGTTTCTGGCGGACGGCGGGAGCGGGAAACAGACCTGGTACCGCCCGGGGCCGAGCGCCTCCACGGCGGTCGCCGCCTCCTGCGGGGTGTCCTGCCGGACCGGCCCGCCGCATTGCCGGCAATAGGTGGTGCCCGCCCGCGCCCAGAGCAGCCGCAGGTAGTCGTACACCTCCGTGGCCGTTCCCACCGTCGAGCGGCTGGAGGTGGCCGGATTGTGCTGCTGGATGGCCACCGCGGGGGCGATGCCCTCCAGCCGGTCGACCAGCGGCTTGGGCATCCGGTCGAGGAACTGCTTGGCGTAGGTGGACAGCGATTCGGCATACCGGCGCTGTCCCTCGGCATAGAGGGTGTCGAACGCGAGCGAGCTCTTGCCGGAGCCGGACGGTCCCGTGACCACGATCAACGCCCGCCGGGGGAGGTCGACGGTGACCCCCTTGAGGTTGTGCTGCCGTGCATTGACGATGCGGATGACCCCGGGTGGCATGCCCAAAAGATAGTTGACCCCGCCTCCGCCGACCCGTACGTTTCCGCACTCATGGCCAACCCACTATCCCCCAAGCTGCTCTTGCGCGGGTTCGAGATCTTCGTCGGCATCTCCCTGGTGGGGTATGTCGCCGTCCTCTTCTATGGGGACAATCTCCCCGCCTTCCTGCACGGCCTGACCCAGCTGCACTGGGGATGGGTCCTGGTGGGGGTCGCGCTGGCGTCGATGGACTGGATTGGCGGGGGGCTCCGGATCTGGGTCGTGGCGCGCGAGCTGCACCCCAACCCGCCGCTCAAGGGGATGCTCCTTGCGGGCGGGATGAGCGCCTGGGCGGCCTACCTGACGCCGCTCCAGTCCGGCGCGGCCCCGATGATGGTCTACACGATGCGCCGATACGGCGTGACGGTGCCGGTGGGAATGACCACCGCCCTGGTGACCTTCGTCGCGACCATCGTCTTCTTCGGCATCACCGGTCCACTGGCGATTCTGCTTGGCGCCGGGCAGTCGCTCGGCTCCAAGGGTGACCTGCTCGGGCTGTCGCTGTACGACCTCTTCCTTGGCACGCTCGGCGTCTTCGCCACGCTCGGCATCCTCCTCCTGGTGGTCATCGTCTTCCCGCAGGTGGCGAGCAAGGCCATCCACGCGCTGGCGACGTGGGCCGGGCGCCGGAGCCGGCGGATCGAGGCCAAGCTCGAGAAGCTGCTGGTCGGCATCGACGAGGCGCACGCCGCCGTGGCCAAGTTCAACACGCCGCGCGGCTGGCTGTCGCTCTTCTGGGCGACGCTCCTGTCCGGGCCGTCGCATGCGAACAAGCTCCTGGCCGGCTACGTGGCACTCCGCGTCATCGGCATCGAGGCACACTTCGTCGACGTGCTGCTGGTGCAGACGCTGATCACCTTCCTGCTCTACTTTGCCCCGACGCCCGGCGCGAGCGGCATCGCCGAAGTCCTCTCGGCCATCGTCATGACCGCGTACGTGCCGGCCGCGCTCACCCCCCTCTACACGCTCGTCTGGCGCACCATCCTCAGCTATTTCACCATCGCGTTCGGCGCCCTGGTCTTCTCCAACTGGGTGCGGCAGGGGATCAAGGGTCTCGAGGAGCTGGATGACGCCTCCGCGCCGGCGCCCGCCGGCCCGGGGCACCCCGGATGACGCTGCAGGAAGACGCCCTCGGTCGATCCTACGACGCGGGGCTGATGCGGAGAATGCTCACCTACCTGCGCCCGCGGCGCGGGCTGGTGTCCCTCGCGGTCGCGCTGCTCATCGTCAACGCCTTCCTGGCGCTGGTCGGACCGGTCCTGACGAAGCAGGTGCTCGACGTGGCCGTCCCGCAGCGGGACCTTGGCCTCCTCGGCACCCTGACCGCCGCGTATCTCGCCGCCCTCCTCCTCGAATTCGGCACCGAGTACGCCCAGAGCCTCCTGACCACGCATATCGGGCAGGGGGTGATGCACGATCTCCGGATGGAAATTTTCGGCCGGCTCCAGCGGCTGAGCATCCCCTATTTCGATGGCCACCCGGTCGGCCGGCTGATGACCCGGGTCACCTCGGACGTCGAAACCCTCAACGAGCTCTTTTCCTCCGGCGTCGTCGCGATTTTCGGCGACCTGTTCACGCTGCTCGCTATCATGGGGCTGATGCTGTGGACCGACTGGCGGCTGGCGCTGGTGGCGTTTGCCGTCATCCCGCTGGTGTGGTTGACCGCCTACCTCTTCCGCCGGCAGGTGCGCGAGGCGTTCCGGGACATCCGGCTCCGGCTGGCCCGGCTGAACAGCTTCCTGCAGGAGCACCTGTCCGGCATGCGCATCGTGCAGCTCTTCGGGCGCGAGCGGGCCGCCGCGGACGAATTCGCCGCGGTCAACCGGTCGCATCTCGAGGCGCACCTCCGCTCGATCACCGTCTACGCCGTCTTCTTTCCCATCATCGAAGTCCTCGGGTCGGTGGCGGTGGCGCTGCTGCTGTGGTATGGCGGGGTCCGGTTCGCCGACCAGACGCTGACCGTCGGCACCCTGGCCGCCTTCATCCAGCTCACGCGGCGGTTCTTCCAGCCGCTCCAGGACCTGTCCGAGAAGTTCAACATCGTGCAGAGCGCGATGGCCTCCTCGGAGCGGATCTTCGGGCTGCTCGATGCCCCGGTGACGGTTCCGGAGCCGGTGACGCCGGCGCACCTGCCGCGGCCGGTCCGCGGCGAGGTGCGGTTCGAGGGGGTCTGGTTCCGGTACCGACCCGATGGGGCCTGGGTCCTCCGTGATATCTCGTTCACGGCGTCTCCCGGGCAGACCGTGGCGCTGGTCGGGCAGACCGGGGCGGGGAAGACGACCGTCATCAGCCTGCTGCTCCGCTTCTACGACCCGGAGCGTGGCCGCATCACCCTCGATGGGGTGGACATCCGCGACCTCCCCACCGCGGAGCTGCGGCGGTACATCGGGTTCGTGCAGCAGGACCTCTTCCTCTTTTCGGGCGATGTCCTGCACAACCTTCGCCTCGATGCGCCCGTGCCGGAGGAGGCTGCGCATCGCGCTGCCCGGCGGGTGGGCGCCGACCGGTTCATCGAGCGCCTGCCGGCAGGCTATCACCACGTGCTTGGTGAACGGGGGAAGTCCCTCAGCGTCGGGGAGCGCCAGTTGCTCAGCTTCGCGCGGGCCCTGACCCTCGATCCCCGGATCCTGGTGCTGGACGAGGCCACGAGCTCGGTCGACACCGAGGCGGAGGCCCAGATCCAGCAGGCCATCGGGGAGCTGATGGTCGGCCGGACGAGCATCGTGGTGGCGCACCGCCTGAGTACCATCCTCCACGCCGACGAGATCCTGGTCTTCCACCACGGCGAGATCCGGGAACGGGGAGGACACCGGGGCTTGCTGGAGCAGCGGGGGTTGTACGAACGGCTCTACCGCCTGCAACTGGCGGCACAGGACGCTTCCTTGCCTTCCCGGGCGGCGACGGGGTAGGTTTTCGAAGATGATTCAGCTTGAACTTGGTAGTCACCGCTGGCCGCTCGCCACAGGGGAATCCGTCCTCGGGTCTTCGTCTGCCGCGGCGGTGCACCTTGCGCACGCCGGGGTGCTGGAGCGCCACGCGCTGGTGCATGCCTCACGCTCGGCGGCGTCCATCCGGCGCGCGGGTCCGGACGCGGTGGTCCTGGTGAACGGGGTGCGCCTGGGCGACGATCCTGTGCCGCTCCTGCACGGCGACAAGCTGCAGGTGGGTGTCGTGCAACTGGTGGTCGTGGACGATCGTCAGGTCGGGGCCACGCGCCAGGCCGACGCAACCGCCCTCCGGGCCGCGACCGAATCCGGCGGCCCCGATCCTTCGTCCGGACCAATGAGCGGCGGCCGCCTCGTGAGCCTGAGCGACGGCCGCGAATACGTGATGGGAACCGATCCACTGGTGATCGGGCGGGACGCGTCGTCCGACATCGTCATCGAATCGAATGACGTCTCGCGGCGCCACGCCGTCATCGTCAATGGCCCGGCAGGGTATGTGCTCGAGGACACGAGTGCCAACGGGGTGATCGTCAACGGCGTGCGGGCCGGCGAGCGCCGCACCCTGTCCCGGGGCGACGTCCTGAAGATCGGCCCGGCCGAGTTCCGGTTCTACGCCGACACCGTGGAAAAGGGAGATGCGCCGCCTCCCGGCGCCGTTCACCGTCTCTACGACACGGCGCACGGCATCCCGTCCATGGTGCCGTCGTTCCCGACCCGGCCGACCGCCCCGCCGCCACTGGCCACCGTGCTCGTGCGGACCGGCAGCCTCCGCGGACAGCGACTGCCCATCCGGACGCCTGTCATCAATATCGGCCGCGCCGAGTACAACGACCTGGTGTTCAGCGAGGAGAGCGTGAGCGCCTCGCACGCCAAGTTGCAGCGGCGCGAGGCAGTTTGGGTCCTGGCCGACCTGGATTCCACCAATGGCACCTTCGTGGATGGCGAGCGGATCCGGGGAGAAGTCCCGTTGATGCCCGGCTCGACCGTGCGGTTCGGCGATGTCACGGTCCTGTTCGATCCGACGGACGTGCGCGGGCCTACGCCGGTCGGTGGCGGGACCCGGGTGGTCGGGGCGATTGCCATCCCCGAGACGCCGCGGATCCCCGTGACCCGGCCCGAGGCGCCCGCCGGATCAGGCCGTCCCATCCGGACGCCGCGTCCTCCCGCGCCTCCGTCGCGCATCCCGGCCTGGGGTGTCGTCGTCGTGGTGCTGATCGCCGCGGCCGTCGCCGTGGCGTACTACTTCTTCTTCGGTCGCTGACGAGGCCCCGTGCACTTCACATGCGCCGCGCGAACTGACGTCGGAATCGTCCGGTCCGGCAACGAGGACAACTACCTCATGCTGGCGGAGCGCGGCGTATTCATCGTCGCCGACGGGATGGGCGGACATGCCGCGGGAGAGGTCGCCAGCGAAATGGCCGTGCGGATCATCTCCCGGGAAATCGGCTCCCTGCGCGGCCTGCCCGACGCGGAGGCCTCCGAGCGCATCGCGCGCTCGATGGTCACCGCCAACGAGGCCATCTTCGAGCGCACCCTCTCCGAGCACGACAAGCGGGGCATGGGGACAACGGCCACCGCGCTCGTGCTCCTCCCCGGCCGGTACTTCATCGGCCAGGTCGGCGACAGCCGCGCCTACCTCCTCCGCGACGGGGAGTTCCTCCAGCTCACCCGCGATCATTCCTACGTGCAGGAGCAGGTTGACGCCGGCCTCCTCACCCCCGAGCAGGCGCGGGTGCATCCGTACAGCAACGTGATCACCCGGTGCGTCGGCGCCGGCAGCGATGTCGTGCCCGACGTCTACTTCGGGGACCTCCACGCCGGGGATGTCATTCTCCTCGCGTCCGACGGCCTGACGGGGATGCTGGAGGACGAGCAGCTGGTCAAAATCCTGGCCGATCCCCAGGGTCCGCAGGCCTGGGTCGACCGGATGATCATGGAGGCCAACCGCCGAGGCGGCCTCGACAACATCACCACCATCGTCGTCAAGATCGAGTCGCTCGACTAGCCCGGACGCCTCATTGTGAAACATGGAAGATCCCCGGTGCGTAGGGGCCTCCCATGACCGCCTCCCTCACCATCGCGCTCGGGACTCTCCGGGCCAACCCCCTTCGAACAGCGCTCTCCACCCTGGGAATCGTCATTGGCGCCGCGGCGCTGGTGGCCGTCCTCACCCTCGGCGATGGCATGGAGCGTTTTGGCCGCCAGCAGCTGGCCACAACCACCGACCTGCAATCGGTGGTGCTGGAGCCCCGTACCGCCGAGATCATCGACAATCAGGCCTATCCGCTCGATGACTACCTCGTGCTCACGCGGGCCGATGCCGAGGCGATCATGGGGTCCATTCCCCACGTGTCGGCGGGGCTGCTCACGCTGAGCGGCTCCGGCACCGCGGTGCTCCCCGGGGGGACCACCGACACCGTGGAGGTCATCGCGACCCTGCCCGGCCAGGCGGACGTGATGAAGCCGGGCTTCGCGGCCGGGCGCTACTTCACGGCCGCCGAGGCGGCCGCGGGGACGCCGGTGGTGGTGGTGACACTCGCGCTGGGCTCCGCGATCGGCGGTGGCAACGCGGCGGACGCGCTCGGGCGGCACCTCGGCATCCGGGGCCGGGACTACGAGGTGGTCGGGGTCCTGGCCGGGACCGGCCTGGAGGTCGTGCCGCGCGTGTACGCGCCCATCGATCTCGCGGGTGCGCTGCTTGCCCCGACGCCCCGGCCACGGGCGCCGACACTGGTCCTGCAGGCCGAGCGCATCGAGGACGTCGCGGGGGTGCGGGCCGGGGTCGAGGGGTGGCTGACGAGCCGATACGGCGCGGACTGGGCCCGGAAGGCGCGTGTCCACACCAACATGCAGCGGGTGAACCAGAGCGAACGCGCCATCCTCGTCTTCAAGCTCTTCCTCGGCGCCATCACCGGGATCGCCCTGCTGGTCGGCGGGATCGGCATCATGAACGTCCTGCTCGCCTCGGTGACCGAGCGGACGCGGGAAATCGGCGTCCGGAAGGCCATCGGCGCCCGCCGTCGCGATCTCCTCGCGCAGTTCCTGCTCGAGTCCGTCACGATTGCCGGCCTCGGTTCGGTGATCGGGACGCTGCTCGGCTTTGGCGGGGCGTTCGGAGTCACGGCGCTGATGCGGCAGCGCTTCGACGCGCCGGTCTACGCGGCGTTCAGCTGGGGAACGCTCGCCGTGTCCGCCGGCGCGGCGGTGCTGGTGGGGGTGGTGTTCGGGATCTACCCGGCGCTCCGGGCGGCGCGCCTGTCGCCGATCGAGGCGATCCGGCACGAGTAGCCGGCGGCGCTAGCGGAGCAGGGGGGAGCCTGCGTCCAGGCGCCGGGTGATTTCCTCCGCCGGCAGCACGATCAATCCCATGAGCCCTTCAAGCCTGGCCGACGCGCGCCCCTCCGTGAACACCCGGAGCCGGCGCGCGCTCTCGTAGAGGGCGTCGGCCACCCGGGGGAGGCCGAGCTGCCCTGCGCGCCCGGCGTTGGTGAGACGTTCCACCGCACCGGTCCGGGTGCGCAGCGGGAGGTCCACGGCCAGCATCGACGCGCGGGCGGGGAAGTCGAGGAGCAGGCGCCCGGGGGTCAGTCCTGCCTCGACCGCCAGTACATCCTCGACCTGTTCGAGGAGATCGGGGTCCTCCGAGAGCCAGGGCTGGACGTCGTCGGGCACGTCGCTGGCCGGGAGGTCCAGTGCCCGCTTGAAGAGCCGGCGCTCCTGCACCTGCGCCGCGAGTCCGGTCGGGTCGGCCGCGAGGAGCGCGGTCATCAGCCCGCCGTCGGTGGCCTCCGCGATCCCTTCCGCCGTCAGCACGCCGCCCGCCACGGCGCGCCGGACCGCCCGCTTGAACATGCAGGTCGCGCTGCGCACGGCGTGATGCCAGTACACGTTCCGGTACATCTGGTACTTGGCGAAGAGCAGCGACTCCAGTGCGCTGATCCCCTTCTCGTGCACCCCGATTTCCCAGTGGCCCGGCCCGCTTTCCACCAGGGTGAGCGACGCGAGCAGGCGATCGACGTCCACCGCCCCGTACGGCACGCCGCACATCCGGGCGTCGCGGCTGAGGTACTCGATCTTGTCGAGATCGAGTGAGCCGCTGATCAGCCCGCCGAGCGGGCTGGCGCTCTCGCCGCGGATCAGCTCGCCGATCCGGACGGCCAGGCCGGGTCCACCGATGGAGGCCAGCACGTCGCCCAGCTCGCCCCGGGTCAGTTTCGCGACGCCGAGCGACTCGTGATGGAGGAAGCCGGCCTCTTCGAGGCTGTGGGAGAACGGGTAATGCCCGATGTCGTGGAGGAGGGCGGCCAGGCGCGCGGCGAGCCGGTCGTCCTCGCCGGCGGGATCCAGCTCTCCCCGCTCGGCGAGCGCCGTCAGCGCCGATTTCGTCAGGTGATAGGCGCCGAGGGCATGCTCGAAGCGCGAGTGGGTGGCGCCGGGGTAGACGAGGAAGGCGTGGCCGAGCTGGCGCACGTACCGGAGGCGCTGGACGGCGGGCGTGTCGAGCACGCGAAGCGCCGCACCGTCCAGCCGGATGTTGTCCCAGAGCGGGTCGCGAACGACCTCGAACCGGTCAGGCAGTGGCCGGCCCAGCCGCGGCCACGTCGGCGTCGACGCCGGCGGCGAAGGTCGCGAAGTTGTCGGCGAACATCCGCGCCAGCTTGGCCGCCTGCGCGTCATAGGCCGCCGGGTCGGGCCAGGTGCCCCGGGGGTCGAGCAGGCTGGCCGGCACCCCGGGCACCGCGGTGGGCACATCGAACCCGAAGACCGGATCCTTCCGGAAGGTGGCCCCGTCGAGTTCCCCGGCCAGGGCGGCGCTGACCATCCGCCGGGTGTGCGCCAGCTTCATCCGCGAGCCGGTGCCGTACGCGCCGCCGGTCCAGCCGGTGTTCACCAGCCAGACGGTGGCGCCGTGCGCGGCGATCTTCTCGCCGAGCATCCGGGCGTACACCCCCGGGTGCCTCGGCAGGAACGGCGCGCCGAAGCAGGCCGAGAAGGTGGCCGTCGGCTCCGTCACGCCCCGTTCGGTACCCGCGACCTTTGCGGTGTAGCCGGAGAGGAAATGGTACATCGCCTGCCGCGGCGTCAGCCGCGCGATCGGGGGCAGCACGCCGAAGGCGTCGGCCGTCAGGAACACGACCGTCTTCGGATGCCCGCCCTGCCCGCCCGGCTCGTGGTTCGGGATATAGTCGATCGGGTAGCTGGCGCGGGTGTTCTCGGTGATGGTGTCCTCGTCGAACATGGGGGAGCGGTCGTCGAGGTCGAGCACCACGTTCTCGAGCACGGTGCCAAACATCTGGGTGGCGGCGTGAATCTCCGGTTCGCCGGACGCGCTCAGCCGGATGACCTTCGCGTAGCATCCGCCCTCGAAATTGAAGACGCCCCGGTCGCTCCAGCCGTGCTCGTCGTCGCCGATGAGGCGCCGGGCCGGGTCCGCCGAGAGCGTGGTCTTGCCCGTGCCCGACAGCCCGAAGAAGACCGCCGCGTCGCCCGACGGCCCGATGTTGGCCGAGCAGTGCATCGGGAAGACGTTGCGCTCGGGCAGGAGCCAGTTGAGGACGGTGAAGATGGACTTCTTGAGCTCCCCTGCGTACCGGGTGCCGCCGATGAGCACCGTCCGCTTTGCGAAGTTGAGCGCGATGAACGTCCCGGTTGCGGTGCCATGACGCGCCGGATCAGCCTGGAACTCGGGGGCGTGCAGCACCCGGAACCGCGGGAGGAAGCCGACCAGTTCCGCCGGCGTGGGCCGGATGAACATGTTCCGCACAAACAGCATCTGCCAGGCGTTCGGGCCCATGAAGCGCACCGGGAGCCGGTAGGCCGGGTCCGCGCCGGCAAAGAGATCCTGCTGGAAGATGTCGTGCTGCGCGAGATGGGCCTCCACGTCGGCCTGCAGCAATTCAAAATGTGCGGGGGACATCCTGGCGTTCTTCTCCCACCACACCGCCCCGGCGGTCGTGGCGTCCTCCACGACGAACTTGTCCTTGGGCGACCGTCCGGTGTGGGGGACCGTGACGGCCGTGAACGCCCCGCGATCCGTCAGGTGGCCTTCGCCTCTCCGGATGGCGTACTCGACGAGCTTCGCCGGGCCGAGGTTGGCGAGAATGCGGGATGCGGTGGCGGTGCTGGAAGTCATGTGGGATGCGGACGCCCGGGGCGTCCCTCCATGAAGAGTGAAGTCAGGTCGCGGTCG
Organism: Gemmatimonadales bacterium; assembly: GCA_035328285.1. Taxonomy (GTDB): domain Bacteria; phylum Gemmatimonadota; class Gemmatimonadetes; order Gemmatimonadales; family GWC2-71-9; genus SPDF01. The sequence continues at coordinate 15,787 of DAOLIZ010000028.1, forward strand.
GCGCGGCCGCGGGGCGCGCGTGCCGGGCTCGGGCCCGCTCCTGCGCGTCGACGGCGGCGATGACCGTCAGGTTGACGATGGTGTCGACGTCGGAGCCGCGCTGCAAGACGTGCACCGGGGCTGCCATGCCGACGAGGATGGGGCCGATCGCCTGCGCGCCGGCCAGGTTGCTGAGCAGCTTGTAGCAGATGTTCGCCCCGCTCAGCTCCGGAAAGATAAGGACGTTCGCCTTGCCGCCCAGCCGGCTGTTCGGGTAGTACCGGGTCAGGATCGATTCGACGAGGGCGGTATCCGCCTGCATCTCGCCGTCCACGTGGAGCTGCGGATACTCCTGGTGCAGCATCGCCACCGCCTCCCACACCTTGCGGGAGGCGGGATGCTTCACGGACCCGAAGTTCGAGAACGACAGCATCGCGATCCGGGGCTCGATGCCGAGCTTTCGCACGAAGGCGCCGGCCGCCAGGGCGATCTGCTTCAGCCGCTGGCTGTCGGGATCGATGTTGACGGTGCAGTCGGCGAGGAAGATGGTCTCGCCCTGGAACACCATCATGTAAATGCCGGCCACCGCCTTGCCCGGTTCTGCGCCGATGACCCGCATGGCCGGCTTGATCGCGTCCGGGTAGTGCTGGTTCTCCCCGACCACCAGGGCGTCGGCGTCGCCGGCCGCCACCATGCCCGCACCGAAATAGGACGAGAGCCGCATCCGGCGGAGCGCCTCGCCCTCGGTGATGCCCCGCCGCCGCCGCCGCGCCCAGAGCTGCTGCGCGTACGCGGCCCGCTTCGGGGAGGTGTACGGGTCGGCGATCTCCATTCCCTCGAGCGACATGCCGAGGGCCTCGGCGCTGGCGGCGATTTCGGCGGCGTGGCCGACGAGGATGGGCTGCGCGGACCCTTCGTCGCGGATGATGCGCGCCGCCCGGAGGATCCGGGGATCCTCGGCGTCGGTCATGGCCACCCGCTGCAATTCCATCGAGGCCCGGTTGCTGAGGCTGCGCATCACCGCCCGGCCCCGGCTCAGCCGGCTCTCGAGCTTCTGCCGGTACTCGTCGAGATCGAGCGGCTGGGTGGCCACGCCGCTCGAGATCGCGGCCCAGGCGACGGCCGGCGCGACCCAGAGCAGCACCCGGGGATCGAACGGCTTCGGGATCAGGTAGTCGCGGCCGAAGTGAATCTGGTCCACGCCATAGGCGCGGAGCACCACCTCGGGCACGTCCTCGCGCGCCAGCGCCGCCAGGGCGCGCGTGGCCGCCATCTTCATCTCCTCGTTGATCGCCCGCGCCCGCACGTCCAGGGCGCCGCGGAAGATGAAGGGAAAGCCGAGGACATTGTTCACCTGGTTCGGATAGTCGGTGCGGCCGGTGGCGATGATGGCGTCGGGGCGGACCGCGCGGACCTCTTCCGGCGTGATTTCCGGATCGGGGTTCGCCAGGGCAAAGACGAGCGGGTCGCGGGCCATCGTCGCGATTTCGGAGGCGGGGACGGCGTGGGCGGCGCTCAATCCCACGAACACATCGGCGCCGGCAATCGCCTCCGCGCGGGTCTGCGGCGCCGGATCATGGACGAAGCGCAGCTTGTACGGGTCGAGGTCGGTGCGCCCCGAGTTGATGACGCCGATCTTGTCGACCAGTGTAATGTGCTCGCGGCGCACCCCGAGCCGGACGTAGTGCTCGGCGGTGGCGATGGCCGCCGCGCCGGCGCCGAGGAAGACGCACCGCACTTCGTCAATCTTTTTCCCGACGACGTCCAGCCCGTTGAGCAGCGCGGCACCGCTGATGATGGCGGTGCCGTGCTGGTCGTCGTGGAAGACGGGAATCGAGAGCGATGCGCGGAGTCGTTCCTCGATGTAGAAACAGTCCGGGCTCTTGATGTCCTCGAGGTTGATGCCGCCGACCGTCGGCTCCAGCGCCTCGCAGAACCGGATCACGTCGTCCGGGTCGTTGGCGTTGATTTCGAGATCGAAGACGTCGATGTCCGCGAAGGTCTTGAAGAGGACGCCCTTCCCTTCCATCACCGGCTTGCCGGCGAGCGGACCGATGTCGCCGAGGCCCAGGACGGCGGTGCCGTTGGAGACCACCGCGACCAGGTTGCCGCGGGCGGTGTACCGGTAGGCGTCTTCCGGCCGCTCGGCGATGGCCAGGCAGGGGATGGCCACGCCCGGCGTATAGGCCAGGGAGAGGTCGCGCTGGTTGCTGGTCGCCTTGGTGGGGACCACCTGGATCTTGCCGGGCCGGCCCTCCTCGTGATACCGGAGGGCGTCCTGCTTGCGATCGCTCATCGCGTCGGGATCAGGTTGGCGGGCCAGTGGGAGAGCACCTGCGCCGTGTTGATGTCGCGCGCGCTGAACTCGGTGACTTCCGGCTGGGGAAACATGATATCGCCGTTGTCGCTGCTGTGCTGGAACAGCCCGAGAGAGTGCCCGAGCTCGTGGCGGGCAACGACGCGGAAACACTCCGTGAGGTCGTACGGCGGTGCGTACCGGGGCGTCAGGTACATCCGGACGGGGAGCTGGAGCTGGTATCGCGTGGACGCGGTGTCGATATCCGTCGCCCCCTCACATCCCGGGAACACGGTGTTGAGCCGTTGGGCGGTCGTCATGAGCTTGACGGGGGCGGGAGCGACCCGCACCACGATGTCGGCGCTCGACGAGTCGGACACCAGGACCGCGTCGTACTCACCGTAGAGGAACACGCGCTTCCACGCCGCGACGGCCTGTTCGACCTGCGCCGGCATCCCGAGCGAGTCCTCGACCCAGATCGTGACCGGGAGCATGCTCGCCGGCCAGTGAAAGCTCAGGGTATCGCTATCGACGAAGAGCCGCCATTCGTAATTGGATGTGCGCGTGGGCGCGGTCGCTTCCGAGCAGGAAAGCGCGGCGGCGGCGAGCAAGGCGAGCGAAAGTGTGCGTCGAGCGGTCATGGGACCCAACCTGCGCCAAGGGCGACCCCGAACCGGGAGACCTGCTGCGATCCGGAGAATCCGGCGGTCTCGAGCACGGGCGTGGTGAAGAGATGAAAGTCGTACCGCAGGCCGATCAGCCCGGTCCAGCGCTCCGACAGCGGCTGACGCCAGTCGAGGCCCGCACCGAAGAGCGCGGCGAGCGGGACGCCGTCGCGAAACACACCGGTATCCTCCGACGGCATGTACTGCAGGATCCCCAGGCTGAGCCGCCAGCCGAGCCGGGACACCAGCGGTCCGCTGAGGGCCGCCGTCGCCGTCAGGACCCCGATCGAGCCGATGTCGACCGATGCATTGCCGCTCTCGGTCAGGTCGGCGCTGCTGCTGCCGTAGCTCAGGTCGAGACTGGCGCGGAGCCGGGTGGCGACGGGGAGGGAGGCCGAAAGGAAGAAGGTCGGCGCGAGCGCCGGCTTGAGTTCGATTTCCTGAACGATCTGGTCGTTGACCAGCGAGGAACTGCCGGTCACCCCGAGCAGCGCGGCCACCTCGACCTGGGCCGCCAGGGGAGTGGCCAGGGCTAATGCCGCCGCGGCGGGAAGCGCATATTTCAGTCGCATCCCCTAAAAATGGCCTCCCCGATGGTGCTGAGTCAACGAACCGACTTCCGGCCCCCCCGGGCGTAGGCCCGCAGCCGGCGGAGCATCCGGCGGTCGTTGGTGACCATGTCGTCCCCCTTGGGCGTCTCGAGGACCTTGATGACGTCCCGGAAGCGCTCGTCCCGCATGATCCGGCGGAAGGGCTCGGCCCCCAGCGACCCCTCCGCGATCAGCTCGTGGCGGTCCTTGTGGGAGTCGAACGGGGTCTTGGAATCGTTGAGGTGGAAGCAGCGGAGGTGCTCGAGACCGATCAGCCGGTCCCATTCGTCCATCACCGCGTCGTACGCGTTGACGATGTCGTAGCCGGCCGAGTAAATATGGCAGGTGTCGGCGCAGAACCCGATCCGGTGGCGGAGATCGTCGGGCACCAGCGCCCGCAAGGCGGCGAGTTCCTCGAACCGGCTGCCAAGGGCGGTGCCGGTCCCCGCGGTGGTCTCCAGCAGGACCATGACCTCCCCGGGGGCAGCCCGCAGCGCCTTCGTATAGGCCTGTGCATTCCGTTGCAGTCCGGCCTCGCGGTCGTCGAGATAGTTGCCCGGGTGCGACACCACCCCGTCGAGTCCCAGCTGGTGACACCGGGTGAGTTCCGCCACGAAAGAGGCGATGGAGCGCTCGGTTAGCGCGGGATCGGGGGAGGCGAGGTTGATCAGGTACGAATCGTGCGCCACAACCCCGTTCATACCACTGTCTTCGTACGCCCGCCGGAACGCGGTCACGGTGCCCTCGTCGAGCACCGGCTCCCGCCACTGGTTGGGCGTCTTGGTAAAGATCTGGATGGCCGTGGCGCCGATGTCGACGCCCCGGGCGGGGGCGGTCTGCACCCCGCCCTGGGTCGACACATGGGCGCCGAGGCGTTCGTGTGTCCGCCCTGGGTGCTTCTTCGCGGTGACTGGACGGGATGCTTTCATGGATCGACTGACTCTCCGTGACTGAACGCGCTCCGGGTGGCGCCCTCGCCCACCCACGAGTCCTGCTCCTCGGCGACCCGACGCTTCGGCCCGATGGGCTGGAGCGCGCCCTGGTGCGCGGCGGCTTCCAGGTGCTCGAGGCCGACCACCTGCCCGAAGACCCGCCGATCGGCATGCTCCCCGACCTCGCCCTGTTGACGGCGGCCGCCGCGGATGCCGACCTCGCCGCCGAACTGGAGCGCCTTCGCCTCGGCGCGTGGAGCGAGGTGCCGGTGTTCGCCCTCCTCGCTTCCGATCAGCCCGATGGCGTGCAGGCGGCGCTCCGGCTCGGCGCGGCCGATGCCATGGCGGCGCCCGCGAAGCTGGGCGAGCTCTGTGCGCGCGTCGAGGCACGGCTCCGGGGGCGCGCCAGCCTGGAATCGCATCGCCGCGAGCGCCGGGTCAGCGGGCTCATGTTCGACATCTTCGCCGAGGTCTCCACGGCCATCCGGCCCGACGAAATCATCCAGACACTGGTGCGGCGCGTCGGCTCCGCGCTGGAACTGGCGCACTGTTCCTTCCTCCTGACGCCGCCCGGCGAGCCGACTGGTCGGGTCGTCGCGGTCCACGAGAGCCCGGGCCTCCGCGACCTGACCGTTGACCTGGCGCGCTATCCCGAGGTGCAGGAGGCGGTCCGGACGGAAACGCCGGTGTTCGTGCCGGACGTACACACCCATCCCCTCTTTGCCGATGCCCGGGCCCACTGGGCCGAGCACCAGGTGCGCGTCCAGATCCGGAGCGTCCTGGCAATCCCGGTGGCATTGCAGGGGCACATCGCGGGCGTCTTCCTGCTGCGCACACGCCGCTCCGATGCGCCCCTGGCGCCCGAACAGGTCGCCTTCGCCGAGACGATCACCACCGCCGCGGCGCGCGTCCTGGAAACGGAGGAGCGGCGGTCCACCATGTACCGTCGCCTGGCCGGCGTCTCGGCGCACGACCCGCTGACCGGCTGCGGCACCCTCGACGCGCTCGACCGCCGTATTCGGGAGGAGTTTGAGCGGGCCCGCCGCTATGCCCTGAGCTTCAGCCTCATCCTGCTCGACGTGGACCAGCTCCGGTCGCTCAACGAGCGGCTCGGCAAGGAAGGAGGCGACCGGGTCCTGGCGGCGCTGGGCCGTCTCCTCCAGAGCCAGCTGCGCGCCCCCGACTTCGTGTCGCGCTATGGCGGCGACGAATTTGCCCTGATCCTCCCCGAGACGGACATGGAGGGGGCGCGGCGCTCCGTCTGGCGGGTCCGGGAGCAGATCCTCGCCGCGCCGTTCGCGGAACTCGCGGCCGAGGACCGTCCCCGGCTCAGCGCGGGGATTGTCACCTTCCCGCATCCCTCCGCCGTGCAGACCGAGGATCTCTTCGCCCTCGTGGAGGCGGCGCTGCTCCGCGGCAAGGCGCAAACCGACGAGCGGATCGGGACCGCCGACTCCGTCGCGGCCTGAGCGCGCTACCGCCGGCGCCGCAGCCAGTCCGACGGGTCGAGGGCGATCGAATTCTCGCCCCGGATCTCGAAGTGCAGGTGCGGCCCCTGTTCCGAGTTTGCCCCCCCGACCGTGCCGATCACCTGCCCCCGCGCGATGTCCTGGCCCACGGCCACGGCCGCATCCTGGAGCTGCATGTACAGCGACCGGTAGCCGTTGCCGTGCTGCACCACAACGGTCAGTCCATAGGTCCCGAGCCGCTGTACCAGCTCGACCCGGCCGTTCTCGACCGCCTTCACCGGCGTCCCCAGCGGCGCGCCGATGCCGATCCCGTTCCAGCGAACCACCCCGCCGCTCGGGAGGGTGGTGCGCCCGAAATTGTAGACCACCCGCCCGTTGACCGGCCAGTCCAGCTTGCCGATGTCCTCGGTCGACAGGCCGCCAGGGATGGGGGCCCCGCCCGCGGCGGCGGCGCTGCGGCTGGCCCGTTCCAGGGCGGCGAGCAGCTCGTTCAGCCGGGCCTCGTCGCGCTCCAGCGCGCTCAGCCGTTCCTCCGTCGCCTGTCCTGAGCGCTGCAGCTGGGCGAGGCGGCGCGCCCGGGCGGTCGCGAGATCGGCGTAGCGCTTCAGCTCCCGTTCGCGGTCTTCCCGCGTGCTGCCGAGGGTGCTCCGGATGCCGAGCAGGTCGTTCCGCTGGCGCCGGACCCGCGCGTTGAGCGCCTCGACGTCGTGCACCAGCGCCTGGTCCTGCCGGCTCGTGAGGTAGAGATACTTGTACCGCGCCAGGAGGTCGCCAAAGGAAGCGGCGGCCAGCAGGGCCTGGAAGGTGTACATCGGGCCGCGCTTGTAGATGTCGATCAGCCGCCGCTCGAGCACCGCCTGCTTCTCCTCGAGATTGTCCTCGGCGAGCGCGAGCTCGCCGCTGACGCGGCCCAGTTCGTTGTTCAGGCCGGCGAGCTGCGACTCGATCTCGTTGACGATGCGGTTGGTGGTTTCGCGCTGGCGTTCGATGTTGCGGAGGTCGGCGTTCACGTCGCGGACCTGGCCCTGCAGCCGTTCCTGTTGCGCCTCCAGCCGCTGCCGTTCCTGCCGGATCGAGTCGAGCCGCTGCCGGCTGCGCTGCAGCTCGGTCATGCCGCCCTGCGCCGCCAGCGGCGCGGCCACGAGCAGCAGGAGGAGCGTCACGACGCCGGCAGCGACCTGATGCGGGGCGGACGG
>DAOLIZ010000029.1:0-8950 GCA_035328285.1 Gemmatimonadales bacterium
GTCCCGTTGAACTGCGTCGTCACCAGCCCGAACAATGTGACCATCGACGTGCCGTTCGGGACGACGACCGATCTGTCCTTTGCGGTGACCTGCCAGTGAGGGCGACCTGAGCAATCCGGGGCGCTGGTGCCGTCTACCCCCTTGACGGCTCACCAGGCACGCGGAGACCCAACTATGCGATCCCAGCGATGGATAGCGGCACTGTTCACCCTTCTTTCGTTCGCCTGCAGCGACCCCACGGGGGTCGGGGAGGGAACGATCCGGGTCTCGGTCAACCTCAGCGGCCTGGACGGCGACTTCAGCAATCTCACGGTCTCGGTCGATGGAGGGAGGCCAAAGTCGTTCGCCCCCGATGCGCCCGTCGAGGTTTCCCTGGAGATGGGGCACCACACGGTGACTGTCGCCGGGGTCGCGCCGAACTGCCGCATTGACGGGGGGACGACCCGGTCCGTCGGGGTCAATGCCAGCGAAACCACCGAGGTCCAGATCGCGATCGCCTGCACGGCACTGACCGGCGTGGTCGAGGTGCGGGCGCACCCCATGGGGGTCGACGACGATCCCGACGGGTACATGGTCGCGCTCGACGGGGCTTCGCCGGTGGCACTCCCGACGGCAGGGGTTGTCCGCTTCCCGGATCTGCCGGCCGGCGCTCACAGTGTGGCCCTCAGCGGGGCGGCGGGCAATTGCAGCTTCCCCGCTGCCAACCCAGTCGAGGTCGAGGTCCGCATCGGGGGAGCCAAGCGGGACACCGCACGGGTGGTGGTCGACGTGGCCTGCACCGCCCTGACCGGCGTCGTGGAGGTCCGCGGCCTGACCTCCGGGTTCGATCCCGATCCGGACGGGTATGCCGTGGCCGTGGACGGCGGACTCGCAGAACACCTGCCGCCCAACGGAGTGACGTGGTTCGCGGGCGTGGCGGGAGGCTCCCACAGCGTCGGGGTCAGCGGCGTGGCGTCCAACTGCCGCGTGGCGGAAACGAATCCGCATTTGGTGAACGTTTCCGTGGGCACAATGGTGCGGGACACCGCGCGCGTCACCTTCACCACAATCTGTTCTGCCACCACGGGCGCCATCCGAGTGCGCACGCAGACCACCGGTCCGTCGCCCGACGGAAGCTACCTGGCCGTGGTCGACACCCGTCCCGCGGTCAGCGTGACCGACGGCACGCCCGCCGTCCTGGCCGGTTTCGCCTCCGGCAACCACTCCGTTACGCTTTCGGGCATCGCGGCAAACTGCGCCGTCCAGGGGGCGAACCCCGCCACCGCCGCGGTCACCGTGGGGGACACCGTGGAGGTCGTGTTCGCGGTGGCCTGTGTCACCCCGCCGACGACCGGCGTCGACGTCGTCGTGACGACCACGGGTACCTTCGCCGTCACCAGCTATCATCTCTCCATCACCGACGACTGTTACTACTACTATTCGTGCCCCGAGGTCTTCGCCGGTGATGTGCCCGTGAATGGGGCTGTGCCGGTCAACCTGCCGGCCGGCCCATACGCCTATGCGGTGTCGGGCGTTCCCGCGGGTTGCCTGGGCACGACCTCGGGGTCATTCTCGATTCCGACCAACGGCCGTTCCACTCTGCCGTTGAGGTTCGACTGCGGGCCCACCGGCAGCGTCACGGTTCGGGTACCGATATCCGGGGTGGATCTCGACCCGTCCTTCCAGGTAGAAGTGGATGGCACCTCCCGCGGCTGGGTCGCGGCCGGGGGTTCCCTGGTGCTGCAGCTCATCGCCGGGGTGCACCAATTCGGGCTCTCGAGTATCGCGGCCAATTGCGCGGTCGTCGGCCCGAACCCGGTCTCCATGAGCGTGGTCGCCGACGCCAACACGATCGTCGAGATCCCGGTGACCTGCGCGGCCAATCCCACGCTCCGGGTGTCGATCACCACGACCGGCACCAACGCTCCCCCGACCTTCTGGGTCGGCGTGGATGAGGACTGGTACTACGACTACCTGTATTACCTCAGCGTGCCGGCCAACGGGTCCAACTCGATGACCCTCGCGCCGGGAAATCATCTGGTGGCAGTCACCCAGGTGCCGCTGAACTGCACTGTCACCAGCGCGAACAATGTCACGGTCGCGCTGTCCGTGGGGTCGACCACGGACGTCGCTTTCACCGTGACATGCCAATGAACGGGTGGGGGACAGGGTCGACATCTCCGCCGCCGTGGTGGGTCGTCGCCGGTCTCATCCTCGGAAGCAGCGCGCTCCTGGGGTGTACAGAGGAGCGCGTGGCACCGCTGGTCATGCCGGTGGTCGACCAGGTGCGAGCCGAACCCGGCCCCCACAATGCCGTGAGCGCGGTGATCAGGGCCGAGATCTCCGCTGCGGACAGTGCCGTGATCCGCTACGGACTGGCGGGCGCCGCCCTCGACAGCCTGACACCCACCTTCGATGGCCTGCCGGACTCAGGGACGGTGGCGTTCCCTCTCCTCGGGCTCCTGCCGGAATCGTCCTACCTGCTCCAGGTGGTGGCCTTTGGTCACGGCGCCGCCGTCACCAGCGAACGCATCTCGTTCACCACGGGCCCGCTGCCCGCCGACCTCCCCGCCTACGCCGCGGGCGGGACCGATCCCACCCCGGGCTACGTCGTGTTCGGCGCGTATCCCTACGGCGTCGTCATCGACAACACCGGGCGGGTTGTCTGGTACCGTCACCTCGACTGGGGCACGACCCTCAATTTCCAGGTCCAGCCCACCGGGCGGTACACCACCAGTCCCATCGCTCCCGCGGCGGGTGACATGATGCCGTGGGTGGAACTCGACCCGTTGGGGAACGAAACCCGGCGACTGGGATGTGCGGACGGGCTCGTGTCGCGGTTCCACGACCTGATCGCGGAGGCGGATGGATCGTACTGGCTGATGTGCGACGAGACCCGGCAGATGAACCTGGTGGCCCTTGGTGGACAGCCGGCCGCCGAGGTCACCGGTACCGTGGTGCAGCATGTCGACGCGGGCGGCGCCCGGCTCTTTTCGTGGAGCGCATTCGATCACTTCGCCATCACCGATCTGGACTCGGCCAGCCGGGCGGGGCCGGCGGTCAACTGGACCCATGGGAATGCCATCACGCTTGATGGAGCAGGTCATCTCCTGGTCTCATTCCGGAGCTTGAGCGAAATCACCAAGATCGACCTGGCGACCGGGGCGGTCCTCTGGCGGTTCGGAGGGTTGGCCAACCAGTTCACGGTGTCTGGCACCGGGGCACCATTCGTCGGGCAGCACGGGCTGCGGCTGGCCGGGCCGCACGCCCTCCTGATGCTCGACAACCGGGGGGTCTCGGCCGGGTCGAGGGGCGAGCAGTACGCCCTCGATGAGGCCAACCGCCTCGCGCAGCTGACTGCCACGTATTCCGCGGGCCCGCCCGTGATTGCGACACTCGGCGGCTCGACCCAGCCCCTCCCGCGGGGTCACCTGCTGGTGGCCTACGGCAACGGCAATCGAGTCCAGGAGTACGACGCGGGCGGCTCGGTGGTGTGGGAGATCCACGGCAATCCGGGGTACGTCTTCCGCGCGCAGCGCATCGCCTCCCTCTACAACCCCGGAGGCACCCGGCTTCGCTAGGTGCCCCCCCGGGCCATGTTGGCCCTCCGTTCCACTTGACGCCCGCTTGACTGCCCGCCGCAATCCTCGTGTCGCAAGGTGAGCCTGCCCGCGCCGCCCCGGCCTGGTCCGGCTTTCCCTACCTCCGGAGGATCCGATGCAGTCCCTGCTCAAATTGCTCGCTGCCGCGACGCTCCTGTCGGCCGCCGCGTGCGCCGACCAGACCGCCCCAACCGAGCCGCTGGCGCCCGAGTCCGGCGCCATGGAGGAGCACCTCGGGCGCTGGAGCGGCCCGCAGGATGTGACCGTCATGTCCCAGAACCTGTATGTCGGCGCCGACGTCGATGCCGTCATCACCGCCCTCGCCACGCCGGACCCTGACGACGACATTCCGGCCCTGCTGGATGCCGTGGCCACCCTGGAGCGGACCGACTTCCCGGCGCGGGCCGCGGCGATCGCCCGGGAGATCGGCCGGCGCCATCCGCTGGTGGTCGGGCTGCAGGAAGTCTCGACGATCGGCATCGACATCCCGCCCCTCGGGGTGAGCGTCCACCTCGACTTCCAGCAGCTCCTGCTGGACGCGCTTGCGGCCCAGGGGCTGAACTACGTGGTGGCCGTCCGGCTCGACAACTTCATCGCCTCGCCGGCACCGGGGATCAGCCTGACGGACGCCGATATCATGCTCGTGGATCCGAGCTTCGTGGAGGTCGTCACGACGGCTGGCCACACCTTCGCCGCAAACCTGGGTGTGGTGGCTCCGGGCGTGGACCTGCAGCGCGGCTGGGTCGAGATGACCGCCGTCATCGACGGGGTGAGCTACACCTTTGCCAGCACGCACACCGAGGGCACCGGGCCGGACGAGTTGCTGCTGCAGCTCCATGCCGCGCAGGTGGGGGAACTGGCGGCCTCGCTTGGCGACGCCGCGCCGGTCATCGTCATGGGCGACTTCAACGCCCGGCCCGGCTCCCCCGCCTACCAGGTGATGCTCGACGCCGGCTTCACGGATGTGTGGCATGCGCTGCGCCCCGGCGTGCGCGGGTACACCTGCTGCCAACTCGCCGACCTCTCCAATCCGCGGCCGATGTTCAGCGAGCGAATCGACTACGTCTGGACCCGGGGGCTCGGTAGTCTCCGCGGGCGGCACTCGCTGCTCGGGCAGGTTGGCCTGTTCGGCGACGTGCCGTCCGACCGGATCCGCAACGGCGCGGGCGACCTGATCTGGCCGTCCGACCACGCGGGAGTGATCGCCAACATCATGCTGCCCCGACGGGGCCCCTCCACCTGAGCATCATTGGAACAGCGCACGAGCCCCCGGCGTCGAGTGACGCCGGGGGCTCGTTCCCGTCCTGCATGGTGGTCAGCGCCGGTGGGGCTTGGCGCGCGGCCCGTAGACGGGGGAGACACCGTGGCGCGCGGCGGCCCAGAGCGTGAGGATCGAGGTGATGCCGGCGATGGTCCGCTTCTCCTGCTCGGCATGGATGACGAGGCCGTAGGTGTCGGCGACGAAATGCATGTTGTCGAGCACCTGCCGCGCGGCCTTGGTGTCGATGTTGCCGTGCCAGTAGTCCACCTGCTCGACGATCATGTCTTCGTGCCGTCGCAGAAACTCGCCGAGGGAAAAGACCTTGCGGCTGAGCGGGGTGCGTGTCCGGCACAGGACCAGCAGGTCCCCGAGGTAGACGTCCCAGAGCTCGGCGAGCTGGCGATTCGAGTCCCGGCGCAGCGCGCGGGCGCGCGCGAGGGAGAACTGCGCCTTCGACCGGCGCCGGTCCCGCGGCACCACGGGGTGAAGATCGTAGAAGGTGTGGACCGCCGTGTCGTCCAGCTCGTCGTCCTCGTGGTAGACCCACATCCGCTTCAGCGTCGTCCAGCTCGCGATGGTCACGACCTTCTTTTCGCGGCTGTCGAGGAGAATGAACTTGCCGTGCTCGACGTTCACGGCCGTCAGCCAGTGGCTCCACTCGTCCACGCACAGCAGGACGGGGATGCCCCGGCGGAGGTATTTCACCAGTTCCGCCTTGGCATGGGACTCGTCGTGGCGGCGGATCATGAGGATATCGACGCCGAACTTCTTGGCGGCCCGACCGAGCTGGAGCTCGTCGGTGCCGTTCCACCAGTGGCTGCCCGCGAGCTTGCTGATCTCCTTCTCGTCCTTGAGCACGCCGAACATCGCCAGCGCATGCTTCAGGGCGAAGGGGCCGCACTGCCAGATGTTCGGTTGTGGGTATATTCCCATGGAGAATCCGGTTCGGGGTACCGCAAAGGTAAGCAGAACGGGGGAGCGATGGCTACAGCCCGGCAGCGAGGCTCGGTGGTGGTGCTGTACAACAGCGTCAGCGACGAGGGGTATGAAAAGCTCCGCGACGTCGACCCCGAGACGCTCGGATTCAAGCCGGAATACGACATCGCCGTCTCGACCGTGGCCGAGGAATATGCCGCCATCGTCGACGGCCTCAAGGAGGCCGGCTTCCAGGCCCGGGAGGTGAACCTCGCGGAGGACATCCGGAACCTGGAGCGGCTGGTCCGCCGCAACCCGCCCGACGTGGTGTTCAATCTCGTGGAGGGGTTCCACGACGACGCCGACCTCGAGCCGGCCATCGCCGGGTTCCTGGATCTCTATCGGATTCCCTACACGGGCGCCCCGCCCATCGCGCTCGCCAACTGTCGGCGCAAGGGGCTCACCAAGCAGCTCCTGCTCGCCAACGGCGTCCCGACCCCCAAGTTCCTGCAACTCAACAAGCCGAAGATCGCGGTCCGGCACGGGCTGCACTATCCGCTCATCATCAAGCCGGCCCGCGAGGACGCCAGCGCCGGCGTGGACGAGAAGAGCGTGGTCTACGACCGGGCGGAACTGCTGGCCCAGCTGGAGCGGGTGTTTGCGGAGTTCGATCCCCCGATCCTGGTGGAGGAGTTCATCGAGGGCCGGGAATTCCACGTCGGCATTCTCGGCAACGATCCGGGAGAGGTGCTCCCGCCGCTCGAATACGACTTCTCCGAGCTTCCGGACGACCAGCCGTCGGTCATCAGCTACGCGGCCAAGTGGGACCCGCTCGCCGAGGTGTTCCACCGGGTGGCGGCGCATTGCCCCGCCGACATGACCAAGCGCCTCGAGAAGAAGATCCAGGACGTGGCGCTTCGGGCCTACAAGGTCTCCGGGTGCCGGGACTACGCCCGCCTCGACCTCCGGGTCTCGGCGGACAACCACGTCTACGTGCTCGAGGTGAATCCCAATCCGGACCTGACCGAGGGGGTCTCGTTCATGCATTCCGCCGAGGTCGCGGGATACACCTTCTCGAAGACGCTCCGGAAGATCGTGGAGATGGCGCTGGCCCGTACGCCGGAGCCGCTGCCCGCGGCATAACCGCTCCCTTCACGATCGGCCATTTCGGTGTATATTAGGGCCGATTCGTGCCAAAGCGTGACACGGGTCGATCCCGGAGGTAGGACACCCGTTGTGACGATGAAGCAGGCGGTGACGGTCCCCTCCGCCATCGCGTTTGGAACCTCACCCATCGAAGGAGCAGGATATGCGTAGCATGAAGGGAACGCTGTTTGCGGCCGCCGCACTCGTCGCGCTGGCCGGATGCTCGAAGGAAAAGGCCCCCGAGGCCATGCCCGAAGCGGCCGCCCCGGCGCCCGCCGCCGGCCCGACCCAGTCGAGCCCGCCGAGCGCGACGACGACCGCCATGGCCACCGCGCCTTCGGCGCCCAGCACGGCCACCATGGCCACCAGCGTCGGCAGCGGCCCGCTGAGCGAGAGCACCGCCCAGGCCGGCGACGCCGGAGATTCCTCCTGGGTGGCCCAGGTCGATGTGGACGGCGACGGCACCATGGAAGACGGCACCTTCCTGTGGGACGACGAGGTCAAGATCCTCTATATCGCCGTGGACGACGACGAAGTCTGCGCCGATGGCGGCACCGTCCAGGCCAACACCCTGACCGCGCTCTTCGCGACCGGCAACGTCGCTGGCGCCCCGGTCGGCTCCGGCTGGACCGCCACCTACCTCGACGCCACCGAGTGCGGCGCCGCGGAGCCCATCCTCTGGGGTGAGCGGTTCGATGCCAATGGCAACGTGACCGAAGCTGGCGAGGCGATGATCTCCCCGAGCACCGGCGATCTGGTCATCAACGTGGTGGCCACCGATTCGGCCGCCGCGGCGAACGGCATGTAAGCAGGGCAGCGGGCGGCAGTGCCGCCCCTGACGCAGCAGAGCCCCGCCCGGGTCTTTCCCGGGCGGGGCTCTCTCGTTCCCTCCGGTGAGGCGCCCCCCGGATCGATCGCGAGCGTGGAGAACGGGGGGCAGGCCGCAACCATTACGTGAGGTGTGAAGCCCTAACCCTTGATATTGTAACACGATCCACGCATCTTTGTCCGGCGCCTTCGAGGGCTCGACTGCTTTGACATCGGGACAGGTGGATGATTCGCGTAAACGCAGTGCAGCCCGATTCACTGGGTGAGGAACTTGGGCTTGCGGTCGGGACGGAACTGCTCTCCGTCAACGGACGCGCCCTGGAGGATTTCCTCGACTGGGAATTTCTCACCGCCGAGGACGCGTTCACGCTGCATGTCCGCCAGCCGGACGGCCAGGAAATCGAGTTCGACATCGAGCGGCCCGAAGGGCTGCCGATGGGGCTGGGGCTGGAGCCCCCCCGGATCCGGCGCTGTGCCAACCGCTGCGACTTCTGCTTCGTGGACGGCCTGCCCACCGGGCTGCGCGACACCCTCTATATCCGCGACGACGATTACCGGCTCTCCTTCCGGTACGGCAATTTTGCCACGCTGACCAATCTCAAGCAGCGCGACGTCGACCGGATCATCGAGTACCGTCTCTCGCCGCTCTATGTCTCGGTCCACGCCACCGACCCGACGGTCCGGCGGTGGCTCCTGCGGAACCCCACGGCGCCCGACATCCTCGAGCAGCTGCGCGGCTTCGCCGAGCACGGCATCCAGTTCCATACCCAGATCGTGATGTCCCCCGGCGTGAACGACGGGGCCGTACTGGAACAGTCCCTCAACGATCTGTACGCCTTCGGGGACGCGGTGCTGAGCGTCTCCGTGGTGCCGGTCGGGCTCACGGAGTTCAGCAAGCACCATCTGGTCCGGGAGCCGACCGAGGCGGAGTGCGCCGCCGCCGTCCGGCTGGTGGAGCGGTATGCCGCGGTCGCGCGCGCCGAGCGGGGTATCGCCTGGTGCCTCGGGGCGGACGAACTGTACCTCCGCGCTGGCCTCCCGCTCCCCGGTCCCGAGGCGTACGACGACTTCGACCAGGTGGAAAACGGCGTCGGCTCCGTCCGGTACCTGCAGGCCCGAATCCGGGAGGGGGCAGGGGAACTGGGGCACTTGGCCGGCAAGCGCATCGGCGTGCTCACCGGTACCTCCATGGGGGCGCTGATGCCGCAGGTGCTCGCGC
>DAOLIZ010000029.1:9050-21858 GCA_035328285.1 Gemmatimonadales bacterium
ATCGGCGTGCTCACCGGTACCTCCATGGGGGCGCTGATGCCGCAGGTGCTCGCGCCGCTGACGGAGGCCACCGGGGCCACCTTCGAGCTGATCGTGCTGGAGAACACGCTGTTCGGGAAGACCGTCACTACGGCGGGGCTGCTGCCGGGCGCCGCCTTCCTGAACGCGCTCCGGGACCGGGAAGACCTCGATCTGGCGCTCCTGCCGGCAGAGTCGATCAATGACGACCTGCTGTTCATGGACGATCTGGACGCCCACGACCTGCAGGCCCAGGTCCCGGTCAAGATTCGCTTTTCCCACCATTTTACGGACGCGCTGGCCGCGCCGGTGCCCGCATGAACATGCCGACCGTCGCCGTGGTGGGGCGCCCGAATGTGGGAAAATCCACCCTCTTCAACCGGCTCATCGGCGGGCGGCGTGCCATCGTCTCCGACCAGGCGGGCACCACCCGCGACCGGCACTTCGGCACGGCCGACTGGGGCGGCCGGCGCTTCTGGCTGATCGACACCGGCGGCCTGATGCCGGACTCCAACGACTCGATGGACAAGGCGATCCGGCGCCAGGTGGACCTCGCGGTCGAGCAGTCGGACCTGGTGGTGTTCCTGGTGGACGGGAAGGAAGGCCTCAACCCCGTCGACTCGGAAATCGCCGCGCACCTGCGCCGCGCCAAGCGGTCGGTGCTTCTGGCGGTGAACAAGCTCGACGACCTCCCCGACACCACCGCGCACATGGCGTTCTACAAGCTGGGCCTCGGCGATCCGATCCCGCTGTCCGCCGCGATCGGGAAGGCGAGCGGAGACCTGCTCGACGCGATCGTCGAGCGCCTGCCGGAGCAGCAGGAGGGGGAACTCGACGAGTCCATCAGCGTCGCCGTGGTGGGCCGACCGAACGTCGGCAAGTCCTCGCTCATCAACCGGCTGCTCGGCGAGGACCGGGTGGTGGTGTCGCCGGTGGCTGGCACCACGCGCGACGCGGTGGACTCGGTATTCCGGGCCCACGGCAAGCTCTTCACGCTCATTGACACGGCGGGGCTTCGGAAGAAGGCCCGCGTCCACGAGGACGTCGAGTTCTACTCCACTCTCCGCACCCAGCGCGCCATCGAGCGGGCGCAGGTGTGCGTGCTCGTGGTCGACGCCGCCCTCGGCCTCCACACCCAGGACCTCCGGATCGCGAACGAGGCCTGGGACCGCGGCTGCGGGCTGATCATCGCCGTCAACAAGTGGGACCTGGTCAAGGAGAAGGATGCCAACACCGCGCGCCGCGGCGAGGAAGCGCTCCGCGCGAAGGCGCCGTTCCTTGCCTACGTGAAGTTCGTGTACCTCTCCGCCGAGACGGGGCAGCGGGTGCACCAGCTGCCGCAGGAGATTCTCGAGGTGGCCGAGGCGCGGGAGCGCCGCATCGCCACGGCCGAGGTCAATCGGGTGCTCGAGGAGCTGGTGCAGCACACCAACCCGCCGCAGAAGCCAGGGCAGGAGGTCAAGCTTCTGTACGCCTCCCAGGTCGGCACGGCGCCCCCGGTGTTTGCCATCGTCTGCAGCCGTCCGGACGCGATCCCGGAGTCCTACGAGCGCTACCTGATCAACGGGTTCCGCAAGGCGTGGTCATTCGAGGGGTCGCCGCTGCGCCTCAAGTTCAAGCGCCGCTCGGGGCGGAATCCATGACCTCCGGGCAGGTCGCCGCGCTGGTCGCCTCGTACCTCCTCGGCGCCATCCCGACGAGTTATCTCGCCGGCAGGCTCTTCAAGGGCATCGACCTGCGGGAGCACGGCAGCAAGAACCTCGGCGCCACGAACGTGTACCGCATCATGGGGTGGCGGTACGCGATCCCGGTCGGGATTTTCGACGTGGCCAAGGGGGCGGTGCCGGTGCTCATCATCGGACCCGCCGTGAGCGCCCTCGGGTGGTTTCCGCTCGTCTGCGGGGTGATGGCGGTGGTCGGACACGTCTTCTCGGTGTTCGTCGGGTTCAAGGGCGGGAAAGGGGTGGCGACCAGCGCCGGGGTGGTGCTCGGCCTCGCGCCGATGGCGGTCGGCATCTGCCTGGGCATCTGGGCCCTGATCGTCTGGAGCTCCGGGTATGTCTCGCTCGGCTCGGTGATCGCGACGGGGGTCTTTCCGCTGCTGGTGTGGCTGCTCTACCCGGCGCGCCGCGAGTCCATCTGGCTCTATGCGCTGCTCGCGGCCGTGATCATCTGGATGCACCGGTCCAACATCCGGCGCCTGATGGCGGGGACCGAGAACCGGTTCGGGCGGCACGCGAAGAGGCCCGGTCCGGCATGACACGCATCGGCGTACTCGGCGCGGGGAGTTGGGGGACCACGCTGGCCGACCTGCTGGCCCGGAAGGGCCACGAGGTCCGGCTCTGGGCGTACGAGGCCGAGGTGGTCGAGAGCATCAACGGTCGCCACGAGAACGCGCTCTTTCTGGCCGGGCGCGCGCTCGACCCGCAGCTGGTCGCGTGCAGCGACCCCTTCGAGGCGGTGGACGGCGCCCCGCTGATCCTGTCTGCCGCGCCCAGCCATGTGGTGCGGGCCGTAACAGCGCCGCTGCATCCGGGGATTGCGGCCGACGCGATCGTGGTGAGCGCCACCAAGGGGATCGAGGCGCCCGGGCTGCTCCTTCCGCATGAGGTGCTGGCGGAGACCCTGCCGGGGCGGCCCTTCGTGGCGCTCTCCGGGCCGAGTTTCGCCGCCGAGGTCCACGAGGGCCAACCGACGGCGGTGGTGGCGGCCGCGCTTGATCCCGAGGTGGCGGAGGTGGTGCAGGAGGCGTTCTCGACGCCCAGGTTCCGGGTGTACTCGAACGATGACCTGGTCGGTGTCGAGCTCTGCGGCGCGCTGAAGAACGTGATCGCGATCGCAGCGGGGATCCTGGAGGGGCTCGGGCTGGGCAACAATCCGCGTGCCGCGCTGATCACGCGCGGGCTCGCGGAAATGACGCGTCTGGGCCTCGCCATGGGGGCCAAGCCGATGACATTCGCGGGGCTTGCCGGGATGGGCGACCTGATCCTCACCGCCACCGGCGGGCTGAGCCGCAACCGCGCGCTCGGGATGGCCCTGGCCAGGGGGGAGCGCCTGGCGGAGTACACGGCCACCCACCGGACGGTGGCCGAGGGCGTGAACACCGCCCGCTCGGCGGTGGGACTGGCGGCGCGGCACGGTGTGGAGCTGCCGATCACGGAGCAGGTGGCGGCCATCCTCTTCGACGGCAAGGAGCCGCGGCAGGCGGTGGCCGACCTGATGGAACGGACCCTCAAGGCGGAGCAGTGGCGGTGACACATCCGCGGCCAACCCAGGAGTTCTTCTCGATCGGGGAAGTGTGCGCGCTGACCGACCTCAAGCCGCACGTCCTGCGGTACTGGGAGAGCCAGTTCCGCTTCCTCAACCCCGCGAAGAACCGATCCGGCAATCGCGTCTACAAGAGCCGCGAGGTCGAGCTGATCATGCTGGTCAAGCACCTCCTCTACAGCGAGAAGTACACCATCGAGGGAGCGCGCCAGAAGATCGAGCAGTACCGCCGCACGGGGGAGCTGCGCGGCACCGCCCGGCGGGCGATGGGGTCGGAGACGGTCCGCGAACTCCGGCAGGAGGTGGAGGAGGTGCTCAAGGTGCTCGAGGGCCGCGACGAGAGCAAAGGCGCCGGGTGATGCACATTCTCGTCAGCAACGACGACGGCATCCTGGCGCCCGGGATCGGCCTGCTCGCGGACGCCTGTCGCAGCGTCGGGCACGTCACGGTGGTGGCGCCGGACCGCGAGCAGAGCGGGACCAGCCATTCGCTGACGCTGCATCGGCCCCTGCGCGCGGCGCTGCGCCCCGACGGGGCGTACCAGGTGGACGGGACCCCCACGGACTGCGTGCTGCTGGCGGTGAACGCCCTCCTGCCCGAGCGGCCCTCCTTCGTTTTTTCGGGCGTCAACCACGGCCCGAACATGGGCGAGGACGTGCTCTATTCGGGGACCGTCGCCGTGGCGATGGAAGCGGTCACGCTGGGGATTCCCGGGATCGCCGTGTCGTTCGCGGGGCACGACCACGAAACGCTCGCCACCTACGGCCCGCTCCTGAAGCGGCTGGTGCAGCAGATCGTGGCCGTGCCGTCGTTCCCGCCGGACACGCTCCTCAACGTGAACCTTCCCGCCGTGCCGGCCACCGAGGTCAAGGGCACCATGGTCACGCGGCTCGGCAGCCGGTTCTTCTCCGAGTCGCTCACGCGGATGAAGGACCCGTGGGGACGCGAGATGTTCTGGGTCGGTGGCGGCACGATCACCTGGACCGGCGGGGAAGACTCCGATCATGGCGCGGTGGGGGAGGGGTATGTCTCCGTGACGCCGCTGCACATGGACCTCACGCATTACCCGCTGCTGGAAACGGTCAGGGAATGGCGGCTGGCGCTGTAGGGGCGGGGGACAGCTACGGCGGGTATCGGGCGCGCCTGGTCAGCGAGTTGCAGGCCAAGGGGATCCGCGACCTCTCCGTGCTGCGCGCCATTTCGCAGGTGCCCCGACATCTCTTCGTGCCGGCGAGTGTGCGGCACCGCGCCTACGAGGATTCCGCGCTTCCCATCGGCGGGGGACAGACCATCTCCCAGCCTTGGGTGCAGGCGCGCTACCTCGAGGTGCTGGGGCTGACCGGACGCGAGAAGGTGCTCGAGATCGGTGCCGGCTCCGGGTACCAGACGGCGCTCCTGGCGCAGCTGGCCGACACCGTGTTTGGCATCGAACGCATCCAGTCGCTCGCGTCCGAGGCGCGCACTGCGCTCGAAGGGGCGGGCATCAGGAACGTGACGGTGCTCGTCGGTGACGGCACCCTGGGCTGGCGCCCCTTCGCGCCGTACGACGCCATCCTGGTGGCCGCGGCGAGCCCCTCCGTCCCGGGGCCGCTGATCGAACAGCTGGCGCCCGGCGGGCGGCTGGTCATCCCGATTGGCGATCGCGAGACCCAGGTGCTGCAGCTGCTCCGGAAGGAGGGTGACCGCATCGTCACCACCTCCCTCGGCGATGTCCGCTTCGTGCCCCTCCTCGGCGAGTTCGGCTTCCGTCCCTCCACCTCCTGACCGGCTGGTTCATGCTTCATTCCGTCGTCCAGTGGCTTGTCGAGACCGTCTCGGCGCTCGGCTACCCCGGCCTCACCGTGCTGATGGCCATCGAATCGTCGTTCATCCCGCTGCCGAGCGAGGTGGTCATGCCCCCGGCGGGGTACCTCGCGGCCCACGGACGGATGGATCCGGTACTCGCGGTGCTGGCGGGCACGCTCGGGAGCGTCCTCGGGGCCCTCTTCAACTACTGGTTCGCCATTGTCATCGGGGAGCCGTTCCTCCGACGGTACGGCAAGTACTTCCTGGTCAGCACCGAGCACCTGGACCGGGCGGAAGGCTTCTTTGCCCGGCACGGGGAGATCAGCACCTTCATCGGCCGGCTGGTCCCGGTGGTGCGGCAGCTGATCTCGATTCCGGCCGGGATGGCGAGGGTCCCGCTGGGCCGGTTCGTGGCCTTTACCGCCCTCGGGGCGGGCATCTGGTGCGCCGTGCTGGTCTACATTGGCTGGCTTGTCGGCCGCCACGAGGCGACCCTGGTCGAGGGGGTGGTCCGGGCCTACAGCACGCGGGCGTTTCTCTACATGGTGCCCGTCCTTATTTTGGTGGTAATCGGGTATGTTGTGTGGCACCGCCGGCGGAGGAGCTCGGTGTGAGGCGGATTCGCTTCGTCGTGACGGGGAGAGTGCAGGGGGTGGGATTCCGGTGGTTTGTCCGCGCCGAGGCCCGCCCGCTCGGCCTGAACGGCTGGGTCCGGAACCGGGAGGACGGGGCGGTGGAGGGGGAGGTGGAGGGCAGGGATGACGCGATCGAGGCGTTGATCCCGTGCCTGGAGGTCGGTCCACCGAGCGCCATTGTCACAAATGTAGAAATCTCCGAGATTTCGGATGAGACGCAACGCTATAGGCTATTTGAGATCAGATAGTTAGACAATAGAAGTGAGAGGAGTTCGACGCGATGCCAGAGACCCTTCAGGAGCGAATCAAGAAGGCCCTCCGACCGGTGCCCGACTATCCAAAGCTGGGCTCGACCTTCTATGACAGCGTCGAGGTCTTCCGGCATGGCTCCCTGCTCAAGGACGTAGTGGAAGCGATGGCGGCCCCCTTCGAGGGGCAAGGGGTGTCCCACGTCGTCGGGATCGAACCGCAGGGACAGATCCTGGGCGGGGCGGTCGCCGTGGCGCTGGGCGCCGGGTTCATCTCGGCACGGAAGCCGCGAAAGCTCCCCTGGGTCCAGGTGCGCCAGGTCTATTCTCTGGAGTACGGGGACGACAGCCTGGAGGCCCGACGGGACGACTTCGTCGGCGAGGACAAGGTGATCGTGGTGGACGACCTGCTCTCCTCGGGCGGGACGGCGGCGGCCGCGGGTGAGCTGGTCGGGGCGCTGCGCGGCAAGCTGATCGGATACACCTTTATTATGGAGGCGCTGGCGGACAACGGCCGGGCGCGGCTCGGCGACACCCCGGTGCACGTCCTGCTCCAGATCTGAGCGTCCGGTGTTGACGCCCGAGGGGGGAACCGGGTATTTCTGGAGCGTTCGCCCCCGTAGCTCAGCTGGATAGAGCAGCAGTTTCCTAAACTGTTGGCCGGAGGTTCGACTCCTCTCGGGGGCACTGACAGCTGAAGTGAGCAGGGGCTCCCGAGCGCCATCCGGCGCTCGGGAGCTTCGTTTCCGGGCCCGCTGGCGTCTGCACGGCCGCCGCGGGGTGGGCCGCAGTACTGAAATGCGCCCCAATGAGTTAGTATTGTCGGGCGTTTTCCTGAGACTTGATACGGTACCAACCGGCTGGTGGAGATCCATGGCGAAGAAGAGTGTTGCACCGAAGAAGAGCGAACCGGCCAAGCCGGTGAAGCCCGTGACAGTGGCGGCCGAGTCGGCGGACCCGATGGCCTGGGTCCGGGCACACCAGAAGCTCGTGCTCGGCATTGCCGGGGCAGCGGTGGTCGTGGCCCTCGGCACCTGGCTGGTCATCGAGACGGGGCAGCGGAGGGAGTTGCGGGCCGCCGAGCAGCTTGATCGGGCACGCAGCATCGCCGAGTCGGGGAATCTCCCGCTGGCGGCCAGCGAGCTCCAGAAGATCATCGAGACCTTCAGCGGGACGAACGCCGCCACCGAGGCGGTGGTGACCCTCAACCAGGTCCGGATGGTCAACGGCCAGAGCGAGCTCGCCGTGGTGAGCCTCCAGGAGTACCTGAAGACCAACCCGAAGAAGATCTACAAGGTCCCGGCGCAGGGGCTCCTGGGCGAGGCCCTGGAGAATGCCAACCGGCCCGAAGAGGCCGGGCAGGCCTACCTGGGCGCGGCCAACGACGCCGACCTCGACTACCTCAAGGCCCAGTACCTCCTGTCGGCGGGCCGCGCGTTCGTCAACGCGGGGAACGCCGAGGAGGCCTTCAAGGCGCTCAGCACGATCGTCGAGAAATACCCGGACACCGGCGTCAAGACCGAGGCGACGGTCCGGCTGTCCGAGCTGACCCAGGGACGGATGACGCTGGCCAAGTAGGATGGGTGAAGGTCTGCGGCTGAAGCCGCAGCTCGGCCTCGACTCGGCCGCAGACCGTTGAGACAGGGCGGGGCTCCATGCGGGGCGCCGCCCTTCTTATTGGGGCTTACAACAACGACGTATAAGATATGTTATGTTAAGTAGCTAGGTGGATAACTGTGGAGAAGTGGGTCCCCTGCCGCCATCGAATGTCGTAAGTTGTTTTCTGGGAATAGCTTGCTGGAATGGTACTGCAGGTGGAAATGTCCCGTTTACCGGTCCCTCATCCGCCCAGTGAGCCGGTAAAGACCAGCCGGCCCTCCCCGCGGAGCCAGACGTTGGTGGCCCTGCCCCCCTCGATGGTGGCCCTGACGGTCAGTTCCCGGCCGCTCCTGGAGGCAAAGGTCAGGGGCAGCCGGGCCTCCCCGGAGGCCGCCAGGCCCACGGCCGCGGCCACGGTGCCGGTGCCGCAGGCCAGCGTCTCCCCTTCGACTCCCCGTTCGTAGGTCCTGATCCGCCAGGGTCCGCCCGGGGTGGCCGGCTCCGCCACGAAGTTGCAGTTGGCTCCCCTGGGAGCAATGGCCGGATCGAACCGCTGCGCCCGGCCCCGGGCCTGGAGGTCGAAGCCCTCCAGGTCCCGGACCCGCGTCACCAGGTGTTCGACTCCCACCACCGCCTTCTGGATCCACTCCTCGCCGCTGGTCAGGGCCATGCCGGGCACGGGGGCCGGGAGGTCGAAGTCGGGGAGGTTCAGCTCGGCGAGGTCGTCCTGATCGAGGCAGCGGGTCGGAAATGGACCCGCCCCGGTCGCCAGCGTCATCCCGGCCGCGGGGGCCATACCGAGCCGGGCCGCGAGGCGGGTGCTGCAGAGGGCGGCGTTGCCGCACATGTTGGCCGGGCTCCCGTCGCAGTTCCAGAAGGTCATCCGGACGGTGGCCTCCCCCTCCGGGGTGAGGATCAGGAGCCCGTCCGCCCCCACGCCGTCCCGCCGGTCGCAGACGGCACGGATCCGCTCCCCCGGCCACGCCGCGGGGGTGGTCGTCCGGCCGTCGAGCATCACGAAGTCGTTGCCCGAGCCGGACATCTTGAAGAAGGATTCGCCGCTCACAGCTTGCCCACCAGGGACCGCAGCCGCAGCCACCAGACCATCCAGATGGCTTCCCGGACGATCTTCTTGTTCATCTTGCTCTGCCCCTCGACCCGGTCTACGAAGACGATCGGGATCTCCTTCAGGCGGAACCCCTGCTTCCAGGCGCGGAAGCTCATCTCGATCTGGAAGGAGTACCCGTTCGAGCGCACCCGGCCCAGTTCAAGTGTCGCGAGAACCGACCTGCGAAAGCACTTGAACCCCCCGGTGGAGTCGGTCAGGGGGAGCCCGGTGATCCACCGGGCGTAGATGTTCGCCCCGTACGAAAGGAGGAGACGACTCATCGGCCAGTTGATGACGTTGACGCCGGTCTTGTAACGCGACCCGATGACCAGGTCGGCATCCTCGATCGCGGAGAGGAAAGCGGTCAGGTACTTCGGGTCGTGGGAGAAATCGGCGTCCATTTCGAAGATGAAGTCGTACTCCCGCGCGAGCGCCCACTGAAATCCTGCCAGGTAGGCCTTGCCGAGGCCCTCCTTCTTCGTCCGGTGGAGGCAGTGGATCCTGGGATCCTCTTCCCCCATCCGGTCGGCCAGCTCGCCCGTGCCGTCCGGCGACCCGTCGTCCACCACGAGGACCTCGATGCGCGGATCCTGTCGCAGGATCTCCGGGACGATCTGCGGGAGGTTCCTGATCTCGTTGTAGGTCGGGACGACGACGAGGACGCGCTCAGCCACGGGGCCTCCGCAACCGGGCCACCCCGTCGGCCAGGAGCAACAGGATGACGAGGGCCACGATGCTGAAGGTGACGGTCTTGCCGCGCTGGTAGGCGGCGGAGCTGAAGGTGAGCTCCACCTCCCGGGCCCCGGCGGGCACCGGCACCGCCATGAGCGAGAACTGGGCGCGGACCACCTCGGCCGGCTTCCCGTCGACCGTGGCGTGCCAGTCGGGGTACCAGTTTTCGGACACCGAGAGGAAGGCGTCCTGGGGCGCCGGCGTCGCCAGCGTGAATCGGTACTGCCCCTCCCTCGGCATGGTCGAATGCACCGAATCGTCGATCAGAGGCACCGTGCCAAGCGGCGCCGACACGCCGACGGGCGCGTCCTCGGGCACCAGGAGGAAGCGGCGCGCATCGAAGCGCGGGTCCACCAGGGTCGGGATCATCTGGTCATCCGGCACCTTGATGGCCATCGGGACCAGCGAGGCGAACGGCTGCGCATCCGCGAACCGATAGACGTACACCTGTTGCCCGTCATGGGCCGGGACCGGTCCCGCGACGGGCTGCAGGAGCCCGCTCTCCACCGGCTCCGGCACCACGAGGTACTTCACGGCGAGCAGGCGCCAGATCCCGGGGTTGTTGAGGTTCTGCCAGACGTTCTTGCCCCCCAGCAGCTCGTCGTACCGGTGCAGTTCCTGCCCGTTGTATCCGATGACCGAGCGAAGCCGGTGGGTCATCAGGTAGTTCTTGTTCTCGCCGTACACGTCAAACGGGAAGATGCGGAAGATCGTGGAGTCCCCCTGCACCGCCCGCACCACGCCGTCGGCCGCGTAGGTCTCCGCCGCCGGTGGCGACCACTGGATGAACTGCCGCTCCACGGACCAGAGATCGAGCAGGACAATCACGCCGAGGGCGAGTCCCCAGGCCGCCTGCGGGAAGCGACGCCAGAGGAGGCCGACGGTCAGCAGGCCGAAGAAGAGCACCCGCACCGCGTCGAGCCGGAAGTTCGGGTAGTTGGCGATGACGCCGCCGAACCGCTGCGGGTCGGCCACCAGGTCCATGAAGGGGCGGATGGCTCCGGCCACGGCGAGGAGGGTCAGCACGCCGAGCCCTCCCGCCAGCCAGGCGAGCCGGCGGCGGCGAATGGCGTCGTCGAGCTGCAGCAGGGCCTGCACGCCCATGGCCGCGAGCGCCGCGGCGCTGAACGACACCAGGAAGAAGATCATCGACGGCACGCGCGTCTTGCTGATGCCGGGGAGGATGGCGTACGGGATGTGGTAGAACGGTGTGTATCCGCCGAAGGCGAAGAGGAGGCCGTAGACCGTCAGGAAGACGAAGAACCAGGCGAGCCGCTTCCGCCCCTCGAGCGTGAACCCGAAGCTCGCCAGGATGAGCGCAGCGACGCCGACATAGTCGCTGTGCAGCTTGAAGGGGTTGCGGCCCCAATAGTCGCGGAGGTTGCCCATGAACGCCGGCCAGAGGGTGCCGATTACCTCCTCTGGCGGCATGGACCAGCCAGTGCCGTAGGCGTATCCCGTGCTGCTGCTCCCCTCCGCACCGCGGGGGGAGTACTGGATGTACTCGAAGAAGGGCATCAGCTGGATGGCGGCCAGCGCGAAGCCGAGGCCAATGGCCCCCGCGAAGAGGACGGCCATCTTGGGCCAGGAGGTGGTCGCCGCCCGTTCCCCGCTCAGGAAGACAAGGTAGAGCCACCAGAAGCCCGCGGCCATCAGCATGTAATAGGTCAGCTGGACGTGGGGCGTGAGGAGGGCGAGGCCGACGGTGACGCCGAAGCCGACGTAACTCTGCCACGACGGACCGGTCACCGCCTTGTACAGGAAGTAGAGCGCGAGCGGGAGGAGGGCGCTCACGAAGAGCTTCCCGTCGTGGCCGGGACTGACGAGGGAGACGATCTGGCCGCTCATCAGGTAGGCCGCGCCCCCGGTGAACGCTGCACCCCAGTCCAGCTTGAGGGCCCGGAGGAAGAGGAACATGAAGACGCCGGCCAGCACCAGGTGGAGCATGAACCCGAGCGAGAACCCGAGGTCCGCCGGCAGGAGCACCCGGAGGAGGAAGGTCGGGTAGACGGTGTCGCCGTTGCCGGTGTTGGCGAGGAACGGCATGCCGCCGAAGGTATACGGCATCCACTGGAGGATGCTGCCCGTGGCGTGGAAGAAGCTCGCGGCCACCTCGCGCCCCGGGAACCCGGTGTTGGCGTCGCTCATCGCGTTGACCAGGAACCGCCCGCGGAAGAACGGGAGGAACGCCAGCGCCACCGTTGCCGTGTAGAGGGCGGCGGCGGTCAGGACGGGAAATCGTTGCGTCAGTCGCGAAAGCATGGGCTCAGGTCACTCCGGGGAGGAGACGCTTCGGGGATGCCACGCGAGCACGCCGAGCGCGGTGAGAATTTCGAGCGCCACGAGCCAGAGACGGGACGCGATGGCCAGCAGGAGCGCGGGGGCCGCGCCGGTGATCGGTGCCAGGAGGATGACCATCGCCGCTTCCCGGACTCCCAGCCCTCCGGGGGCAAAGACGGCAATGATCCCCGCCACGTAGCTGCCGATGAACACGGCGGCCGCGGGCAGGATCCCCGGTGCCGCGTCTCCCATGAGTGCGTGCCCGAACAGCCAGAACGCCACGCCGTACGCGATCCAAGGGAGCACCAGGGTGCCGACGTAGGCCGTCATCTCCCGCCGCGTGGGGGCAGGCCACCTGATGTCCCGCCTGAGGAGCCGGGTGCTCCAGCGCTCCAGGGTCGGGGCGGCGACCGGGAGCAAAATAATGGCGGCGAGCACGCCGAGGGAGGTCAGGCCGAGCGAGAGGACGGGATTGGTGGTCCCGGTCACGGAGGTCGGCAGGACGGGGGCGAGGGAGACGGTGAGGGCCACGCCGGTGCCCAGCAGGACCAGCTGCTGGAAGAGGATCGCGCCGGTGGCGGCCACTGGGCTGATCCGCGCGGTCAGGGCCTCTGCGGACACGTGCGCGAACTGCCAGATGGCGCCTGGGACGAAGCGGCTCAGGTTGGTGATGAACCAGATCCGGATGGCGGGGCCGAAGGCCAGCGAGTCTCCCCACCAGCGGAGGCTGCGGGACCAGGTGCGGACCAGCAGGAACCAGGTCAGGACGGTGAGGCCCGAGGCGGCCAGCAGCGGCAGCCACCGCAGCCGGATTGGGACGGCGGCGAGGTCGGCACGGTGCGCGAGCGCGGTGGCGACGAGATACCATGCCGCGGCGGTCAGCCCGGCCACCTGGAGGAGGCGACGGAACCACCGGTGCGCGCCCGGGCTCATGCGGTCCCCGCGGCGCGACGGTAGACGGTGTCGAATCCGGCCGCGAGGCCGGCCGGCGAGAACCGCCGGTCGAGATCGGCGCGCGGTGTGCCGGGCGGAACCTCTACGGGTTTGACCTCGGCATGCAGCAGATCGTCGATCTCGTGATGGAAGATCAGCGGCAGACCGGTGATGCAGAGCAGCAGCATGAACCCCGTGCAGAT
>DAOLIZ010000030.1:0-21218 GCA_035328285.1 Gemmatimonadales bacterium
TGGTCACTGGAGTCGGTCGAGGACACCGAGGGCCTGGTAGAGGGTGATGCGGGCCACGCCATAGCTTGCCCGGGCCTGGATCAGGGCGTTGCGGGCGCTGATCACCACCGCCTGCGACTGGGTGGTCTCGACGCTGCCCACGACGCCGGCGTCGAACCGCTCGCGGGCCTGGCTCAGCTCGAGCGTGGCGAGTTCGAGGCGGTCGGTGGCGAGGGCCACGGCACTCTGGGCGGTCGCCAGGTCCAGCAGGGCGCGGCGCACCTCCTGCTCCGCCTGGCGCCGCACGTCGAACTCGCGCAGCTGCTGCGCCTCGAGGCGAATCGACTGCTCGGAGGCGCGGCGCTGGCGCCGGAGTCCGTCAAACACCGGGATGTGCACGCCGAACATCAGGCTGTAGCTCCCGAGCAGGCGGTCGGTCTCCTGGCCGGCCCAGTTGTATTGACCCTGGAAACCGAGACTGGGCAGGTATTCGTTGTTGACTGCACGCAGGTTCTTGCGGGCCACCTCCGTGCGCCCGGCCTCGGCGGTCACGTCGGTCCGATGGCTGAGGGCGAAGGCGACGGCCTGGTCCGGGTCGACAGGCACGTCGACCGGGGCGGCGCCGAGACTGTCGGTGAGCCGGAGCGTGGCGTCGAGCGGGAGATTCAGGAGACGAAACAGGTCGAGCCGGGATCGGGCCAACTCGTTCCGCGCGTTGAGGAGGTCGGCCTGGACGGCCCGGGCGTTGACCTCGTTGCGCGTCAGGTCGATGACCGGCGTCACCCCGGCGGCCTGAAACTGCCGGGCCTGGGCGAGGAGGGTGGCCGCGACGGCGCTGTCGGCCACGCGCGCCCTGACGAGCTCGGTCGCCGCGAGGACCCGGAGATAGGCCAGACCCGCGGCCGTGCCCGCGAGACTGCCGGCGTACTGGGCGTCGAGTCCGGCCACCTTCGCGGAATCCGAGGCCGCCTTCAGTCGCTCGATGAGGGCGGCGTCGAAGATCACCTGGCTGGCCTTGAACTGCATCGCGTAGAGCGTGAACGGCGGGGTCACGCCGAGCACCCCGGGGAATCCGTACTGTTCGAAGTTCACGGTCTGCGGCGTGATGGCGGCGTCGGCGCTGACCTGTGGCAGCAGGGCGGACCGGCTGATGCCTGCCTTGTCGCCGGCCACCCTGGCGTTGAGGTTGGCGAGGGTGGCCGTCACCGCCTGGTGGCGGCCGAGTTGCACCGCGTCGAGCAGCGAGAGCTCCGCGGGCGCCTGGTCGACCGCCTGCGCGGCAAGCGGCGCGGCCAGGAACACCACGAGGACGGAGAGGAGGAGAGTCCGCAGCGGCTGGGGCATGCTCAATCCGCCGGGCCGGCCGGTGGCCGGGCCTCGACGCCATGGAGGAAGAGGTCGAGGATCCCGTCGAGCACCTGCGCGTCTTCGATGCGGTCCGGGTCCATGGTGGAGAAGAAGCATTGTGACTGGGCGGAGAAGACCATGAGATGCGGCAGGCCACGCGCGGCAAAGCCGTGGAGGTCGGCGCGGAACTCTCCGCTCGCGATGCCGCGGTCGAGCACCGACTGGATCATCCGGCGCCCGCGGAGGATGACTTCGTCGAAGTAGAAGCGCGCCAACTCCGGGAATTCGTGCAGTTCCGAATGCACCAGGCGGGCGATCCGCGCCCGGGTGGGGTCGCGAAGGTGGTCCCACAGCCGGCGAATGAGCAGTGCGAGGAGGTCTCGCGAGCTGCCGCGGTGCGCGCGGATCAGTTCTTCGCCGGCGGTCAGGACGGTGACCACGTTGGCGCGCACCATCGCGCGAAACAGCGCGTCCTTCGAGTCGAAGTAGCGGTAGAGCGTGCCCTTGCTGACGCCCGCGCGTCGCGCCACGTCATCGAGCTTGGTGCGGGCGAAGCCGGCCGTGGCGAACACGTCCGTGGCCGCCGCGATGATCTCTTCGTGGCGGGCTTCGGGACGGCGTTGCCAGCGGGGGCGCGGGGCGCGCCGACGGATCTGGGCCATGGTGATCGGCCTCGCGAATAAGTAACTGACCGGTCAGTAACATAATTTCCGGTTTTCCGTTGTCAACCGCGGTCGCCGCCGCCGGCTCGGTGCGCAACTCCCTGTCATCGCTACTCTTGCGTGGACACCCCGTCCGGTCCTAATTTGTGGCAACCAGCCTCCGGAGGCACCGCCGATGTCGGAAAGCTTTCTAAGCTCCGACGAATACGACGAAAGCGCCCATTCCCTCTATAACGAAGGCCGGTACGACGAAGCACTGGATCTGCTCCGCGTCGGGGTGACGCTCTACCCGCACGCGGTGGAACTGCACGTGGGCATGGCCTACGCCTACCTCGCCCGCGAAGAATACGCCTGGGCACGTCGCAGCTTCGACCGTGCCATTGCGCGCGACCCCGACCACGAAGATGCGCTCGCCGGACTCGGCGAGACGCTCCTCAAGATCGGCGACCGGGGCGGTGCCCTCGCCGCCTTTGAACGGGTCGTGGCCCTCGGGTTCCGGGACGATCACGAGCTCATGCTGCAGCTCGGGCGCGCCCTCTTCCGCGAGGGACTGCTGGCGCAGGCGCACCGCTTCTTCGAGTTCGCCGTCTCCGCCCATCCCGACTCGCCGGAGGCCGCGGCGTGCGTGGGATACGCTTCGCACCGGCTCGGCAACGAGAGCGGCGCCCTCTACTGGCTGCGGCGCGCCCTCGAAATCGACCCCACCTACGCCGAGGCACGGATCTACCTCGCGAACCTCCTCTACGACCGGGGCGAGTCGGAAGCGTCCCTCCACCATCTGGAGCGGACCCAGCCCGAGGAGCACTTCGACGAGCTGGCCCTGTGGCGCTACATCGAACTGAAGAAGTCACTCTTCCGCCTGCCGGACGACGACCCCGAACTGGCGCCCTGGCTCGCGCGTCTCGGCGAGGTGGCGGCCGAGCCCGACAGCATCGACATGCTGCTGGCGGAAATGGAAGCGCTCCTCCCCGATGGCACCCTGCGCGACCCGAACCAGCTCGAGCTGTTCGGGACCCTGCTCACCGAGCTGCAGGCGATGCAGAAGCGCCCCAATGTCGGGGAGTCACACCTGGTGGCGACCCTCTCGGGTCACCTGTTCAACGGCACCTGGGAGGAGATCCTCCTCCAGATGAAGGCTGCCGACCAGGAGAGCTCCTCGGCCTCGCTGGTCGAATTCATGGCGGGCCTCGCGCGCCGCGGCCAGGCGGAGACCGGGATCGTCATTCCGGTCACGGATGCCGAGGCGTTCATCCGCGGCAGCTCCGAAGCGGGCGTCCTCCGCATCATCCAGTAGCCCCCCGCATTCGTGGAACGATCGGGGCCCTTCCGGGCCCCGTCGTGCATCCTGCCCCTGTTCGCATACCTTTCGGCATGTCGACCACGAAATCCTGGACCGCGGGCGTCGTCCGTGAAGTCCTGCCGAACGGCCTGACCCTCCTTGCCCAGCGCGATCCCTCCGCCCCGGCCGTGGCCGTCGTGACCCACGTGAAGGCGGGATTCTTCGATGAGCCCGATCGCTGGGCCGGCATCAGCCATGTACTGGAGCACATGTTCTTCAAGGGCACGCCGACCCGAGGCGTGGGCGAGGTGGCCCGCCAGACCAAGGCGGCGGGCGGCTATCTCAACGCCGGCACCGCCTACGACTACACCACTTATTACGTGACGCTCCCGGCCTCGGAACTCGAGACGGCGCTCGAGATCCAGGCCGACGCGCTGCAGCGCGCCTCGCTGGACCGGGAGGAACTGGCCCGCGAGCTCCAGGTGATCATCCAGGAGGCGAAGCGGAAGCTCGACTCGCCCGGAGCGCTGACCCACGAGACGCTGCACGAGGTGCTCTTCGACCGGCACCGGATCCGGCGCTGGCGGATCGGCACGGAAGCCGCGCTGGCCGGCTTCACGCGCGACGATGTCGCCGGCTACTACGAGTCCCGGTATGTGCCCGATCGCACGATCGTGGCGATCGTGGGCGATATCGATCCTGCGGACGCACTCCGCGCCGCGCGCGCCCGCTACGCCGACTGGCCGGCTCGCCCCGCCGGCACCGACCCGTCGCCGGTGGAGCCGCCGCGCCGCGATGTCCGGGCCCGCACCCTGCGCGGTCCCATCACCGCAGCCCAGCTGGCGCTTGGGTGGCGCACGGTGGATGCGCTCCACCCTGATGCCGCCGCGCTGGACCTCGCCGGCGCGGTGCTCGGGAGCGGGCGCGGATCCTGGCTGTATCGCGACGTGCGCGCCCCGGGGCTGGCGACCAGCATCTCCGCGTATCACTACTCCCCCACGGAAGTCGGCGTGTTCAGCATCGGCGCGGAGCTCGAGCCGGCGCGGCTTCCGGCCGCGCTCGCGGCGATCGCGAACGCCGTGCTGACACTTCGGGACGCCGGCCCGAGCGAGGCCGACGTGGCGCGGGCCCGGGCGCTCCTGCTGACGCGGTGGGGCCGGCGTCTCGAGACCATGGACGGCCGCGCGAGTGCGCTCGCGTCCGCCGAGGCGCTGCGTGACGTGTCGCTCCTCGACGAGGAGTTCGCGCAACTGGCCGCGGTGACGGCCGCCGACGTGCAGCGCGTGGCCGCGGAGTATCTCCTGCCCGACGCGGTCGGTGCCGTGGCGTACCTGCCCGACGGGGAGGGGGTCGATATCGAGCCTGAAGCGCTGGCGGCGGCATTCGCACGGCCGGCCGCCGCACGGCCCGCTCCCGGCGCCGATCCCGTTCCGGATTCGCGACAGGCGCGCCGGCGCCCGGCGGGACAAAGCACGGCCGGCGTCCTCCACGTCCCGCTCGACGGGGCAGACCTCCTGCTCCGGCGAAAGGCGGGCGTGCCGGCGGTCTCACTCGGGGTGCACATCCTGCGGAGCGGCGCCGAGTCGCCGACCGAGGCGGGGCTGGGAGCGCTCGCGCTCCGGAGCGCCATCCGCGGGGCCGGGCCGTACGACGCGGAGCAGCTTGCCCTCGCGTTCGAACGCCTGGGAGGCACGCTCGCCTCCTCGGTCGCCACCGACTGGCTGGGCATGACCACCACCGTCATGTCCGAACGCCTCGGACCGGCGGCCGGGCTCCTGCGGTGGGCAGTGGACGCACCGACGTTCGCCGAGGTGGAGGTCACGCGCGAGCGGGACTTGATGATCGAAGAGGCGCGGCAGGTGGCCGACGACACCTTCCGCTATCCGTTCCAGCTCGCCTTCCGCGGTGCGTTCGGCGAGACCGCATATGGGCTGCCCGCCTCCGGCCTCGAGGACACGCTTCGGACTATCGCGCCCGCGCGCGTGTCGGCCTGGCACCGCGACGCCGTCCTGGGGCGCCGCCTCACCGTCGTGGCGGTTGGCGATCTCGATCCGGCACGGGCCGCCGACGAGCTGGCCGCAGTGTTCGGCGACTGGCAGAGCCGGCCGCAGGCGGCCGCGCCACCCGTTCCCTGGATGCCGGCTGCCTCGCCTGTCGAACGCCGCGTGGATCTCGGCAAGGCCCAATCGGCCTTCGCCATGCTGTTTCCCGGTCCGACGCGGCGGGATCCGCGGCGGCATGCCGCCGAAGTGTGGGCGGCGGTGGCAAGTGGCCTGGGTGGACGGCTGTTCGATGCGCTCAGGGAACAGCGCTCGCTGGCCTACACCGTCCTGGCGTTCGCCTGGCCCCGCCTGCGGGCCGGGGCGCTGGGCACCTACATCGCCACCGCGCCGGAGCGGGAGGCCGAGGCGCGCGACGCGATGCTGGCGGAGCTGGCGCGTTTCGCCAACGAGGCGGTCACCCCCGAGGAACTCCGTGGCGCCATCGGATACCTGGCCGGTCAGGCGGCGGTTCAGCGCCAGAGCGCCGGCCACCTGCTGACGGAAATCGTGGACGCCTGGATGCTGGGTGAGGGACTCGACGAACTCGAGGATCCGGGGGCGCCGTACCGCCGGGTGACGGCCGACGCGGTCTGGGCAGTGGCGCGTGATTCGCTGCAGCCGGGCCGCCGCGCCGAAGGGGTGGTTCGCGGGACGGGTGGCGGACGGTGAAGCCGCGGACCAGGTTCACGATCGCCGACCTCTTCACCGTGATCCGCCTCCCGCTGGCGGTCGCGTTTCCGCTCGTGGGCGAGACCTGGCGTCTTGTGGTGCTGGCGGTCGCGGCCGCCTCCGACCTGCTGGACGGGTTCCTGGCGCGCCGCATCGGCAGCTCGCGGTTCGGGCCGTTCATCGACCCGGTGGCCGACAAGCTCTTCATGGCGGTGGCATTCGGCACGGTGCTCTTTTCCGGCCAGCTGACCTGGTGGGAGCTGCTCGGCGTGCTGGCCCGGGATATCGCCGCGAGCATCGCGTTCTTCATCACTACCGTGCGCGGCCGGCCAAGCGCGATCCCGGCCCGTGCAGGTGGCAAGGCGGTCACCGTGCTGCAGGTGGCCACCCTCTTTGCCTTTGTCCTCGGCTCCCCGTTGCTCCGCCCGCTGGCGTGGGCCACGGCGGCCGTCGCGCTGTACGCCATCTGGGACTACACCCGGGCGGCGGCGGAGTCCTCACGACCACTCTAGGAATGGAACCATGACAGCCCCACAGGAAACCAAGCGGGTGACCCTCCACTGGCTGGACGACCTTCGCTTCGAGGGAGGCGAGCCCGGGGGCCCCCAGGTGCTCATCGACGCCGAGAACGCCGACGCTCCCGGTCCAATGCTCCAGCTCCTTCTTGCCGCGGCCGCGTGCAGCGGCGCGGACGTCGTCTCCATCCTCAAGAAGATGCAGGTGGGCCTCGAGTCGGTGGAGATCGCCATGGCGGGGGAGCGGCGGACGGAGCATCCCAAGCGCTATACCGCGATTCACTACGCCTGGACCATCAAGGGCCTCGGGCTCGACGAGACCAAGGCGCGGCGCGCCATCGACCTCTCGATGGAGAAGTACTGCTCCGTCCTGCATTCGCTGGCGCCGGACATCGCCACGAGTTATGACCTCACGCTGGGCTAGCCGGGCGCTGGTCCAGGCCCTCGCCGTGGCGCTGGGCGCCGCGCCGCTCGCCGGCCAGGGTGGGACGGTACGGGAGGCGGGCCTGGAGGCGGTGGTCACGGCGGCCGATCCGGCCGTCTACACCGCGGGGCTTACCGCCTCGGTGCGGCCGAGCCTGCGGACCCGCATCGGGCTCTACGCCGGCGGCGGGGTGACCGGCGAGGGGAATGGGGTGGGGCGAGCCGAGCTGGTGGGTCAGTTCCTGCTCAATCCCCGCACCCTGCACCTGGGCGTCTACGCCGGCGGCGGGCTGGCGGGGGTCTTCGCGAATGGCGCCGACAACGGCTACCTGGTCCTGATGGTGGGTATCGAGAGCCGGCCCGGGGGCAGGGGTGGGTGGTTCGTGGAGGCGGGCGTGGGCGGGGGCGCCAGGTTCGCCGCCGGATACCGGTGGCGAAAACTCCCGCCGGGGTGGCGGGTACAGCGGTGAAGTCAAACCGCCCCGGCAGCAGAGCCCGGGGCGGTGTGTGCTACTCGGCGGATCCGCTGCCGACGGTTTCGGTCTGGCGCTGCACCACGGGCTGACAGTACCGTTCGCCGAGGAGGCGGAGGTTGGCGCGATCCTCTTCCGCGAGGTCGGGATAGCGTTCCGTCAGATACTGCATGGTGTCGTCGAACCAGTCCTTCTGGTGCTCGAGCTCGGCTTCCATCACGCCGCACCGAAGGATGTGGCTGAAGAGTTCGTCGCGCGCCTGGTCGAACGAGGCGGGCGGCGCCGACCGCTGGGTCTTTTTCTTGGTCATGCACCTTCCTCTGGGTGGAACTCGGCCCCGACGTCCTGTGCGCCGGGCGTGCGGAAACATAACAGGGGACGGGGAGAATTCGCAAAGGTTTCGGCCCGAGCGGCGGTCCCGTAATCCATTACATTCCAGTCGGTTGATGGGGTCGGCCGTCCCGACGGCCGGGCCTTCCGCAACGCCCTGCGACTCAATTGAGGACAACTTCCCATGGCCGGATCCAGCTCCCTGAACCGCTTCTATCTCATCCTGCTCGTCCTCGCCATCGGTGGCGGCGGGCTCTTGTACTGGCAGGTGCGCCGCAACGTCCCGAGCATCTCGCCGAACGTGGTGGTGACGGTGGCCGACACGGCGGGCTTCTCGGGGTACTACCTTGGCGCGGAGAATGCCCCGATCGTGATCACCGAGTACGCCGACTACCAGTGCGGCTTCTGCCAGCAGTTCGACCTGGTACAGTTTCCCGACATCGTCCGGCAGCTGGTCCAGACCGGCAAGGTCCGCTGGCGGTACCGCGACTTCCCGCTGAACATGCATCCGTTCGCCTGGATGGCGGCCCACTCCGCCGCCTGCGGCGACGATCAGGGGAAGTACTGGGAGCAGCACGCCGCGATCTACCAGGGGACCGGCCAGTGGTCGCGGGAGTCGGAGCCATCGGGGACCTTCCGGGACTACGCCAGGAAGGTCGGGCTCGACGTGAAGGCGTATGACGAGTGCATGATGTCCGCCAAGTTTGCGGGCCGCATCAAGGCGAGCTACGACGAAGGGGTGAGCGCCGGCGTCGGCGGGACCCCGACCTTCTTCATCAACGGGCGCCTCTACAGCGGCAGCCCGACCTCCGATGCGTTCAAGCGCATCATCGATTCGCTCACCCCGGCCCCCGCGCCCGCCCCGTGAAGTTCCGGATGGGGGTGGCGGTGCTGAGCCTGGCAGGGGTGATGATTTCGGTGTACCTCTGGATGTTCAAGCACGGGTACATCGGTGCGCTCGCCTGCGGCAGCGGGGAGTGCGCCACCGTCCAGCTCAGCGAGTACAGCAGTTTCCTCGGGGTGGACGTCGCGCTGCTCGGCGCGCTGGCCTACACCGCCCTGCTCGGCCTGGCGATGCTCGGCCTCCAGCCCGCCTGGGTCGACCGACGGGAGCCGACGCGCGCCATGCTCCTGCTGGCAGCCGGCGGCGTGCTGTTCGCGGCGTACCTGACCTGGCTCGAGCTCTTCGTGATTCACGCCATCTGCCGGTGGTGCGTCGGATCCGCAGTCATCATCGTGCTCGTCCTGGCCCTGGCCGTGCTGGACCAGCGCCGCCTGGCCCGCCGCTGAGATGAGCTCCGCCCACGACGCCGGCCAGGCCCGCAAGGCGGGGCTTGCCGCGCTGGCCCTCGGGGCCCTCGGCGTCGTGTACGGTGACATCGGCACCAGCCCGCTCTACGCCATGAAGGAGGCGTTCACCGGGGCGCACGGGCTGCCGCCGACCCCCGAGAACGTCTACGGCGTCCTCTCGCTGATCTTCTGGTCGCTCAACTTCGTCATCTCCTTCAAGTACATCGGGTTCGTGATGCGGGCCGACAATCGGGGCGAGGGCGGCATCATCGCGCTCCTGGCCCTGGTCCGTTCCCGCAAGGCGACCGGACGGGGCCAGTCCATCCTCGTCGGGCTCGGACTTCTCGGCGCGGCGCTGCTCTACGGTGAGGGGATCATCACCCCCGCCATCAGCGTCCTCGGCGCGGTCGAGGGCATCGCGGTGGCCTCGCCGACGTTTGCCCACTTCGTGGTGCCGATCGCCCTCGCGATCCTGGTCGGGCTGTTCTGGTTCCAGCACCACGGCACCGACCGGATCGGCAAGGCCTTCGGACCGATCATGGTGGCCTGGTTCGCCTCCATCGCC
Source organism: Gemmatimonadales bacterium (assembly GCA_035328285.1). Taxonomy (GTDB): domain Bacteria; phylum Gemmatimonadota; class Gemmatimonadetes; order Gemmatimonadales; family GWC2-71-9; genus SPDF01. The sequence continues at coordinate 9,575 of DAOLIZ010000030.1, forward strand.
GTGCTCGGGGTCCGGGGCATCACGATGCACCCGGAGGTGCTCCGGGCGATCAACCCCTGGTACGCGGTCGAGTTCTTCATCAACGACCGCCTCGAGGGGTTCCTGATCCTCGGCGCGGTGGTCCTCGTCATCACCGGCGGCGAGGCGCTCTACGCCGACATGGGCCACTTCGGCCGCAAGCCGATCCGGTGGGCGTGGTTCGCCTTCGCCCTGCCGGCGCTCCTCCTGAACTACTTCGGGCAGGCAGCGCTCCTGATCCAGAGCCCGGGTGTCGAGAACCCCTTCTTCGCACTCGCGCCGGAGTGGTTTCTCTACCCGATGATCGGGATCGCCACGCTCGCCGCGATCGTGGCCTCGCAGGCGCTGATTTCGGGGGCGTTCTCCCTGACGCGCCAGGCCGTGCAACTCGGCTACAGTCCGCGCGTGACGATCGTGCACACCTCGCGGACCGAGGCGGGGCAGATCTACATCCCGGAGGTGAACCAGGCGCTGGCGGTCGGGTGCATCCTGCTGGTGCTCGGCTTCCGGAGCGCCACCAACCTGGCGGCGGCGTACGGCATCGCGGTCACCGGCACGATGGCAATCTCGACGCTGCTCTTCTTCCGCGTGGCGCGCGACCTGTGGAACTGGCGGCTGGTGGCCGCCGCCTCCCTCTGCACCCTGTTCCTGCTCGTCGACCTCTCCTTCTTCGGCGCGAACATCATCAAGTTTGCCGACGGCGGCTGGTTCCCGATCCTGGTGGCCGCCCTCGTGTACACGCTGATGACGACCTGGAAGCGGGGCCGCGCCAAGCTCACGGCCCTGGCCCAGCAGACCAGCCTCCCGATCGACCTGTTCATCGCGGACGTGGCCAGGCGTCCTCCCGTCCGGGTGCCCGGGACGGCGGTAGTGCTCACCTCCGCACTCGACGTCGCGCCCCCGGTCCTGCTCCACCACCTCAAGCACAACAAGGTGCTCCATCAGCGGGTCATTCTCCTTTCCATCGTGACGGAGGAGGTGCCGCAGGTGCCCGCCGCGGAGCGGGTCGAGTGCCGCGAACTCGGCGAGGGGTTCTGGCGGGTGGTGGGGCACTACGGATTCATGGAGAGTCCCGACGTGCCGGCGTTCCTGACCAGGCTCGGCGAGTCCGCCATCCCGGGATCGCCCGACCCCGTCTTCCTCACGCAGACGTCCTTCTTCCTCGGCCGGGAGACGTTGATCGCCACGCCCCGCGGCAAGCTGCCGAAGCGGCTCCCCGGCGATCCCCGGCCCATGCCATACTGGCGGCGCAAGCTGTTCATCATCATGACGCGGAACGCGCAATCGGCTGCGGCGTTCTTCGGGCTGCCGCCGAACCGTGTCGTTGAGTTGGGGGCGCAGATCCAGATCTGACCATGACTTCCCACGACAACCGACCAGGGCATGATCATGGCACACGGCTGGGCGCGCTGGCGCTCGGTGCCCTTGGCGTCGTGTATGGCGACATCGGGACGAGCCCCCTCTACGCGCTGAAGGAGGCCTTCACCGGCCCGCACGGCCTCGCCGCGACTCCCGCCAACGTGTACGGCGTGCTCTCCCTGGTGTTCTGGTCGCTCAATTTCGTCATCTCGTTCAAGTACATCGGGTTCGTGATGCGGGCCGACAACCGGGGAGAGGGGGGCATCCTCGCCCTCCTGGCGCTGGTGCGTTCCCGGGGGGCGCGTGGCCGGGGCCAGGCCGTGCTCGTGGCGCTGGGTCTCTTCGGGGCCGCCCTGCTGTACGGGGACGGCGTCATTACCCCGGCCATCAGCGTCCTCGGCGCCATCGAAGGGCTGGAGGTGGCCGCACCGGCGCTCGCCCACGTGGTCGTGCCCCTGTCGGTGCTGATCCTCCTGGCGCTCTTCTGGTTCCAGCGCCACGGCACCGACCGGATCGGGCGGGCCTTCGGGCCCATCATGCTGGTCTGGTTCCTCTCACTGGCGGTTCTCGGGGTGCGGGGGATCGGCATGCACCCGGAAGTCCTCCGCGCCATCAACCCGTGGTACGCGCTGGATTTCTTCGTCGAGGACGGGTTGCGGGGGTTCCTGATCCTCGGCGCGGTGGTCCTGGTCGTCACCGGCGGGGAGGCGCTGTATGCCGACATGGGGCACTTCGGCCGGCGGCCGATCCAGCTCGCCTGGTTCGGCGTCGCCCTGCCGGCGCTCCTCCTCAACTACTTCGGGCAGGCGGCCCTCCTGATCGAAACGCCGGGCGTCGAGAACCCCTTCTTCGCGCTGGTCCCGGCGTGGTTTCTCTATCCGATGATCATCATCGCCGCCATGGCCGCAGTAGTGGCCTCGCAGGCGCTGATCTCCGGCGCCTTCTCACTAACGCGGCAGGCGGTACAACTGGGATACAGCCCGCGCGTGACCATCGTCCATACCTCCCGCACCGAGGTGGGCCAGATCTACGTGCCGGAGGTCAACCAGGCGCTGGCGGTGGCCTGCATCCTCCTGGTCATCGGCTTCGAGAGCTCCTCCAACCTGGCCGCCGCCTACGGGATCGCGGTCACGGGCACGATGATCATCACCACCGTCCTGTTCTACCGGGTGGCGCGCGACCGGTGGCAGTGGAGCCTTCCGGTCGCGGGCACCCTGTGCGGGCTCTTCCTCCTGGTCGACCTGGCCTTCTTCGGCGCCAACATCGTCAAGTTCGTGGATGGCGGCTGGTTCCCGGTCGTGGTGGCGGCCGGCGTGTACACGCTGATGAGCACCTGGAAACGGGGCCGGGACCGGATCAATGCGCTGGCCAGCGAGTCCAGCCTTCCCATCGGCCTGCTGCTGTCCGATTTTGCCGAGCATCCTCCGGTCCGCGTCCCCGGCACGGCGGTGTTCCTGACCGCGGCCATCGATGTGGCCCCCTCGGTCCTGCTTCATCACCTGAAGCACAACCGATCGCTGCACCAGCGGGTCATCCTGTTGTCGATCGTGACGGAGGAAGTGCCGCAGGTGGACGCGGAACACCGCCTGGAGAGCGCGAGCCTGGGGGAGGGGTTCTGGCGGGTGGTCGGGCACTACGGGTTCATGGAGAGTCCCGACGTTCCGGCACTGCTGACGCACATGGATTCGGTGGAATCCCCGGATGTGCCCGCCCGGGTGTTCCTGACCCAGTCATCGTTCTACCTGGGACGTGACACGCTCATCGCCGCCCGGGGGCCGCGGGCCAGGCGGGGCCCCGGGGGGCCCCGGCCCATGTCCTACTGGCGCCGCGTGCTGTTCATCGTCATGACGCGGAACGCGCAGTCGGCCACGACGTTCTTCGGGCTTCCACCCAATCGTGTGGTCGAACTCGGCGCGCAAATACAAATCTGAAGCACTGGACCCCGGCTTGTGCCGGGGTGACGGCCTTCGCACCCTCCGGCCCCGCTGCCCCGCTGCCCCGCTGCCCCGCTGCCCCGCTGCCCCGCCTACTCCTTGTCCTCGTACTGCTCCTTCAGGCGCGCCACCACGTTCGGATCGGCCAGGGTGGTCGTATCGCCGAGCGCCCGCCCCTCGGCAATGTCCTTCAACAACCGCCGCATGATCTTGCCGCTGCGGGTCTTGGGCAGGTCGGCGGTGAAGATCACGTCGTCGGGCTTGGCAATCGCGCCGATCTTCCGGGCGACGTGTTCGCGCAGGTCGTCGCGCAGCTCTGCCGACGCCTTGACGCCCTCCTTGACGGTCACGAAGGCGGCGATGGCCTGTCCCTTGAGTTCGTGCGCCTTGCCCACCACGGCGGCTTCCGCCACCCCCGGGTGATCGACCAGCGCGCTTTCCACCTCCATTGTCCCGATGCGGTGGCCGGCCACGTTCAGCACGTCGTCCACCCGGCCGAGGAGCCACCAGTAGCCGTCGTCGTCCACCTTGGCGCCGTCGCCCGCGAAGTAGCGGCCGGGAAACCGGCTCCAGTAGGTCTCCCGGAACCGGGCGTCGTCGCCGTAGATGGTGCGGAGCATCCCGGGCCACGGTTCCGTCAGGGTCAGGAACCCGCCCCCCTTCGTCATGGCCTTGCCCGTCGTGTCCACCAGTTCGACGCTGATACCGGGGAAGGGGGTCGTCGCCGAGCCGGGCTTCGTGGTGGTGACGCCGGGGAGCGCGGTGATCATGATCCCGCCGGTTTCCGTCTGCCACCAGGTGTCGACGATGGGACAGTTGCCCCGGCCGATGTGCTCGTGATACCACATCCACGCCTCGGGATTGATCGGCTCGCCGACGGTGCCGAGGAGCCGCAGCGTCGAGAGGTCGTGCCGGGCCGGAAAGGCCGTACCCCACTTCATGAACGCCCGGATGGCCGTGGGCGCCGTGTAGAACACGGTCACGCCGTGCCGGGCCACGATCTTCCAGAACCGGTCCTTCTCCGGCCAGTCCGGCGCACCCTCGTACATGAGGACGGTGGCACCGTTTGCCAGCGGGCCGTACACCACGTACGAATGCCCCGTCACCCAGCCGACATCCGCGGTGCACCAGAAGATGTCTTCCTCACGCAGGTCGAAGACGTACCTGGTGGTGGCCGTCACCTGGGTGAGGTAGCCCCCGGTGGTGTGGACGATTCCCTTCGGCGTGCCGGTGGTGCCCGAGGTGTAGAGGATGAAGAGCAGGTCCTCGGCTGCCATGGCCTCGGGCGGGCAGTCGGGACTCTCCTTGTCGAGCAGGCGGTGCCACCAGTGGTCGCGGCCCTCGGTCATCTCGGCGAAGGACTCGTCTCCCTCCCCGGCCGGCCGCCGGCGGACGACCACCACGTGCCGGATACTCGGGCAGTCCGCCACCGCCTCGTCGGCGATGCGCTTGAGCGGCAGGACCTGCCCTCGCCGGTACCCGCCGTCGGCCGTGATGAGGACGGTGGCCGTGGCGTCGTTGATCCGGTCGCGCAGCGAGTCCGCCGAGAAGCCGCCGAAGACCACCGAATGCACCGCGCCGATGCGCGCGCACGCGAGCATGGAGATCGCGGCCTCGGGAATCATCGGCAGGTAGATGGCCACCCGGTCGCCCTTGCGGACTCCGAGGCGCTTGAGCGCGTTGGCGGCGCGGCCGACCTCGCGCGCCAGCGCCCAGTAGGTGTAGACCCGGCGATCGCCCGGCTCGCCTTCCCAGATGATCGCGGCCTTGTTGCGTCGGGGACCGGTGAGGTGCCGGTCGAGGCAGTTGGCGGCGACATTCAGGGTGCCCCCGTCGAACCATCGGGCGTGCGGGGGCGTCCACTGCAGCACGCTCGTCCAGGGCGTCATCCAGTCGAGGGCCCGGGCCTGCTCTTCCCAGAACGCCAGCCGATCCCGGGAGGCCGCGTCGTAGAGCGCCGCCGTGCCCACGGCGCGCGCCGCGAATTCGGCCGGCGGAGGGAAGCGTCGTTCTTCGGAGAGGAGGGTATCGAGATGGTCGGCCATGAGCGAAGATCCTCCGGTCGAGTCGCGTCCGTACGGGGTGGCGGCCCTTGCAGGGACGCCGCGGAGATGGCGGAGTGCGGGAGACGCGAGGGCTGAAGGGCCTTGCAGTCTCGCCGCAACCAGTTGGGAAACAACGTGTTATGCCGATGGCACCAATTTCGCCTTTTCCAGCGGCGGGAGGCATCGTGCCCCCGGAACAATACAACTGATCCGCCCGATAATAGCACACCCGGAGCGATCCGGGGCCGCAAAACTGGAGGTCTCATCCCGGTGGGATGAGATAGCTCGGTGCCGAAGGTGGAATGCACACGACTCGATGAGCGTGGCGTTTCGGCCGGTTGGCGTGGCGAAACGACCACGCTTTGCTTATGCGGGCCAGGGAGAACACCGTATGGTGCCCGACACCCAGATTGTCCGAGAAGTGACCGCGCCGGTTTCGCTCGGCCTCGATACCCGCGCCACCTTCCGCCAGGCCGCGGTCGGCGTCCTCGAGGAGATGCCCGTGGGGGAGAGCCGCCTGGTCATCGACCTGAGCGGCACCCGGCACGTGGACTCGGCGGGCCTCGGCGCGCTGATGCTGGTCCAGCGCCGCGCCGGCGAGCGGCGCCAGCGCGTGACCCTCCGCTCGGCGAGCGAGGAACTGCGCTTCCTCCTCATGCTCACCAAGCTCGACGACCTCTTCGAACTGGAACCGAAGCAGGCGTAGTCTTATACTCCGTGGACGCCCGCCGCTTCGGCGGGCGATCCGTGCCTTCCGGGCGGGGTGATGACCGATCAGCGAACGCCACGCCGGGTGTTGTTCATCGAGGATGAGCCCGCCCTGCGCATCAGCTACGAACGCTTCTTCCGTCCGCGGTACGCCATGGCGTTCGCGTCGTCGGGCGCGGAGGCGCTGGCGCGGGTCCGGGAGGAGCCGCCGGACGTCGTGGTGCTCGACATGCGCCTGCCCGACACCGACGGCGTGGAACTCCTCCGGCGGATCCGTGAATCCCATCCCGATGTCCCGGTCATCATCACCACGGCCTACGTGAGCGTGGAGCCGCAGCTCCGCGTGCTGGACCTCGCCCACAGCGCCTACCTGATCAAGCCCTTTGATCTCGACGAACTCGGCGCGGCCATTGACCGAGCCGGCTGACGCTCCGCTGCTTTCGGCGCGCGGACTCGTGCGCGCGTTCGGGGCGCTGCAGGTGCTGCGCGGCGTGGACCTCGACGTCGGTCCGGGGGAGCTCCTGGCCGTGGCGGGCCCGAACGGCGCGGGCAAGACCACGCTGCTCCGGTTGCTCGCAGGCCTCATGCGGCCGAGCTCCGGCGAGGTGCGCATTCGCGGCCAGCGGCTGACCCGCGACGACCCCGCGCCCCGCCGCGCCATCGGCCTGCTGTCGCACCACACCTTTCTCTACGACGACCTCACCGCGGCGGAGAATCTGCAGTTCACCGCCAGGCTGTACGGCCTGCCCGACGCCGCGGCCGCCACGCGCGACGCGCTGGAGGAGGTCGGCCTGTCGGCACGGGCCAACACCCCCGTGCGCCACCTGAGCCGGGGGCTCCTGCAGCGCGCGGCGATCGCCCGGGCGCTCCTGCACCAGCCGGACATCCTCCTCCTCGACGAGCCGTTCACGGGGCTCGATGCCCCCTCCGCCGACCGCTTCCGCTCCCTGCTCGCCTCCCAGTTGGCCCGGGGCCGGGCCCTCGTGCTCGTCAGCCATCACCTCGCGGAGGCCTGGGAGCTGGCCACGCACGTGGCGGTGCTGACCGGGGGACGCTGGGCGCTGGAAGGGCGGCGCCCGGCGGACCTGACGGCATTCCACGCCCGCTACGCCGAGCTGGTGCATGGCTGAGTTTCTGCGATTGGCCCTTGCGATCGCCGGGAAGGACATCCGGCTCGAGCTCCGGAGCCGCACCGCGCTCCTGTCGGCCATCGTCTTCTCCGCCCTCGTGCTGGTCGTCTTCAATTTTGCGCGGGACCCCACCGCCCTCGCCGCCGTGGACCTCGCCCCCAGCGTCCTCTGGGTCACCTTTGCGTTCGGCGCGGTGATCGCCCTCAACCGGGCGTTCTACGTGGAGCGCGAGAACGCCGCGCTCGACGGCATCCTGCTGGCCCCGGTGCCCCGCAGCGCGCTCTACGTGGGCAAGCTGCTCGCCAACCTGGCGTTCGTGGGGGTGGTGGAGGCCGTGGCGCTGCCGCTGTTCGTCCTGTTCTTCAACGTCAGCCTCGGGCACGCCCTGCCGGGCATCCTCGGCGTGACGGCGCTGGCCACGATCGGGTTCGTGGCCGTCGGCACGATCTTCAGCGCCATGGTGGTGCGGACCCGGTTTGCGGAACTGATGCTACCGGTGTTGCTGCTGCCGTTCATGGTGCCGCCGCTCGTCGGGGCGGTGCAGGTGACGGCCAAGCTGCTGGCGGGCCGCCCGTTGAGCGAGATGGTGGGCTGGCTTAGGTTACTGACGCTCTACGACATTGGGTTCGTGACCCTCTGTATCCTCGTCTTTCCGGCGGTCGTCGACGAATGACACCAGAAATCCTTGCCGCAACCCGCATTGTCCGCCGTGGACAGGTGCTCACGGTGCTTGGCCTGCTGGCCGCCGCCGCGGTCTATGTGATCGCCCTGTTCTACACCCCGGTGGAAGTGCGCCAGGGGCTGGCCCAGAAGATCTTCTACGTCCACGCCCCGGCGGCCTGGGGCGCGCTCGTCGCCTTTGCCGTCGTCGGGATCGTGAGCATCCTGTACCTGTGGCTGCACGACGAACGGCTGGATCTCTTTGCCGCCAGCTCGGCGGAAGTCGGCATCGCCTTTTCCCTCGTGATGCTCACCACCGGCCCGATCTGGGGCAAGACGGTCTGGGGCACCTGGTGGACGTGGGACGCCCGGCTCACCCTGACGCTCTTCCTCTTCTTCCTGTTCGTGGGCTACCTGGCGCTGCGGGCGGCGGTGCAGGACCGGGGCGAGCGCGCCCGGTTCAGCGCGGTGGTGGGGATCATGGGCCTCGTGCTGGTGCCGTTCATCCACCTGAGCGTGTACCTCTTCCGGACGCTCCACCCGCAGCCGGTCCTGCTCAAGCCGAGCGCGCCGTCGATGCCGCCGGAGATGCTCCGGGCGCTGCTGTCGGGCATGGCCGCGTTCACGCTACTCTACATCGGGTTCGTGGTCCTGCGCTACGGCCTGGCACGACTGGACAACTTGCGCGAAGGAGCCGGCGATGCCCTTTGAGACCCCGCAGAACGGCGGATTCCTGGCCGCCGCCTACATCGTGGCGGCGGTGATCTATGTCGCATACGCGACCAGTCTGTTCCTGCGCGCCCAACGGGCCGTGCGACAGGCGGGGCAGCAGGGCAGTGGGGCGGGGGGGCAGTAGGGGCTCCGATATCCGTGCAGCTTCGCAGGCATTCAGCAAACGGTCCCCCGGTGAATACCGGGGGACCGTTTGCATCGACGCCGGCGGTGCTGCGACCGTGTCAGTCGGTCGGCTTCGGGAGCAGCACCTTTTCCCAGAGGAACGCCGCCACGAGGGCGCCGAGGATCGGACCCACCCAGTAGACGCCCTGGCTGACCCACTGGCCCGACAGGAGCGCGGGCCCGAAGGCGCGCGCCGGGTTCAAGGCGGCACCGGTGAGCGGGCCGCCGATGAACACGCCGATGAGGAGTGTGAGCCCGACGCCGAATCCCGCAACCTTGGGCGCCGCTGCCGAGATGGTGGTACCGAGGAAGGCACTCATCAGGAAGAAGGTCAGGATCGCCTCGGTGGCGATCGCCTTGTCGAGGGTGATCGTGGCCGCGATGGTGGGGGTGCCGAGCGAGAGGACCTTGGTCACCCCGACAGGAATGATCATCTTGAGCGCCATTGCCGCGAGGACGGCCCCGAGGAGCTGGGCCGCGATGTAGAGGCCCGCGGCCTTCGCGTCGATCCGGCGAATCGCGAGCATCCCGGCCGTGATCGCCGGGTTGAGGTGTCCTCCCGAAATGCTGATCGTCGCGGTGACGCCGATGGCGAGGGCGAGACCGTAGGCCAGGGCGATGCCGAGCAGACCGAATTCGCCCTTGGGAAAGTTTGTGGTCAGGATGGCGCCGGCGCCGAAGAATACGATCATGAACGTGCCGAACATCTCGGCGACCAGCCGACGGGTCATGTGATGCATCCTGCTACCTCGCGGATCGGGGAAGGGGGTTGTTGGCACTGCGGCGAATGTAATCAATCGGCGCGGCGCAGCACCAGCGCGGCATTGATGCCGCCGAACCCGAAGGAGTTGCTCAGGAGGTACTCCGGGGAGGCGGGCCGGCCGCCGGTGGCAAGATAGTCGAGGTCGCAGGCGGGGTCAGGCACCCGGAGGTTCAGGGTCGGCGGCAGCCACTCCCGATGACTGGCCAGCGCGCAGATGGACGCCTCGATGGCGCCACTCGCCCCGAGAGCGTGCCCATAGTACCCCTTGGTGCCGCTGATGGCCAGCCGCCGCGCATGCGCGCCGAAGACCTGCTTGAGCGCGGAGGTTTCGGTCGAGTCATTGAGGGGCGTGGAGGAGCCGTGCGCGTTGACGTAGCCAATGTCCGTGGGCGCCACCCGGCCCTCGGCAAGGGCCAGGCGCATGGCCCGGGCGGCCTGCGCCCCGTCGGCGCGCGGGGCGGTCATGTGATGGGCGTCATTGGTGAGGCCAAAGCCGCAGAGTTCGGCGTAGATCCTGGCCCCCCGCGCGAGCGCATGTTGACGCTCCTCCAGCACCAGGACGGCAGCGCCCTCGCCCATCACGAAGCCGTCGCGGCCGGCGTCGAAGGGGCGGCTTGCGGTGCCCGGGTCATCGTTGCGGCTGGACATGGCGCGGATGATGGCAAACGCGCCGAAGCTGAGCGGGGCGAGCGGGGCTTCGGCGCCGCCGGCGATCATCACGTCGGCATCGCCCCGCATGATGGTCCGGAAGCCGTCCCCGATGGCAATCGTGCCCGAGGCGCAACTCATCCCGTTCGTGCTGTTCGGGCCGGTCACCCCGAAGGCGATGGCCACGTTGCAACTGGCCGCTCCCGCGAACACCATCAGCGCCAGCGCCGGATCCACCGCCCGGATCCCGCCCTCGACGTACCGGCCGTGCTCCGCCTCGGCCATGCCGATCCCGCCGAGGGCCGTGCCCATCATGACGCCAACCCGGTCGCGGTTCTCCTTGCCGAGATCGAGGTCGGCGTCGACCAGCGCCATCCGGCTCGCCGCGACGCTGAACTGGCCAAACCGGTCGATTCGCCGCGCCTTCCGCTCCTCGATGTGGTCCGTGGCGTGAAAGTCGTCCACCTGCGCGGCGATTCGCGTCCGGAAGGGAGCGGGGTCGAACCGCGTGATGGTCCGCACGGCCGACTCGCCCCGCTGCAGCCCCGCCCAGAGCGCCTCGACGCCGATCCCGATCGGGGTGATTGCGCCGATGCCGGTGATCACGACCCGTCGCGTGTCACCCACGGGCGGCCTCCACGGCCCGCGCGAGCCCGGCGAGGGTGCGCGACGCGATCCCGTGCACGAAGACGGGACCGATGACCCACTCGGCGGCGGGCACGCGGATCAGCGGCCAGGGGGGACCTTCCCAGGTATGCACGATGGTGACTTCCGTTTCGTTGGGCCCGCGTGGAACCACACTCCAGACGACGTCCATTCCCCGGGTGATGCCCCGGACGTGGCGATACCGCACCTCGCGCCGCGCAGCGTCGATCCACATCTCCGACTCCCACCACACCGGCCAGGCCAGCGGCCCGAAGGGTCGGACGGCGGCCATTTCCACCACCCCGCCGTCGGCGCGCCGCCCGTTGAACCGCACCCACCGATAGTGCGGCAGGTGTTCGGGCCACCGCTCGACGTCGGCGGCGGTCTCGAACATGGCGGCCGCGGGTGCCCGCACCACTCGCCGGTCCACGGTTCGCATCAGGCAGTGCCCCAGTACGCCACCAGACGAAAGCCGGGCCGGCGGACGACGCGCGCCGGGTGCCCGGCGCGCGCTGCGAGCGCCGCCAACTCCCCGGCGTGGTACCCGCGGCGGACCGAGGTGATCCCGTCGGCACGAGTCACCGGGTCGAACCCCAGGAGCGCACTGCCGAGCCGGAACCCGGCGACGGCCAGTTCGGAGCGTCGCAAGTCGGCGATCACGACCCCGAGGCGGGCCAGCCGGCTGACCGCGCGGATGAGATCGACGACGGCGTCCTCCGCCAGATGGTGCGCCACCTGGCTGAGCAGGATGATATCCACGGCATCGTCGCGCACCGGCAGGTGGCCGGCGCAGCCCAGGACCGTCGGGACCCCGCGCGCCGCGGCGAGCGCCTCGTC
>DAOLIZ010000031.1:0-20620 GCA_035328285.1 Gemmatimonadales bacterium
CTGGCTCCAGTGATGGTTGACGGGATACCGCAGCGTCAGCCGATCGGACGGGTCGTCGCTCCCGAAGGCCGCGAAGCCCTTGCCGCCGCTCAGCGACAGTTCCGTCGAGCCGAAGCGCCCCACGCCAGACGCCATGAGCTCGTGAATGATGGTGTGCGGATGCCGCCGATCCACGAAGCCCTCGCCCCAGGCACCGATGGTCAATTCGCCGTCCGGGATGGTCCACGCCTCGAAGTTGACCGTCGACGTGACCCGCAGGGCCCGGTTGTATGCGGTGGCGTGCGCCATCAGCATCGGCTGCACCAGCCGGACCTCCGTGGCCTCCCCGCCGAGCGGCTCGCCGTTCGAATAGGTACCGACGACGATGCCCCGCCCGGCCACGGTCGCGGAGGCCGAGCCGCCCTGCCCGCGCACAGGGGCGGGCAGGGCGGCGAGAGCCAGCGCGAGGGCGACGGCGGCTCGATTCAGGGTCCGGCCGCCGCGGTCGATTCCGGCCGGGCGCGCAGCGACGCGACGCGGTAGTCCCGGTTCATCCGGGCAATGGTCTCGAGGCTGATTCCCTTGGGGCAGGCGGCGGTGCATTCCCCGTAATTGGTGCAGCCGCCGAAGCCCTCGAGATCCATCTGGGTGACCATCCGGACCGCACGCCGGTCCCGTTCCGGCTGTCCCTGGGGCAGGAGGCCCAGGTGCGACACCTTGGCCGCCGTGAAGAGCATGGCGGACGCGTTCGGACAGGCCGCCACGCAGGCGCCGCACCCGATGCACTGGGCGGCGTCCATGGCGCTTTCGGCGTCCTCCTTCGGCACGAGGATGGTGTGCGCGTCGGGCGCGTTGCCGGTGGCGATGCTGATGTACCCGCCGGCCTGGATGATCCGGTCGAGGGGTGAGCGGTCGACGATGAGGTCGCGGAGCACGGGGAACGCCCGGGCCCGCCAGGGCTCGATGACGATCTCGTCGCCGTCCTTGAAGCTGCGCATGTGCAGCTGGCAGGTGGCCGTTCCCGCCATCGGGCCGTGCGCGACGCCATTGATCATCACGCCGCAGGAGCCGCAGATGCCCTCGCGACAGTCGTGGTCGAACGCGATCGGGGCCTCGCCCTTGCCGATCAGCCCTTCGTTGACGACGTCGAGCATCTCGAGGAACGACATGTCGGGGCTGACGTCGCGGGCCTCGTAGCGGACCAGGCGGCCCGGGGCGCCGGCGCCGGGCTGGCGCCACACGTGCAGGGTCAGGTTCATCACTTGTAGCTCCGTGTGGCGAGCTCGATGTTCTCGTAGTGAAGCGGCTCGACATGCCGAACGGGGGGCGTGTCGTCGCCGGTGTATTCCCACGCGGCGACGTGCGCAAACCGGGCGTCGTCGCGCTTGGCCTCCCCGTCGGGCGTCTGATACTCGGTCCGGAAGTGCCCGCCGCACGACTCCTCGCGCTCGAGGGCGTCGCGGCACATCAGTTCCGCGAACTCCATGTAGTCCGCCACCCGCCCCGCCTTCTCGAGGGACTGGTTGAGTTCTTCCCCGGTGCCGAGGACCTTCACGTCCCGCCAGAACTCGGCGCGCAACTCGGGGATCCGGGCCAGCGCGGCGCGAAGCCCCTCGGCGTTCCGGGCCATGCCGCAGTGCTCCCAGAGCAGGAGGCCGAGTTCCCGGTGGAACGAATCGACGGTGCGGGTCCCCTGCACCGCCAGGAGGCGGGCGATCCGGTCGCCGACCTGGCCGACCACCGCGCGGGCCTCGGGATGGGTCCCGTCCACCGTCGCAAACTTGCGGGTCGCGATGTAGTTCCCGATGGTGTACGGCAGGACGAAATACCCGTCGGCCAGCCCCTGCATCAGGGCGCTGGCCCCGAGGCGGTTGGCGCCGTGGTCGGAGAAGTTGGCCTCGCCGATCACGAAGAGGCCGTCGATCGTCCCCATCAGATTGTAGTCCACCCAGAGCCCGCCCATCGTGTAGTGGACGGCGGGGTAGATCCGCATCGGCACCTTGTACGGGTTCTCGTCGGTGATCCGTTCGTACATCTCGAAGAGGTTGCCGTACCGTTCGCGGATGGTGTCCTCGCCCAGGCGGCTGATGGCATCCGCGAAGTCGAGGTACACGCCGCGTCCGCCCGGGCCGACCCCCCGCCCCTCGTCGCAGACTTCCTTGGCCGAGCGCGAGGAGATGTCGCGCGGCGCCAGGTTGCCGAAGCTCGGGTACTTCCGCTCGAGGTAGTAGTCCCGTTCCGCCTCGGGGATGGCCCCCGGCGCACGCGTGTCCCCCTTCTTCTTCGGCACCCAGACCCGGCCGTCGTTGCGGAGCGACTCGCTCATCAGGGTCAGCTTCGACTGGTGGTCGCCCGCCACGGGAATGCAGGTGGGGTGGATCTGCGTGAAGCAGGGATTGGCGAACGCCGCCCCGCGCTTGTACGCGCGGTAGGCCGCGGTGACGTTGCAGCCCTTGGCGTTGGTCGAGAGGTAGAAGACGTTGCCGTACCCCCCGGTGCCGAGCACGACCGCGTCGCCGAACCACGTCTCGATCTTGCCGGTGACCATGTCACGGGTCACGATCCCGCGCGCCTGCCCGTCGATGACGATCAGGTCGAGCATCTCGCTGCGAGAGTGCATCGTGACCTTGCCCGCCGCGATCTGCCGCTCGAGCGCGCTGTAGGCGCCGAGGAGGAGCTGCTGGCCGGTCTGGCCGCGCGCGTAGAACGTCCGCGAGACCTGCGCGCCGCCGAAGGACCGGTTGGCCAGGAGGCCGCCGTACTCCCGCGCAAAGGGGACGCCCTGGGCGACGCACTGGTCGATGATGTTCACGCTCACCTGCGCGAGGCGGTAGACGTTGGCCTCGCGGGAGCGGAAGTCGCCGCCCTTGACGGTGTCGTAGAACAGGCGCCAGATGCTGTCGCCGTCATTGGGGTAGTTCTTGGCCGCGTTGATGCCGCCCTGCGCGGCGATGCTGTGCGCCCGCCGCGGCGAATCCTGGTAGCAGAAGCAGTGGACGTTGTACCCGAGCTCGCCGAGGGTCGCGGCAGCGGAGCCGCCCGCGAGGCCGGAGCCGACCATGATGATGGTGTGCTTCCGCTTGTTGGCGGGATTCACGAGCTTGAGGTCGAACTTGTGCCGGTCCCACTTCTGGGCCAGCGGGCCGTCCGGAACATTGGGCTTGAGGTTGATGCTCACCGCAACATCCCCCCGAGAATGGCCGACGGGATCGCGATAAACCCGAGCGACACGATGAGCGCCAGGACGGTCGCGAAGACGCGCCGGGCGGTATTGAACCGGGGATGATTCCATCCCATCGTCTGGAAGAAGCTCCAGATGCCATGGCTCAGGTGCGCCAGCAGCGCCACCATGGCCAGGATGTAGAACAGCGCCACCCAGGGCACCTGGAAGGAACTGACCACATTGCTGTAGACGTCGGTCTCGCTGAAGGTGTAGCCGGGGTGGATGGTCCCGGTGGTGAAGTGCAGCAGGTGAAACACGATGAACACGAGCAGGAGGATGCCCCCCGCCCGCATCAGCCGCGCCGCGAGGGTCGAGGCCTGGGGCACCTGTTTCGTATAGGCGACCGGACGGCTCACCTGGTTCAGCCGGATGAGCGTCAGGGCGGCCCAGACGTGGAGGCCGACGGCCGTCAACATGACGAGCCGCACCGTCCAGAGCACCACCGCGCTGCTCTTGAGGAGGGCCCCGTACGCGTTGAGCATGCCGGGGCCCTTGAAGACGAGAAGATTGCCGGCCACGTGCCCGGTGACGAACCCGACCAGGAGCAATCCGGTCAGGGCCATGATGACCTTGCGGCCGACCGTGGACCGCGCGAACCCAAGCGGAGTGCTCATCCGATCGCCACCATGGTCTCGCGCACGGCGGCCGCCGACGCGTGCAGGTCCTTCCGCTCGGCATCGGTCAGCGAGACCTCGATGATCGCCTCGAGCCCGCGCCGGCCGAGCTTGCAGGGCACGCCGCAGAACACGTCCGAGAGCCCGTATTCGCCGGTGAGCCACGCCGCGCAGGGGAGGATGCGCTTCTTGTCGAGCGCGATCGACTCGACCATTTGCACCGCCGCCGCGCTTGGCGCGTAGTAGGCGGACCCGGTCTTGAGGAGGCCCACGATTTCCGCCCCGCCCTTCCGGGTGCGGTCCACGATGGCGTCGAGCTGGTCCTGCGCGATCAGCTGGGTGATCGGAATTCCGGAAACGGTGGTATAGGAGATCAGCGGGACCATCGTGTCGCCGTGGCCGCCGAGGACCATCGCCTGGATGTCCTCGACGGAGACGTCGATCGCT
This sequence comes from Gemmatimonadales bacterium, assembly GCA_035328285.1. Classification (GTDB taxonomy): domain Bacteria; phylum Gemmatimonadota; class Gemmatimonadetes; order Gemmatimonadales; family GWC2-71-9; genus SPDF01. The sequence goes on from DAOLIZ010000031.1 coordinate 4,264, forward strand.
TCGGCCAGGAAGGAGCGGTACCGGGCGGTGTCGAGCACACCGGCCATCCCGATGACCCGTTCGCGCGGGAAGCCGGACTCCTTCATCGCCACGTGGCACATCACGTCGAGGGGATTGGACACCACGACGATGATGCTCTTCGGCGCGACCCGCTTGATCTCGCGCGCCACCGACCCGACGATGCCGGCGTTGGTCTTGACCAGGTCGTCGCGGCTCATGCCCGGCTTCCGGGCAATGCCCGCGGTGACGATGAACACCTCCGCCCCGGCCGCCTCGTCGTAGCCGTTCGCGCCGACGACCCGCGTGTCGAACCCCTCGATCGGCGCCGACTCCCACTGGTCGAGCCCCTTGCCCTGCGGGACGCCCTCCACGACGTCAATCATCACGACGGTGCGGGCGAGATTCTTCTCGGCCAGGCGCTGGGCGGCGGTTGCGCCGACATGGCCGGCGCCGACAACGGCGATCTTCTGCAGCATTGGTTGTAGAGTCCCAGGTCAGGGTCTGAACGGCGAGGGTGAAGCCGAAAGCTAAAGGAACGATGCCCTCGCTCAAAGGGTGGTTGTTGTCACCGCCGGCGGCGGCTCCGCTTCTTCTTCGGCTGCTCGTCGCCGGGCGCCGGATCGGGCGCCACCTCGGGTACCGGCGCCCCGATCTTACGCAATCCTTCATACAGCACCACGCTCACCGCATTCGCGAGGTTGAGGCTGCGCACCTCGCCCGGCATCGGGATCCTGAAGCACCGCTCCGGATGCTTCTCCAGGATCCGTGCCGGCAGTCCGTCGGTCTCGTTCCCGAAGACGAGCACGCTGTTCCACTGGAACGGCGCCTCGGAGAGATCCCGCGTGGCGTTGGCCGAGAAGTACAGGGTTCGCTCGCGGCTGATGGCGTCCCGGAAGGCGAACCAGTCGGGATGGATCCAGAGATCGACCTTGTCCCAGTAGTCGAGACCGGCGCGCTTGACCTCCTTGTCGTCGACCGAGAAGCCCAGCGGTTCGATCAGGTGCAGCGGCGCACCGGCCGCGGCGCAGAGACGGGCGATGTTGCCGGTGTTGGGCGGAATCCGTGGTTCGATGAGCGCGACGTGCAGGGCCATGGATGGAAGGCTCCCCAATGATCCGTCACGAGACGGGGTGTGCGCCGACGACCGGCGTCAGCCGCCTCGGGTGTGCATCTCGCGCCGCGGATCGGCGCGAAGCGTTTCGACCTGGTAGAGCGCGCCGCGCGACGGGACGGTCAGCCGCTCCTCCGCCCCGCGGTCCTGCCGGGACATCCACCGGTGCCGGATCAGCTCGGCGAGCGCCTCGTCCGTGATCCCGTCGCGCAGGACGTCGCGGAGGTTCATCCCGTCCGTCGCGTAGAGGCAGAGATACCAGGTGCCGTCCGCAGTGAGCCGGCTCCGGTCGCAGTCGCGACAGAACGGCGCGGTGGTGGAGGCGATCACGCCGAACACCGTGCCGTCGGCAAGCCGGAACCGCTCGGCCGGCGCCGCGGCGCGCGACGGGAGCGGCTCGGCGGGCCCGTGCGCCTCGGCGATCGACGCCAGGATCTCGGCCTGCGACACCACCTGGTCCCGGGACCAGCGCGTGGCGCCGCCCACGTCCATATACTCGATGAACCGCACCTCGACCCCCTCCCGGCGCGCGAACGCCAGCAGCGGGAGCACCTCGTCGTCATTGTAGCCGCGGATGATGACCGCGTTGACCTTGACCGACGCGAACCCCGCCCCCACCGCGGCGGCAATGCCGGCGAGCACCTCGCCGTGCCGGTCGGTCCGGGCGAACTGCGCCATCCGCTCGGGGCGCAGGGTGTCGAGACTCACCGTCACCCGGTCCAGTCCGGCGGCGCGGAGCGCCCCGGCCCGCTCGGCAAGCAGGATCCCGTTGGTGGTCAGCGCCAGGTCGCGCACCCCGTTGACAGCCGCCAGCCGGCGGACCAGGTCGGGCAGATCGTGGCGCAGCAGAGGTTCGCCCCCGGTCAGCCGGACCTTCCCCACCCCGAGGCCGGCAAAGACGCCAGTGAGGCGGGTGAGCTCCTCGAAGCTGAGGATCGACGACCGCGGCAGCCAGGTATACTCCTCCTCGGGCATGCAGTACCGGCAGCGCATGTTGCAACGGTCAGTCACGGAGAGACGCAGGCTCCCCATCGGCCGAGCGAGGCGGTCGGTCGGAGTGCCGGACGGGAGCGGCATCACGGGCTCCCCCCATCGACCCCACCGGCACCGACCCAGCCCACCTCGCCATCGGCAAAGTACTCGCGCTTCCAGATCGGCACGCGCCGCTTCAACTCCTCGATGACATGCCGACAGGCGGCAAACGACTCCTCCCGGTGGCCCCCGCCGACGGCCACGACCACGGCGACGTCGCCGACCTTGAGCGTGCCGAGCCGGTGCCGGAGCGCCACTTTCACCGGCCATCGGCTCTCCGCCTCCGCCACCACCCGGCTGCACTCCGCCTCGGCCATCTCGTGATACGCCGAGTAGTCGAGGCGGACCACCTCACGGCCCTGTTGCTGCGAGCGGACGATGCCGAGGAAGGTCGCAACACCGCCCCGCTCGGGGGCCTGGACCTCGGCCATCACGCGGACCACGTCGAGCGGGTCGTTCGACAGAAAGGACATCTCACCCACCGGCCAGCGGCGGGAGGATTGCGACTTCGTCGCCATCTCGAAGTCGGTGGCTGGTCAGCACATGGGAAAGATTGACCGCGCAGAGTGGACGCTCGGGGAGTCCGGCGGCTGCGGGAACCTGCCGTCGAAATTCGGTGAGGAGGTCGCCGACGGTGGCGCCGGCCGGGAGGGAGATTTCCACACTCGTCCGGCCGACGGCCTCGGCATACGCCGCGAACAGCCGAACGGCGACCGCGAGACGACCTGAGGCGGTGCTGGAGGTCATGAAGCTGCCGTCGTGCACATGGTCAACGGGTTCATGTTCAAGCGCTTAGGCGCCGGTGGTGAGAAGATAGTTCAAGGCAAACTCTCGCAGCGTTGTGGAAAAAGACAGGGCCGCGCGCCAGCGCGGCCCCTCGATCACGCTGGAGCGAGATTCTCAATTGTCGTCAGCCGAGCCTCCGGAGGAGACCACATCGCCTTCCTCGGCCACCAGCGACCGCAACTCCTTGCTGGGCTTGAAGACAGGCACCGGACGCGCCGCCACTTCCACCGGCTCGCCGGTGCGCGGGTTGCGCGCCATCCGTGTCTTGCGACGACGGATCTTGAAGGTGCCAAATCCGCGCACCTCAATGTTATGCTGGTCCTTGAGCGCCACTTTCACGGCGTCGAGGAACGCGTCGACAACCCGCGCGCAGTCTTTCTTGGAGATCATCGGCCCTGCGGTGCGGGCGATGGACGCAGTTACCTGCTCAACGAGGTCGGCCTTGGTCATGCATCCCCCAGGAGGGTCTCATGAGGCGGGCGTTCAATATACGCCGGACAGGCCGATAATATGGGCTTACCTGTTGTCTGTCAATGGGTTGGGGGTCAGCTGGCCGGCTGGGGGGCCATGGACCTGACAAACTGGGCAAAGTGCGGGTAGGCGTCATGGGGGCCAGGAGCGGCCTCCGGATGATACTGAACGCCGAATATCGGCAGCGTCTTGTGGCGGAGTCCTTCGACGGTGCCATCATTGAGGTTAAGGTGCGTGACTTCCAGATCGGGAGCCCCGGGAACCCCTTCCCTTCCACCCGCCACGGCAAAACCGTGGTTCTGGGTGGTAATGAGCACCCGGCCGTCGGCCAGGTCCTTGACGGGGTGATTGCCGCCCCGGTGCCCGTACGGCATCTTCACCGTGCTCCCGCCGAAGGCCAACCCCAAGAGCTGATGCCCCAAGCAGATACCGAACATCGGGACCCCGCTCTCCGCGAGGGCGCGGATCACCGGGAATGCATATGTCACGGCAGCGGGGTCGCCCGGCCCGTTCGAGAGGAACACCCCGTCGGGGGACATCTGCAGCACCTCGGCCGCGCTCGTCGTGGCCGGCACCACGGTCACCCGGCACCCGGATGCCTCGAGCATGTCGACGATGTTCCGCTTCATCCCGAAGTCGAACGCCACGACGTGGGGACCGGTGGTCCCCTGGTCGTACGGCTTGCCCACCGTGGCCCTGGACGCCAGGTCCAGGCCCTCCATGCTGGGGGACTTGTGCAGGCTCTGGCGAATCGCGTCCGACGGTTCGTCCCCCTCGGCGATGACTCCGCGCATGGCGCCCTTGGAGCGGATATGGCGAGTCAGCCTGCGGGTGTCCACACCGGTCAGGACCGGGATTTGATACCGTCCGAGCCACCCGTCCAGCGATTCGGTCGCCCGCCAGTTGGAGTGCTGCCGAGCCAGTTCGCGGACGACGACGCCCGAGACCTGGGGCCGGGTGGACTCCATGTCCTCGCTGTTGACCCCGTAGTTGCCGATCATCGGGGCGGTCATCACCACGATCTGCCCGAGATAGCTGGGATCGGTGAACGTCTCCTGGTAGCCGGTCAGGTTGGTGGTGAACACCACCTCACCGAATGCCGGGGCAATGGGCGCCGCGACGGAGCCCTTGAAGCAGCTGCCGTCTTCGAGCAATACAAAGGCGGGGCGGCCGGTCATCCGGCCACCCCGCCAAGCACAACGTCCTGCCGCATTATGGCTGGGGCTGCGGCTGCGGCGCCGCGGGCGTCTCGGCTGCCGGCGCCGGCTCCGACCCGCCAAGCGGGAGCGGAGCGTTGGTGACCGGCGCCTGCTGCTCCGGCTGGGCGAGCAACCGCTCCACGTCCGACGTCCCGGTCGTCCGGCCGGCCGACATGACGGACAGGACCAGGGAGAGGAACAGGAAGATGCCGCCAAGCCACCAGGTGGACCGCGTCAGGATGGTGACCGCCTGCCGACCACCGACAAAACTCTCGGTGCCGCCACCGCCGCCCATGGCGGCCAAGCCTCCGCCCTGCCCCGCCTGGAGCAGCACGACGACCGAGAGCAGCAGCGAATCGAGAATCAACAGTGTCAGAATGAGACCGAACATGCCTATTTCCGTTGTGAGACAGTCTGGAAGAATAACCGGTTAGCGCCGAGGGGGTCAACCACCGATCCCCACGATCTCCGCCCATCCGTCCGGGTCGAGGCTGGCCCCACCCACCAGGACCCCGTCGATTTCCGGCTGGGCGAGGAGCCCGAGTGCGTTCCCGAGATTGACGCTCCCGCCATACAGGATGGGGATCCGGCTGGTGGCTCCCAGCCGGTTCAACTCGGCACGCAGCGCGACATGCACCCTGGCGGCGTCCTCGGCGGTTGCGTTCCGGCCCGTCCCGATGGCCCAGACCGGTTCGTAGGCCACCACCAGCCGATCCATCTGGTCTGTCTGGATTCCGGTCAGCCCCGCACGGAGCTGGCGGAGGACCACCGCCTCGGTCTTCCCTGCCTCGCGCTCCTCGAGCTTCTCGCCAACACAGAGAAACGCCGTGAGCCCGGCATCGAGGAGGGCGCGCACCTTCTTGCCGGTCTCCTCGTCTGTCTCCCCGAACACGTGACGGCGCTCCGAGTGGCCAACCAGCGCCCCGCTTGCTCCCGCCGCTCGCGCCAGGGGTATCGACGTCGCCCCGGTGAACGCCCCCTTGGGTTCCCAGTGCACGTCCTGCGCACCGATTCGCACGTCGGGCCGGGCGCCGAAGGCCTCGGCCGCGGCACCGATGGAGACGGCCGAAGGAAAGAACCAGAGGGAGTGCCCCTCAACCGGGGCGGTGGCCCCGAGGAATTGCACGGCAAACCGCCGGGTTTCCTCGGGGGTTACCTGCATCTTCCAGTTGGCCGCGAAGAGCAGCGGGCGCATCCGCTACGGCTTCCGGACCGGTGTGAGGTGCAGGTCCTGGAAGTCGAAGCTGAAGTCCACCTCGGGCGAGGCGGGCTTCATCGTGGCGCCGGCCACCTTCCCCGCCTCATCGAGCGTGAACGTCACGAAGGCATCGGCCCGCAGTTCGCGATCCCGCCACTTGACCAGCCAGGTGTCGTATTGCCAGTGCTCCAGGTCGCCGAGGAGGTCGGGCGACTTGTCGAACTGCATCACCAGCCCGTTGCCCTTGAGCGAGACGGTGATCGTCCCGTACCAGGGATCCTCGTACGTCGCCGCGTAGCTGGCAAGTGGCAGCGAGGGGCGGGACGCGCTGTCCCTGGCCGCGGCGGTGGCCTGGTTCTCCGCCGCCATCATCGAGTCCACGCGTGCCATCCGCGTGGTGTATCCACCGAGCCAGTCGAAGGGAGGGGCCTTGAGGTAGTAGTCCAGGACTTTCAAGCCGATCGACATGAACGCCGCGCCGGACTCCTGGTTGGTCAGCACCATCACGCCGAGCTTCTGGTTGGGGATCATCATCAGCAGCGAGACGTACCCGGGCAGGCCCCCGGTGTGGGTCACCAGTTTCTGCCCCCGGTAGTCGCGGAGGAAGAAGCCCAGGCCGTAGCCGGAGAAGTTGGCCGTGTACGGGGCCAGTTCCTTCGGCGCCGGCCCGAAGGGCACCGGCGTGACCAGCGTCCACTGCTCCCGCGTGGTGCTCGCCTTCCAGAGCCGCCTGTCGCCCAAGCGGCCGGAGTCCATCTGCGCGATCATCCAGCGGGCCATGTCATTGGCGCCGGCGTTGATGCCGCCGGCCGGATCCGTATTGGGGTCGCTGAACGGCTTCACCACCTGGACCTTGCCGTTCACCTTCGCATGGGTCGCGGCCACGTTCCCCATCGGCTGCCCGGCGGCGGCGTGCGTGCTGTTGGCTTCCCTCATCCCGACCGGACGCATGATCCGGTCGGTGATGAAATCGGACCAGCTCTGGCCCGAAACCCGTTCGATCAACTGGCCGGCGACCAGGTAGAGGACGTTGTCATACGCGTAGGCGCTGCGGAAACTGGTGGCGGGCTCGATGTAGCGGAGCCGGCGCATGATCTCCGGCGGCGTGTAGGTCGTCGGCGGCCACCAGAGGAGGTCGCCGGCCCCGAGGCCGAGTCCGCTCCGGTGCACGAGGATGTCGCGCACCGTGATCTGCCGGGTGACCCAGGAGTCCCACATCATGAACTCGGGGAGGTAGTTCACCACCGGGGCGTCCCACTCGAGCTTCCCCTCCTCCACCAGCATGCCGATGGCCAGCGCCGTGAAGGCCTTGGTGTTCGACGCAATGCCGAACCGGGTGTCGGCGTCCACCTTCTCACTCGAGCCGAGGCGCTTGACGCCGTAGCCCTTGGCGAGCACCACCTGCCCGTCCTTCACGATGGCGATGCCCATCCCCGGCACCTCGAACCGCTTCATCACCGAATCGACGTAGGCGTCGAGGTTCGGGGGTGGCGATGCCGACCTGGCCTGGGCAGCCGCCGCGACCGGCAGGCAGAGGGCGAGGGCAAGCAGGCGGATCATGCGCATGGGATCCTCAGCTTTCGTCGAGTGCCGCGACACCGGGCAGGACCTTCCCCTCGAGGAATTCGAGGGAAGCGCCGCCACCGGTTGAAACGTGGGTCATCTTGTCGGCGAGCGAAGCGGCCGCCACCGCGGCGGCCGAATCCCCACCACCAACCACCGTGACCGTCCCCGCCTCGGTGGCGTGGGCCATCGCCTCGGCGACGGCCATCGTGCCGTGGTCAAAGGGCGGCGTCTCGAACACCCCCATCGGGCCGTTCCAGACCACCGTGCCGGCGCCGGTGATCCGGTCCGCAAAGAGGCGTTCGGTGGCCGGATCGATGTCGAACATGGCCCACCCGGCCGGAATGGCGTCCCGCGGGACGGTGCGCGTCTCGGCCGTGCGATCGAGCTGCTGCGCCACGACCGCACCGATGGGAAGCACCAGCTTGGTCCCGGCCCGTTTCAGGAGCGCCGCCGCCATCTCCACGCGGTCGTCTTCCACGAGCGATGTGCCGACCTCCAGCCCCATCGCCTTGAAGAAGGTGCAGGCCATGGCGCCGCCGATCAGGATGGCGTCGACGGTGGGCAGCAATGCCTCAATCAGGTCGATCTTCCCGGAGATCTTCGCGCCACCCATCACCGCCACGAAGGGACGCTTCGGATTTCGCAGCGCCTGACCGAGGTATTCCAGTTCCTTTTCCATCAGGAATCCCGACACGGCCGGCTTCAGCAGCTGCGCCACGCCGGCGGTGCTCGCGTGAGCCCGGTGCGCCGACCCGAAGGCATCGTTCACGTAGAAGTCGCCCAGCGCGGCGAAGCGCTCTGACAGGGCGGGATCGTTGGTCTCCTCGCCGGCATGGAACCGGGTGTTCTCCGCCACGGCGATCCCCCCGCGCGGCATATGGCGCGTGGTGGCGACCGCCTCCGCCGAGGTCGGGTCAGGGAGGAAGGTGACCGGGGAGCCAAGGAGGGCTTCAAGCGCCCGGACCACCGGCTCCATCGAATACTTGGCGTTGGGTGCGCCCTTCGGCCGACCGAGGTGCGAGAGCAGCACGACCCGCGCGCCCCGGTCCCGGAGGTACTTGATGGTGGGCAGTGCCGCGCGGATCCGCATGTCGTCCGTGACGCGGCCGTCGGCGATCGGGCAGTTGAAGTCCACCCGGACCAGCGCCCGGCGGCCCTCGAGAGCTGCCGGGTCAAGCGAGGCGAGCGTCCGCTTCACAACCGGGCGCCGATGTACGACAGGAGGTCGACGCAGCGCGCCGAGTACCCCATCTCGTTGTCGTACCAGCTGGTCACGTTGACCAGGGTCCCGTCGACCACGTTGGTGGACAGCAGGTCGACCGTGCTCGAGGCGACGTTGCCGATGTAGTCCACCGAGACCAGCGGCTCGTCGCTGACCGCGAGGACCCCCTTCATTGGTCCGGCGGCATACTCACGAAACGCCGCGTTCACCTCGTCGGCGGTGGTGCCCTTCTTGACCTCGACGCTCAGCGCCACCACCGAGACGTCAGGGGTCGGGACGCGCAGGGACACGCCGTCGATCTTCCCCTTCACTTCGGGGAGCACGAGGCCGGTCGCCTTGGCGGCCCCGGTGCTGGTCGGAATGATCGAGACCGCCGCCGCGCGCGCGCGGCGCAGGTCCTTGTGCGGGAGGTCGAGAATCTGCTGGTCGTTGGTGTACGAGTGGATGGTCGTCATGAACCCGTGCACGAAGCCAAACCGCTCCAGGATGACCTTGACCACCGGCACCAGGCAGTTGGTGGTGCAGCTGGCGTTCGAGATGATATGGTGCGCGGCGGGATCGTACTTCTCGTGGTTGACGCCATAGACGAGGGTGATGTCCTCCTTCTTGGCTGGAGCGGAGATCACCACCTTTCGCGCCCCGGCCGAGAGATGCAGGGCGGCGTGCTCCCGGTCGGTGAACCGGCCCGTGGACTCGAGGACCACATCGACGCCCAGCTCCTTCCAGGGCAACTTGGCGGGGTCCTTTTCCGACAGGACCTTGATCGTGTCGCCGTTGACGACGAGGGCGCCTTCGCGGGCCTCGACCGTGCCACTGAACCGGCCGTGCACCGAGTCGTACTTGAGCAGGTGCGCCAGGGTCCTCGTGTCCGTGAGGTCGTTGACCGCCACGAAGTCGATGTCGGTCGCCCCCATCGCCTTGGCTGCCCGCACGACGTTCCGCCCGATCCGGCCGAACCCATTGATGCCGACTTTGACCGCCATGGTGTCTCCTGTTAGAGAATCCGAACGCCGGAAAAATAACCCGAATCGGCCAGACCGCACCCTCACCCCAGCATGGTCGCCGGCGGGCGGGCCCGCGCGAAGGCGATGGCGTGGACCGATGTCGCCCCCGCGGCCGCGAGCGCCACCGCCGCTTCGGCGAGCGTCGCGCCGGTCGTGAGGACATCATCCACCAGCACGACGCTGCCCTCCACCTGGCCGGTAGCCTCGAACGCGCCGTTCACGTTTGCCCGCCGCGCTTCCGGCGTGAGCCGGGTCTGGGTCCCCGTTTCCCTGCGACGGCGGAGCAGCCCCGGTTGCACCATGTGCCCGCCATGCCGCGCCAGCGCCTGCGCGAGCCGCTCCGCCTGGTTGAACCCCCGGGAGCGCAGCCGGCGGCGGCCCAGCGGAATGGGGACGAGCACGACCGGGGGCCCGGGCAACGGGACGGGCTGCATCCCGGCGGCCAGCGCCTCCGCGACACGCCACCATCCGCCGTATTTGAGGCGGTGCATCGCCAGGCGGGCCCCCTCGTCGAGCCACACGGCGGCCCAGGCCGAGGCGAGCGCCGCCGGCCAGTCGGCGCAAAAGAGGCAGGACCCTTCGGGCGGCACGGTCCCGCCGCAGCGCGCACACTGCGGCGGGGCGACCCGCCGCCAACGTGAACGGCAGACGCCGCAGATCAACGCGTCGCCGTCGCTCCGCGGGACCGGCGCATCACAGGTCAGGCATTGAGGAGGGAGCAGTGCCCATTCGAGCGCCGACAGCGCCGCGCGCAGATCAATCGAGGGCAGCATGCAGGGCGGCCCGCATTACGTCGAGTGGCGGCGTCTGCTTCGGGAACCACCGCGTGAGGGCGGCCGCGCCCTGGGCCAGGAGCACTTCGCGGCCATCCGCGGCCCGCCGCCCTGCCGCCCGCTGCTGCCGGACCCAGTCCGTCTCCCCACGGCGGTAGACGAGGTCGAGCGCGGCCACCGCATGCGGGGTCGCCTCCGGCCTGCACGGGAGGGGGTCGCCCGTTTTCAGACCAAGCGGCGTGGCGTTGACCACGAGCGTCGCCTCTCCCGCGCTTGCCGCCTCGACGCCACGGCCGCCCGCCAGCGCGAGCAGGGCCGCGGCCCGTCCGGGGTCCCGCGAGGAGACGGCGAGGCGCGCGCCCGCGAGGCGCGCCGCTTCCACCACGGCCCGGGCCGACCCCCCGGTTCCGATCACCAGCCACGTCTGCGCCTCGACCTCGAGCCGGCGGAGGGCGGCCTGCACGCCCTCGACATCGGTGCTCTCGCCGGCGAGCGCTGTGCCATCCCACCAGAAGGTGTTGCAGGCGCCGAGCGCGGTCACCCGTTCGCTCGGCCGGGTCAGCGCGGCGGCGGCCACCTGCTTGTGCGGCACCGTCACGTTGCCGCCTCCTCCCGCCTCCGCCAGCGCAGCCATCAGCACCGCCACATGCCCCGACCTGCAAGGCATCGGCACGTAGACCGCGTCGAGTCCAAGGACCCGGAACGCTGCGTTGTGCATGACGGGGGAGAGGGAGTGCGCCACCGGATCGCCGAGGAGGGCGAAGACGCGCGTCCTACCCCCCTGCATGCCGTTGCTCCTCCGCCAGTCGCGCCGCCACGACGGCGATGATCCCGCTCAACTCGTCACGGGTCTGTCGATACATCTCCAGGTCGGCGCCGAACGGATCGGCCACTTCCGCGTCCGCTCCCGACCGTCCGGCAAACTCCCCGAGCAGGTGCACCCGGTCGTCTCCCCCCAGCTCCAGAATCCGTGCGCGGTGATGGCGGGCCATGGTGAGGATCAGGTCCGATGCCGCCACCAGTTCGCTGGTGACGAGTCGTGCGCGGTGGCTCGAGAGATCGAGTCCCCTCTCCAATCCGACCAGGTAGGCCCCCTCCGACGCCGGTGCGCCCTCCCAGGCGCCGGTGCCGGCGGAGTGCACTTCGATGCCCGTGACCCCGCGCTCCTCCAGCGCCTGTCGCAGCAGGGCCTCCGCCAGGGGGCTCCGGCAGGTGTTCCCGGTGCAGACGAGGACGACGCGGCGGGGAGGCGACTGGTGGGGAGGCATCAGGGGGCGAGGCTCCCGACTGCGCGGCGCAGCTCGTCCCGGGGGATGGCCCCTTCCCGCACCATGCGCGGGAGCGCTTCGGTGCAATCGACGATCGTGGAGGGAGGAACGTTCCCGAGCACGCCGCCGTCGAGGACCAGCAGATCGCCGGCCTGTACCGCCTCACGGAAGAGGGGAACGATTCCCCCGGCTCCCGCTGCCGGCGGGCTGCCCGGTCGATTGGCGGACGTGGAGGTCAGCGGAATGCCGCACGCCTCGATCAACCGCCGGACGGCGCGGTGGGAGGTGTATCGCACGCCGATGCCCCCTTCCGCGCCGCGAAGGCGGTCCGGCAACCGACCCTCGCCACCCTTGAGGATGAGCGTGAGTGGTCCTGGCCAGAACGCGGCGGCCAGCGCGCTGGCGGCCCGGGAATACACCAGTCCCCATTCCTCGGGCATCTTCTCGCTCGACACCAGCAGGAGGAACGGTTTCTTGGGCGGTCGCCCCTTGAGTCGCGCCAGGGCGTCGAGGGCGGCCTCGGTCGGCGCGGACCCGAGCCCGTAGACCGTTTCGGTAGGATAGGCGAGGAGCTTGCCGGCGGCGAGGTGATCGCGCACGAGCGGGATCGCCCGCTGCACATCGTCCGCCGTGATGAAGGGGAGGATCATGAGTCGCCCCTGAGGAGGGCTTCCGCGAGGGTGAAGTCGGCCTGCGTGGTCAGCTTGAGATTGGCCGGCTGGTCGGGCACCAGTTCCACGCGGCCACCAATCCGCTCCACTAGTTCCGCGTCGTCGGTGCCCTGCACGCGATCGGCCGCCGCGGCGCTGACGGCGCGCTCGAGCAGCTCGCGCGGAAAGCCCTGGGGGGTCTGTGCCCGCCAGAGACGCTGGCGCGGGATGGTACGTTCGACCGTGGCCGGCCCGTCGCCCTCCACCGCCATCTTGAGTGTGTCGCCCAGGGGGACGGCGGCCACGGCACCGGCGCCCCGTGCCGCCACGGCGATGACCGCGTCGATGGTTTCGCGCGACACGAGCGGCCGCGCGCCATCGTGGACCAGCACCACCGCGCACCGCCCCGGGAGGGCGGCGAGGGCGGCCCGGACCGAGTCGCCCCGCTCCGCCCCGCCGGCCACGAGGTGCAGGCGCTCGCCGAGGAGGGCCGCCAGCCATGCCGGCGGAGCGGCCGCCGCTTCGGGCGGCAGGGCTACCACCACATGGCTGACATCGGGGTGCGAGGCGAAGGGACGGATGGCGCGGAGCAACACCGGAACCCCGGCAAGCTCGCGGAACTGCTTGGGCGTCCCGCCGAGGCGCGTTCCCCGCCCCGCGGCCACGACGATGACCCCGACGTCAGGCGGCAAGGCTCTTCACCAGTTGATCGATGTGGTCCACGCCGACCACGGTGATGCCGCTGACGGACGGTGGATTCCGCCCTGGCGAGAAGACGCGACGGAACCCGAGTCGCGCCGCCTCGGTCATCCGACGCTCCATGCCGCTGATGGGGCGTACTTCGCCGCCGAGTCCGATTTCCCCGAGGTAGAGGACGTCCGCCGGGACCGGGCGGCCGTGCAGGCTCGACAGGAGCGCGGCCGCGACGGCGAGGTCCGCCCCCGGTTCCGCGAGACGCACCCCGGCGGTCGCCTGGACGAACACGTCGAGGGAGGCAAACGAGGTGTTGCCCCGCCGCTCGAGGACGGCCAGCAGCACCGCGAGGCGTTTCGGGTCGAGCCCCGTGGCCACGCGCTGCGGCGTGCCGTACCCGGAGGGTGCCGCGAGCGCCTGCACCTCGACGAGGACGGGCCGCGTGCCCTCCATCAGCGCGGTCACGGCGCTGCCGCTGGTGCCGGTGGCGCGCGCCGCCAGGAACATCGCGGAAGGATTCGGCACCGCGACCAGCCCGCGCTCCGTCATCGAGAAGACGCCGAGCTCGTCAACCGAGCCGAACCGGTTCTTGGTGGCGCGGAGGAGCCGGTAGTCGAGCGAACCTTCGCCCTCGAAGTAGAGCACCGTATCCACGATGTGCTCGAGGGTCTTCGGGCCGGCAATGCCACCGCCCTTCGTCACGTGCCCGACGACCACCACCGCGGTGCCGGTCTCCTTGGCGTAGCGCATCAGGAGCGCGGACGACTCCCGCACCTGCCCGACGTTGCCGGGCGCGCTCTCCAGTGAGTCCGTGTACACCGTCTGGATGGAGTCGAGGACCAGGAACTCCGCGGGGAGGGCGGCGGCGGCCTCGAGCACCGCCTCGAGCCGCGTCTCGCCAAGCACGTGCACGGGCCCGGCATCCTCGTCGAGGCGGGCGGCGCGGAGGCGGAGCTGGTCGGGGGATTCCTCGCCGCTCGCGTAGAGCACCCGACGCCCGCCCGCCTCGAGCCGGGCGGCCACCTGCAGCAGCAGCGTCGACTTGCCGATGCCGGGCTCGCCGCCGATGAGCGTCATCGACCCGGGGACGATGCCGCCGCCGAGGACAAAATCGAGTTCGGGGAGGCCGGTGGGCCAGCGGATGAGGCGGGATTCGGCGATGTCGCGGAGGCGAACGGCCGGCGCGGCCGGGACGTGGGAGGTGCGCGGCGCGCTCCGCCGCCCGGCCCGCGTGGCCGCCGCCCGCACCAGGGGTTCCTCGGCCACGGTGTTCCACGCCTCGCATCCCTCGCACCGGCCGACCCACTTGGGATGGTCGTGTCCGCACTCCGTACACCGGTAGACCGACTGCGTGCGGGCCATGCTACTCCGGGTCGTCGCGGCTGGAGAAGCTGTCGAAGCGGGTGTATTCCCGGCTGAAGCGCAGCTGCACGTCGCCGGTGGGACCGTTGCGGTTCTTGGCCAGCATGATGTCGGCCAGTCCCCGCTTCGATTCGTCCTCCCGGTCGTAGTACTCCGGGCGGTGAATGAACATGACGAGGTCGGCGTCCTGCTCGATGGCGCCGGAATCCCGCAGGTCGGAGAGAATCGGGCGACGCTCGCCGCCCCGCTGCTCCGACGCGCGCGACAGCTGGCTGAGCGCCACCACCGGCACCGCGAGTTCGCGGGCCAGCGCCTTGAGGGAGCGGGAGATGTCGCTGATTTCCTGCACCCGGTTCTCGGCGTATTCGGGACTGCGCATCAACTGGAGATAGTCCACGACGATCATCTTGATGTCGTTGTCGGCCTTCAGGCGCCGGGCCTTGCTGCGCATTTCGAGGAGCGAGAGGCTCGGGGTGTCGTCGATCCAGACCGGACAGCTCTGCAGGACGCCCGCGGCGCGCGCCAGGTTGGTGAAGTCGGCGTCGCGGAGCCCGCCCTGCCGGACCCGCTGGCTGTCCACCCGCGCCTCGGCGGTGAGCATCCGCTGGACCAGTTGGTCCCGGGACATTTCCAGCGAGAAGATGGCAACCCCCTCACCCTCCACCGCCGCGTGCGTGGCGATGTTCAGGCAGAAGGCGGTCTTCCCCATCGACGGCCGCGCCGCGACGATGACCAGTTCCGACGGCTGGAACCCGGACGTCAGCTTGTCCAAATCTACGAACCCGCTCGGCACGCCCGTGATCGATTTGCCGCTCCGCTGGAGCGCCTCGATGCGCTCCATGGTGGGCCAGAGCATCTCCTTGAGCCGGCTGAAGCCCTCGCTGCCGCGATCCTGCGAAATCTGGAAGATCCGCGACTCCGCCTTGTCGAGCAGGTCGGAGGCGGTGGCGCGGCCGTCGTACGCCTCGGTGATGATGCCCGTCGAGGTCTCGATCAGGCGGCGGAGGATCGCCTTGTCCTTGACGATCCGCGCATGGTATTCGAGGTTGGCCGCCGTGGGGACCGCGTCGACGAGGTCGGCGAGGTAGTCCGGGCCACCGACGGCGTCGAGCTCGCCGCGGCGCCCCAGCTCCTCGCGCAGGGTGACGGGATCGATGACGGTGCGCCGCTCCACGAGGGCCACCATGGCCCGGAAGAGCCGGCGGTTCCCTTCGCGATAGAACATCTCGTCCTGCACCAGTTCCGTCGCGAGGAGCGCGGCGTCCTGGTCCAGGAGCATGGCCCCCAGCACCGCCTGCTCCGCCTCCTGGCTCCAGGGGACGGCACGGCCGGTGTAGGTGTCAGCGATCGAGGAGCTGTCGGGCGATACGGACGTCATCCCAGGTCGGCTTCTTCCAATTCGGGTTGCGGAGCAGCGCGGCGGGGTGATAGGTGACCACCAGCGGCACGCCTCCGTAGCTGTGTACCGCGCCGCGCAGCGCTCCCAGGCTCTTCCGGACACCAAGCAGCGACTCGGCGGCGGTGGCGCCGAGCGCCAGGATCACCTTCGGGCGGACCAGCTGCACCTGACGGCGGAGATAGGGAAGGCAGGCGGTGGACTCGTCCGGCAGCGGCTTCCGGTTCTGCGGGGGCCGGCACTTCACGACATTGGCAATGAATACACTCTCCCGCGGAATCCCGATAGATCCCAGGATCTGCGTCAGGAGATCGCCTGCGGCACCCACAAACGGCCGACCGGTTTCGTCCTCGGTGGCGCCCGGCCCCTCGCCGATCAGCATCAACTCGGCGGCGGGATCGCCTTCCCCGGGCACGGTGTGCTTGCGTCCCTGGGCCAGCCCGCAGCGGGTGCAGCCGGCGATGCGTTCGGCGATCGCCGCGAGCGAATCGAGGGCGCCGAGCCCGTCGCCGAGGAGGTCGGGTGTCGGCAGGTCGATCGTGAGGCCGGGACCGGGGATGGCGGGGGCCCCCTTCCGCCAGTCCACCGGGGCGGGGCCGCGGGGCTGGGGGTCGGCGGGGCCGCTG
>DAOLIZ010000032.1:0-2529 GCA_035328285.1 Gemmatimonadales bacterium
ACCTCGCGCTGGTTGACGATGCACGACTGGTGGCGGTGGATGAACTCGATCGGGTCTTCCACCGTGATGATGTGGCCCTTCCGCTCCTTGTTGATCTTGTCGATCATGGCGGCCAGCGTGGTGCTCTTCCCGCTGCCGGTCGGGCCGGTCACCAGGACCAGGCCGCGGGGCTTCTCCGCCAGCTTGCCGAGGATCGGCGGGAGCCCGAGGTCGCTGAACGTCTTCAGGCTGAAGGGAATCATCCGGATGACCATCCCGACACACCCGCGCTGCTTGAAGCAGTTTCCGCGGAACCGGGCCAGGTTCTGGATGCCGAAGGAGAAGTCGAGCTCGTCTTCCGTCTCGAAGCGCTTCTTCTGGTTTTCCGTGAGGACCGAATAGGCCAGCTGCAGCGTGTCCTTGGGCGACATCACGTAGGTGGTGTTGCTGTTCGTGATATCGCCGTCGATCCGGAGCTTGGGGCACTCGCCGGCGGTGATGTGCAGGTCGGAGGCCTCCCGCTCGATCACTTCCTCCAGCAGGGCCCGAAGGTTCACGCTCATGCCGCCGTCTCCTTCACCACTTCTTCGAGAGTTGTGACCCCGCGCTCGATCTTCTTGAGCCCGTCCATCCGCAGGGTGAGCATGCCTTCCTTGACCGCCATGGCCTGGATGTCCGCCACCGACGCGCTGCGCAGGATCATCCGGCGCAGCTCGGGGGAGAGGGCCATCACCTCGTACAGCCCGGCGCGCCCCTTGTAGCCGGTGCCGGAGCAGGTGTCGCACCCCTTCCCCTTCATGAACTGCATCTGCTTCCCCTGCTCGGGGGTCAGCCCCAGGCTCTTGATCTCTTCCGGCTTGTAGGTGGCCGGGGCCGCGCAGTCCTTGCAGATCCGCCGGACCAGCCGCTGGGCCACCACGAGGTTGACGGCGCTCGCCACGTTGAAGGGCTCGATCCCCATGTCGATCATGCGCGTGATGGTGCTCGGCGCGTCGTTGGTGTGGAGCGTCGAGAGCACCAGGTGGCCGGTGAGCGCCGCCTTGATGGCGATGCTGCCCGTCTCCAGGTCCCGGATTTCGCCGATCATGATGATGTTGGGGTCCTGCCGCAGGAACGCCTTGAGCGCCGCGGCAAAGGTGAGCCCGATCTCGTTCCGGACGAGCACCTGGTTGATCCCCATCAGGTTGTATTCGACCGGGTCCTCGGCCGTCATGATGTTCGATTCGATCGTGTTGATGCGCGACAGCGCCGAGTAGAGCGTGGTCGTCTTGCCCGAGCCGGTCGGCCCCGTCACCAGCACCATGCCGTAGGGGTTGAGAATGGCGGCCATCAGGTCCTCTTCCGCCTTCTTCTCGAACCCGAACTTGGAGAGGTCCAGCGTCAGGTTGCCCTTGTCGAGAATTCGGAGCACGATCTTCTCGCCGAAGAGCACCGGCAGCACCGACACGCGGAAGTCGATGACCCGGTTGCCCATCTTCAGCTTGAGGCGCCCGTCCTGCGGCACCCGCCGCTCGGCGATGTTGAGCTGCGAGAGAATCTTGATGCGCGAGGTGAGCGCCGCCTTCATCTTGAGCGGCGGCTTCATCACCTCGAGCAGCGCGCCGTCGATCCGGTAGCGGACCCGCATCTCGAACTCGAACGGCTCGATATGAATGTCGCTGGCCCCGCGGCGGACCGCATCGGTCAGCAACCCGTTGATCAGCTTGACCACCGGCGCGTCGTCGATCTGCGCCTGCGTGGCCGCCTCGTCCTCCAGGTCCTCGACGATCTCGACGTCCTCGGCCTGCCCCTCCATGTCCTTCAGGATGTCCTGGAGCTGCTGGTCGCTGCCCTGGTAGTGCCGGTCGATGATGCCGCGGAGCGTCTGCTCCCCCGCCAGCACCGGGAACACGTCGTAGCGGGTGATGAACTTCAGGTCGTCGACGACGCCCATGTTGGTCGGGTCCGCCATGGCCACCGTGAGCGTCCGGCCTTCGCGCTTGAGCGGGAGGACGACGTTCTTGGTGGCCAGGTCGGCCGGGATCAGCTTGAGAACCTTGGGGTCGACTTCGAAACGCGACAGGTCCACCGCCGGCATCCGGTGCAGCCGCGCGAGGATCTTGGTGATCTCCAACTCGGGAACAAACCCCAGCTTGACGAGGACGTAGCCAAGCCGATGGCCGCTGGAGCGTTGCTCCGCCACGGCCTGGTCGTGCTTGGCAGGCGTCAGCAGCCCCTCATTGAGGAGCGCTTCGGCGAGCGGCTCACGTGCGGAGCGCATCGTAGTCGTCATGCAGGTGCAGCCCCTCGGCGGCGGAGGTCGACAAAGAGGACAGGAGTAGCCGGAGGGGCGAGTTGCCATTCCCGTGCCATGTATTGCACGCACGCCTCACCTGACGGTCTAAGTGTTTACAAGACAAACGCTTATCGGACTGTCAGAAGTGGCTGCAGGCGCTCCAGCAGGCGGGATCCGATGCCGGGAACCGCGCGGAGTCCCCCGATGTCCGCAAAGTCACCGTGCGATTCGCGGTATGACACGATCCGGGCCGCCAGGGCGGGCCCAATACCGGG
>DAOLIZ010000032.1:2629-20345 GCA_035328285.1 Gemmatimonadales bacterium
CAGCGTCTCGAGGAGCTTCGGCCCGATGCCCGCCACCCGGTCGAGACCGTTCGCGTTCCGGAACGGGCCCCGGGCTTCGCGATCGGCGACAATGGCGCGGGCCAGGGCGGGCCCGACCTTGGGGAGGCGGAGAAGTTGGGCGACGGTCGCCCGGTCGGGGTCCAGTGTCTCGCCCGGCCCCATCGGCCGGGCGGCGGCGAGTGCGCTGTCCCGGTGGGCGGTCGGCGAGCCGCGCCGTTCTCCCGGCATCAGGGCCACCTGGCCGGGTGGTTCGCCCGGCCGACCGGCCCACCATCGCACACCCTGCCCGATCACCCCCAGGAGAAGGAGCAGGAGCAGTGCCCGGCGTTCGGTGGGTTCCATGCCGTTGAGGATGCCTGCTCCGGCCAGGCACCGGCACATCCTCCGAGCGCCGGCAGGAGCCACGATTTGCGGCCCGGCCGCTACCGCTCGGTGTTCGCCACCAGCGCCAGCACGACCTCCCCGACGACTTGCAGGCTCTGCGCACTGACCTTGTCCGGCGTGTCGTCGGGCGTGTGCCAGTAGGGGTAGTCGAAGTCGACCACATCAATGGCCCGGATGCCCTTGGCCTGCAGGGAAATATGGTCGTCGGTGAGGGTGTGCCGCAGGGCGGGGATGAACACGTTGCCATGTCCCGACTGCTTCGCGACGCGCCAGACCAGGTCCACCACTTCCGGGGCCCCGGTGACAGAATTCCCTTCCTGGTAGATCTGCAGGTCGCGGTCGCCGATCATGTCGAGCAGCACGGCGTAGAGCGGCGGGGGGCCCGGCACGGGATGCTCGGCGTAGTAGCGGGAGCCGAGGAGGACATCCGCCTTGTCGTCGAACACACCGTAGTCCTCGCCGTCGACGAACAGCAGGTCCACGCCGACTGACGGCGGCGCCTGCCGCAGGGCGGCCGCGACGCCGAGCAACACCGCGGTGCCGGACGCCCCGTCGTTGGCGCCGGGGACAGCCGCCGAGCTGTCACGACTCCCGGGGCCGTCGGCACGGGGGCGGGTGTCCCAGTGCGCCAGGAAGAGGAGGCGTTCCCCGGCCCCCGGGTTGAAGCGGGCAACGAAGTTGACGAGCGGAAGCGAGTCGCCACTGGCCGTCACGTGCGTCCACCGCTGCACGATCAGGGAGTCGGCGAGGGGACGGAGGAGACTGTCGAGCCATGCCGCCTCGGCGGCATGCCCAGGCTGGCCCGGGATCCGGGGGCCGAAGGCCACCTGTGCCTCGACGGCACGAAAGGCCGCTTCGCCGTCAAAGGGACGCGGCGGCGAGGCAGGGCGGCAGGCGAGCACCAGGAGCGCGACGAGGGCCGGCGCGTGGGGGACGCGCATCAATAGTCTCCGGAGAAGAGAGAAAGCTGGAAGGTCAGGCTGAGCGTCAGCTGCTCGGTCTTGCGGTTCAGCTGGCGGACGTCGTTGAGCACGTACGCGGCCTGGAAGCCGCCGGTGAGAATCGAGAGCAGGTCCGTATCGACCCCGGCACGCAGGGTCTTCCGACGCGTGTCCGAAATCGTGATGCACTCGCTCTCGTCCGGGAGGTCGAGGCACGATTCCGCCGTGCTGGACAACGCGTTGATCGACAGCCGGACCTGCTTGCGCGCGCTGCTGATGTTGCCGGGGAGCCGGAAGAGATAGCTCAGGTTGGCGGTGAGGTCCTCACCGGTGCCCAGGGTGGTGGTGCCGTTGCTCTGGCGCTCGTTGTTCGACACGCCGTAGCCGAGGGAGAGGCTGATCCCCTTGCGGAAGGTCAGCTGGAGGTCGTTGCTCCAGGTCGACGACGAGGTGAGGGACAGGGCGCTGGCGGCCGACGACGGGAGCACGGTCTGCCCGGAGCGCTTGCGGAGGTTGGTGGACAGGCTGACCACGGTGAAGACTCCGCTCCGGAGCGTCCTGGTCCACCGTGCCTGGACGATGGGCCACTCCTTCTGCGTGATCTCGGTCTTCAGGTAGCTGTTGCTGGCACGCGAGTAACGATCGGAGTTCGAAGACGAGTATTGCAGGCTGGCGGAGATCCCGAGCGGGAGGTCGGCCCCGCCGCCCATCGTGAGGGTGGAGGTCTCGACGGCGCTGAGGGCTGAGTCCGCGTCCTGGGTCAGGAAATCGTTCAAGCCGCCGCGCGCCAGCATGTAGCCGAGGTCCGGCGAGAAGGTGGCGAGGTCGTAGGTCGAACTGAGCGTGGTGCGGTAGGCGAAGTCGATCACCCGGAGCCCCAGGAGGGCGCGGGTGGTGATGCTGGAGTCCTTGAGCAGCTGGCGGAAGCCGCGCGGCGGGTCGAGGGTGATCCCGATTTCACGGCTCCGGAAGTTGTTCAGCGTCTGCGGCAGGATATACGTGCCGGTGTCGCCGTATTCCTGGATCGGCGCGCGGCTGGTCAGGCTTCGGGACAGGACGAAGCTGCTGCCGGTGTTGAACCGGCCGCGCATCCACGACGTCAGCCGCGGCGTGATATCGATGGCCGTGATGAGCGTCCGGTCGCGTTCCACCCCGACATCCAGTCCGAGAAACTCCTTCCGGGAGACGTTGGCCAGCCGGCCGATGGAGGTGGTGTCGTCGTACTCCCGCAGGTCGCGGGTGCTGGACAGGTCGGTATTGAACGTGAGCAGCCCGATCGGTTGCCAGGTGAGCCCCGCCGAGTTCCGCCAGAGGTTGGTGAGCGACACCGCTGGCCGGAGCGCCGCATCCCCGGGCCGAAGCACGGGAACCAGGTAGCCGGTGAAGTCGCTTTCCGCGCGGGTGAGCTGGCTGCCGAGGCGGATGGTTCCTGGCACGACGCTGATCCTGGTCGTCCGGGCGGCCGTCAATCCCTCGCTCCTGGCCACCCACGAGGGCAGCCCGTCCACCGCGCCCCCGAGCGAGAGGCTGGGCCCCGTGCGCGGAAGCTGCAGGATGTACGAGAGGTTGAACAGCGAGGCCGAGCTGGTGCTCGACGAGAGCTCCGTCTGGGTCTGTCCGCTCGTCAGGGCCGCGTTGAACGTCAGCGGGTCGAGCAGCCCGCGTTCGAGCATCGTGGTGCCGCGCTTGGTGCGGCGGATCGCGATGTTGAACTGCGTCAGGCCGCTGGAGGGCTGACGGAGATCGGCAATATCGGCCGCCAGAATGTCGGTCCCGCCGATGAGGATCGGATCCGCGGTGGTACGATTGTGCGTGATGGACATCGGGATGGAGAGGCCGAGGCTCGCCGGCAGGAACCGGTCCACCCGGAACGTAGTGCCCAGCACGAGCGCCCCGGTGGTCCGGTAGGTCGGGTCGCGCCCGATCTGCTGGAAGAGCCCGTCCTGCCTCACATAGTTGACCGAGAAGTCCGCCACGTCCGCCGCCGCGAGCCGGGCGTCCAGCGCCATGGACGAGCCGGACTGCGTGAGCGGATTGTCGAGGCGAATGTCGTCCACCCACAGCTCGACGGTGCCCAGCACCTCGGTGTTCTGGACCCGGTAGATACCCGCCGCGAGCTCCTGCGCGGCGGCGAGATTGGGCGGGTTGACGCCCGGATCGGCCACCTGCACCACGTAATTGCCCTGGCAGGCGACGTACGCCGCGGGGTCGCCGATCCCGCACGCGGCCGCGCCGTCCGGGGGGAGGCCCTGCAGCCACCGCTGCTCGATTTGCGCCCGGAGCTGCCGCCAGACCGGAATGCTGATCCGTGCCTCCGGCGTCCACGCCGTGCTGCTCGCCGGCTGCAGGTACATGTACCAGTTCTTGTCGTCGCTGCCGATC
Organism: Gemmatimonadales bacterium; assembly: GCA_035328285.1. GTDB lineage: Bacteria > Gemmatimonadota > Gemmatimonadetes > Gemmatimonadales > GWC2-71-9 > SPDF01. The sequence goes on from DAOLIZ010000032.1 coordinate 6,358, forward strand.
TTGAAGAAGGCCTGCAGGTCGCCGCTCTCCCAGCCGGCGCCGTTCCCGCGGAACCAGGCCCGGATCTGCTCGTACTTGAGCACGTTCTGCGGGCCCGAGGGGAATCGCTGGTAGGCCTCCGCCCGTTCGCCCGCCTCGAGCTCGGTGGCCACGATGCGGAGCGAATGTTCGTTGATCTGGATGCCCTGGACCGACTGGCCGTTGTCGTTCCGCGCCGCCTCGTTGGTCACCCCCGGCGGCGAGGTGTATCCCAGCGCCACGTCCTCCGTCGAGATCACCGCGGCGAACATTGTGCCGGTCGGGCTCGCGGTGGACCCGCCGATGCCGAGGAGCGGCGTGTCGGCCCGGCGCACCCACGGGGCGCCGATGAACCGCATCCGCGCGAGGGCAAACCTGGCCACGACGTCCGGCTCCCCCATGTCGGGCGCCACCAGCGTCACCCGCATGCTCTGGATGAGGCGAAGATTGGGCGTGCCGATCGTGGCCTCCGGCAACCGGATCGGCACCCGGTAGAGGGTCCAGGAGGAGGTTTCGCCCTGCTGATTGGTGGAGGTCGCGCCGGTGCGGACGTAGTACTGCGACAACTGGTTCGGCTGGATGACCCATCGAAGGACGTTGTCGTTGGCGCCCTGGGCATTCAGCCGGTTGTCGCCGTTGAGATCCTCCGTGTCGAGGAAGCCGTTGCCGTTGGTGCAGCGGCTGCCGAGGTCGCCCCATGGGTAGACCGGGACGCTTCCCGAAAGAACCTCGGTACAGGTCGGAACGCTGGAGACGACCACCCCGTTGACATAGAGGGAGTCCACCCGGTCGAGCAGAATCCCGATGTCGTCGCTCGAGGCGTTGAAGATGCCCGTGGACTGCCGTTCGCTGTTCAGGAGCCCGACGCCGTCGTAGTGCCGGCCGCGATACAGGCTGTCCGGCCCGACGACGGTCAGGCTCTCCGGCGTCACCGAGAGCGCGTCCTCGCTGACCGACCCCAGGTCGACAACGAGTTGCATCCCGGCGGCGTCGACCGACTTCTCGCCGCCCTGGAAGACCCAGAACTCAAGGTACTCCGCGCGCGACAGGTCGAGGCCGCTTTGCGAGAGCGGCGTCACCAGCGAGCGCCAGCGCGGGGTGAACGGCTGGGCCGGCTGACTCCACAGGGACCGGTTGTCCTGCTGCACCATGCCGCCCGCCGTGTCGGCGTGGAAGGTCAGGTACAGCACCGTTTCGTTGACGCTCCCCTGGCCGTTCGTGATGATCGTCGGATCGATGTCCTGCGGATAGAGCTCGATCGGTCCGCACCCGTTGCAGGCGGGGACCAGGTTCTGCCAGCTCAACTGGACCGCCCAGAGCGAGTCGAAGCCGGCCGAGAAGCCGAGCCCCTCCACGCCGACCGACGATTGGGGGACGCTCCCGTACTCCCAGCGCGAATTCAGCAGACTGACCGGAATGGCGGACTCCCCCTCGAAGTCCTCCAGGTAGGCGAGGCCGGCCACGTTGGGATCAGGGTGGGTGGTGCCGTACTCCGCCCGGACATCGACACGCGAGGGAGCGGTGACCTGTTGCGACGTCAGCTTGTCGAAGAACCGGGTCACCCCGTCCACCTGGAAGCGGAGGTCCGTCGTGATGCCGGTGAGGAGGTTCGAGGTCGGCTCGAAGCCCAGCGTGGGCCGGGTGAAGACCGACTGCTCCTTCTGGTACATGGCGACGAGGTTGACGGACCCCACGTCGCCGAGGGAGTAGCCCAGCGTGCCGCCAAGGATCGAGGTGGGGGCCACCGCGAAGATGCCCCGCTCCTCGAACCGGGCCGTCACCGTGCCCACGCCGGCCGGAAAAAGGCCCGTGGGGTCGTTGAAGGTGACCTGGCCGAGGTCATAGTTGATCTCGTAGTCCACGCCACGCCTCAGCACACGCCCCCCGGCGATGAGTTGCTCGGAACCGCGGCGAATCTGGAGCGCGTTGAGGTTCAGGCTGCCCGCGTCGGTGCCTCCCGCGGCCTCGTACTGGAGTCGCATCTGGAAGCGCGAGGGCGGGCCCTGCGGCGTCAGGAGGAGATACACCGGCGAGTTGTAGACGGAATCGGCCCGTTCGTTCGGCTGCAGGCGCGGGTCGATGAACGGCTTCAAGGTCGGATAGGCGATGTACGACTCGCGAAGCACGAGGTCGGCGCCGGGGTCGCGCGTTCGCGGAAAGAGCCGGTTCTCGATATCGAAGATGTTCGGGTCCGGCGGAATGGCCAGGCCGAAGAAGGCGAGATACGTCTGCGCGTCGGTGCTCGAGGGGCGCTCGGACTGGTTGAGCGTGACCGTCACCCGGAGTGACGGCTTCTCCAGGTCGGTGCCGGACACCCGGTACACCTGGCGCATCTCGTGTCGAAAGGTCTGCTGGGTCGGGCCCTGGTTGGGAATCGCCACGAGCAGCAGGCTGTCGGTCACCGCCGGGTTCTCCGCCGAGGGAAAGGTCCCGACCCGGGTGCCGTTCACGGTCACGTAGCTGACGGCCAGGTAGTCATTCTGGTCGAGCCGCGCCGCCAGCGCGAACCAGGTGGCCGACGGGTCGAGATAGTAGTCGGTGCCCTGCAGCAGCAGCTGCCAGGTGCCCTCCACCCGCTCCGGGCCGTCGGGCCGGAACCCGGTGGCGGTGATCCCGCCAAGGTTCGGGTTGAGCCCGCTGCCCACGCCGGTGCGGTACCGATAGACGCGGACCTGCGCATCCGCCGGCTGGACGGCCGCCGGGATGGCCACCGCGTCCAGGTTGAGGATGTCCACGAAGGGGTAGTTCGGGAGCGTGACCGGATCCACCGCCCAGAAGAATCGTCCGGATTCGAAATCGATGTCACGCACGATCCGGTCCTGGGGTTCGCTGGTCGTGGCGCCGACCGTGTACACCCGCTGGCCCACCACGCTGCCTTCCTGGGTGGCCATCATCCCCTGCAGGGTGAAGGCCCCGAATTCCAGGGTGGTGTTGATGCCGAAGTTGTTGGCGGGAATGGCAGCGGTCAGGAAGCGCGAGGGCGGTGTGCGGAAGGAGACGGTGCCCACCTCGACACGCTGGAGGATCTCATCCTGCAACCCCTGGTAATAGACCTGAATGTCGTTGTTGGCATTGAACTCCCGTCGGGAGTCGTAGTCCACGTTGACGTGGAGCCGGCTTCCGATCAGTCCGCCGACTTTCGCGTTGAACTCGTTGTCGAGGCGGGGGGCCTTGAAACCGCCCCGGCAGCCGGAGTTCTGGTCGAGGAGCTGGGCGGGAGTGCAGGTCAGGTTCCGCAGGCGGTCGGACCGGAGTTCGAGGAACACGGACCCGTCGATGCGCAGGTCGGCGTACTTGGACGGGATGCCGAGGATGCTCTTTCGGTCCTCGACGGCCGCATTGGCGTACTGGACCTCCAGATTGTTGGCCCCGTAAATCGCGGCCAGCAGGGAGGTCGAGGCCGCGGCGGCACGTTCGCGGGAAAGCCTGACATCCAGCGCCCGCTCCCACCGCGCGCCGGCCTGCGCGGGAGTGACGCTGGGCGCCCCCAGCCAGGCGGCCCGGGCCTCGGGCGGTTGCTGGAGGGTCGGGAGCGCTACATTAAAGGAGACATGGACGCCCGGGGCCCCCGGCGAGTCCTGAGCGGACGCGACAGCGGGCAGCACGAAACACAGAACCCCGAGGGCAACGGCGAGACGGGCCACGCGTGTCCGGGAGAAGAGAGGCGATGGTGGAGAGGATCCTCAGCAATATAGCGCCCGAAAAAACCCGGTTCAACCACTCGGGGAGCCCGTGCGCCTGCTGAGCCGGTATGTCCTCAGACAGCTGGCGGCCCCGTTCGTGTTTGCGGTGGCGGCGCTGACCAGCATCATGCTGTTGAACCAGATCGCCAAGCGCTTCGGCGCCCTGGTGGGCAAGGGCCTGCCCTGGAGCCTGATCGGCGAGGTGTTCCTCCTCAGCTTGCCGTTCATCGTGGCCATGACCCTGCCAATGGCCGTGCTCCTGGCGGTGCTCTACGCCTTTACCACGCTGGCCTCGGGCAACGAAATCACCGCCATGCGGGCCAGCGGGGTTTCGATCGGGCAGCTGCTGCGGCCCGTCTTCCTGGCAGCGGTGCTCCTGACGGTGGCCGATTTCGTCTTCGTCGACCAGGGGCTCCCCGCCGCCAACCTCCGGCTGAAGGCGCTCCTCTTCGACATTGGCCGCAAGCGACCCACCATCCAGTTCCGGGAACAGGCGCTCAATGATGTCCCGCCGTCCAGCCTCTTCCTTCGGGCCGGGCGGATCGAGCCGGCCGACGGGCGACTCCGCGATGTGACCATCTTCGACATGTCGGGCCAGCAGGGACGGCAGGTCATCTATGCCGACAGCGGGCAGATGGGTTTCGAGGCCAACCAGAACGACCTCTACCTGACCCTGTATGACGGCTCGATCATGCAGTTCAAGGGGAGCGACCCCGGGCTGATGCAGCTGACCTATTTCGGCGTCAATACCATGCGGGTCCGCAGCGTCGGCAACACCCTGACGCGCACCGAAGGGGATGTGCCGAAGAGCGACCGGGAAATGACCACCTGCGAGATGCTGGATGCGGTGTACGACACCACTTCCGCGATCCATTCGCTCGAACGCACCCGCGCCGCGCGGGTGGACGCGGACCTCCGCAGCCTGCTCGGCCTGCCGGCGGCCCCAGCTACCCGTCCAGATACCGCGAAGGCACGCGGGGCGCCGTGGTGCGGCTGGTTCCGGTCGCTGGGACAACGGTTCCTCCCGGAGACGGCTGAGGCCCAGGATCCCGCACGCCGGCCGCCGCCGCGCGACCCCCGGGCGGCCGCCGACACGATTCCGCTGTGGAAGCGGGAGCGATTCAAGCAGAAGCCGGAGAAGGGGAGCATGGACAGTGCGAAAGCCCTGGCAGCCCCTTCCAAGGCGCCACCCGGCGAGGGCGGCCTCGCGGAGTACGGGATTTCCCGGTCGGTGCCGCTTTCGTCCTGGGTGGACGTGGCCAACACCGCGGAAGGCATCAAGTCCGCCAGGCGAACGGCCGACGGCTTCCTGGTCGAGGTGCACAAGAAGTACGCCATCTCGGTCGCCTGCCTGGTGTTCGTGCTCGTGGGGATTCCGCTGGCGCTCCGGTTTCCCCGCGGCGGCATGGGCCTCGTCCTCGGCGGCGGCCTCGGGATCTTCGCGCTCTACTACATCAGCCTGACCGCCGGCGAACCGCTGGCCGACGCCGGCATCCTCCCGCCGGCGGTCGTCATGTGGGCGCCCAACGTGATCTTCACTCTCCTCGGCGTCGCGGGGCTGCTGCAGGTCAACCGCGAGCTGGGGTCGACCCGCGGCGGCGACCTGGCGGAACTGACCGACCTCGTGCGGCGCCGGGTGGCGCGATGGAGGGGGCGCTGATGCGGCTCGCGATTCTCGACCGGTACGTCCTGCGTTCCTGGATCCGGATCTTCGTGCTGACCGCGTTCGGGTTTCCGGTCGTGTCGGTGCTGATCAAGATCACCGACAACATGCGCCGGCTCCTCAGCACCGGCCTGACGGTCACGGACATCGTCGTCAGTTACATCTACGTGCTGCCCGAAGAGATCTCCATGGTGATGCCGGCCTCGGTCTTCTTCGCCACGGTGTTCACGGTGGGGGCCATGAGCCGGCACTCCGAGATCGTGGCCGCGCAGGCGGGGGGAACGAGCTTCCACCGCCTGGCGCGGCCGATCTTCCTCGCGGCGGCGGCGGCGGCAGTCCTGGCGTTCGTCGTCGGGGAGGTCTCGGTGGCCGCCTCGAGCACGTCGCTCGAGCTCCAGAAGTCCCGGGAGTCGCGGCCCACCACCTATCGGTACAACTTCGTGTACGGGGCCGACGCCAACTGGGTGTACACCATCCGGACACTCGACGTCGTCAACCAGGTGCTCCGGGACCCGGTGTTCGTCCGCCAGGGCAACGGGACGAACTACCCCTACCTGGCCGTCAGCGCCGACAGCGCCACCTACGACAGCACCGCCGCGGCCTGGAAGCTCTGGGGAGGCACCAGCCGGATCATCTTCGGCGGGCTGGTGCAACCGGTGTTCACGGCGGACGAGATGCGGCTCCGCGCCCTCTCGCAGACGCCGAGCCAGCTGCTGGCGGCCGCCAAGCAGCCGTCCGAAATGCGCTACCGGGAGCTGGGCGAATACATCGAGGGGCTGCAGCGCTCCGGCAACGACGTGAACAAGCTGCGGGTGGAGCGGGCGTTGAAGATCGCGATCCCGGTCACCTGCCTGATCATCGCGCTCTTCGGCGCCCCCCTGAGCCTGAGTTCCCCGCGGGCGGGGGCGGCGTATGGCATTGCCATCAGCCTGGCGACCACGGTGCTCTTCCTGCTCATCATCAACCTGGCCAAGGCGATCGGCCGGGGGGGGGTCGTTGACCCGCTCATGGCGGCCTGGGCGCCGAACGTGCTCTTCCTCGGCGCGGCGCTGGTGCTGCTGAAACGGGTGCGGACCTAGGGCCCCCCGGGCCCCCATGGCACGCCCGTACGCGAAACGGCCCCCGGAACTCCGGGGGCCGTTTCGTCATGCAGTGCGTCCGGCAGCGGTTACCAGATGTACTTGCCGCTCAGCTGGATCCGCCAGACCGACGCATTCGGATCGACCCGGTTCACGATCGGGAGGGAGAGGCCGTAGATGCCGCGGTTGTAGAGCGGATCCCACCCGCGGAGCCGGACCACCGACTGGCCTTCGAACGCGCTGGTCTGCTTGACAAGTCCCCAGTCGCTGTCGATGAGGTTCAGCATGTTGAAGACATCGAGCGCCAGGATCATCGTCTGGCCGGCGAAGGTCGGGACCAGCTTCTGGATCCGTGCGTCCAGCCGGTTGATCCAGGGGTTGCGGCAGCTGTTCCGCTCCATGATCTGGCCCCGCTGGTTGCGGAGGCAGGCCTGGGAGTCGATGAAGTTCGCGAGCGAGTCGTACGAGGCGACCGGGGTGGCACCGTACATGGTGATGTCGTTCTGGTCCCGCGGGACGTAGAACATGTCGTTGAACTCGCGGTTGGTTCCGCCGACGCCGTCGGCGTTGGCGTCGCCGTTGACCACGTAGCCGAACGGCGAGCCCGACACGCCCGAGTAGATCAGGGAGAACTCGAAGTCCGACGGCAGGTTGACCGTGCCGCTCAGGACCACCCGGTGCGGGCGGCTGAAGGTGGAGGTGGTCAGCTCGCGGTCGTTGAGCAGGCCGTTGAGCGTGGCAAAGCCGTAGTTCGAGAAGGCGATGCTCGACGTCAGCGACATCACGTCCTTGGCTTCACTGTAGGTATAGCCGCCGTTGAACTCGATCCCGTTGGAGAACCGCTTCTGCAGCTGGATGGTGCCGTTGAAGGAGTAGTCCTCGGACTTGTTCAGGTGCTCGAGCACGTTCCCGAACGCGGCGGTTTGCTTCAGGGGCGTGGCGGCGCCGGTCGTGACGGAGTTGACACCATACCGGGCGCGGTTGCCCTCGCCGGTGGCGTACGTCAGCGTGCTCTCGTCCACGACGCCCTGGAGGTTGTTGTCCTGGATGTAGAGCGAGTTCTTGGTCTTGGTGTACAGCAGGTCGATGGTGCCGACCATCCCCCACGGAAGGCGCCGGTCGACGCCCAGCGACAGCTTCATGTTCTGTTCGAACTTGAAGTCGGGGTCGAAGTAATTGATGGTGGGAATCGGCGGGATGACGCCCGCCGTGCCGGCGCAGGTGCTCGGCTGGTTTGCCGGATCAAGCGAGAACGCCGGAACGTCGTCGTCCGGGTTGGCGTTATCGTTGCGGCAGGTCAGCTGGGTCTGCGCCATGCCGGTGTTGACATACGCATTGGACATCCACACATAGGCCGGCCGCCCACCGAAGTAGCCGACGCCGCCGCGCACGATGGTCATGCCGGATCCGTCGACGTCCCAGTTGAAGCCGAGGCGCGGCGACCAGGTGGCGTTGCCGCTCGGGATGACGCTGGTGTTGATGGTCCCGCCCGTCCAGAGGGCCCCGTCGGACGTGATCGAGTCAAGCGTGGGGTTGTAGGTCGGCGAGTCGGGGAAGATGGGGTTGTCCCACCGGAGGCCGACGGTCAGGGCCAGGTTCCCGAGGTTGAACTGGTCCTGCGCGTAGAGGCCCCACTGGTTGACGCTGAAGTCGGACACCGGGCCGCCCGGAATGAGCGGCAAGGCGCGGTCGAAGCGAACCGGCGCGTTGTTCTCGAACGAATCGATGTTCGCGAAGGTCCACTGCCCGATGCTCTGCGGGAAGAAGTGGTTGTTGAACCCGAAGAATTCGTTGTGGGTGCCGATGGTCAGCCGGTGATCGCCGAGGCCGACCGTCAGGTTGTCGGTAATCTCGTAGATGTCCTGGTCGAGCGAGTTGTCCTGGGAGAAGCGCTCCGCGCCGGCGACGAGCTGGGTGCCGGTCGTGCCGGACTTCACGAGGATGGTCGGGTAGGTGGTGTTCGGGTCCCGGGAATCACGGATGGTCTGCAGGCCACCAATGAACTCGTTTGAATACTTGCCTCCGAACACCGCGTTCCAGCTCAGGCGGACGGAATTGGTCTTGTTCTCGATGGAGTACGCGCCGGACGTGAGCTGCCAGTCGCCGTTCTGCCGCCGGCTGATGACGTCCACCGACGCCGAGACGTTGTTGTAGGACAACGAGACGGCCTGGTTGGGGGCGGGCGCCCACGTGAGCTTGCCGAAGTAGGTCGGATTGGGATTCTCGATCGTGAACCCGCCAGCATCGCCCGCCCCGCCCCACTGATCCGCCCCGAGCGCGTTGAGGTGAGTGATCATCCGCTCCGCATCGCCGGGGGCGGCACCAGACTCCTCGAGGGTGATCCCGTCGAAGGGGGTCGTCCGCTTCTGGATGTCGGCCGCGGCGAAGTACTGCAGCTTGTCCTTGATGATGGCGCCGCTCAGGGTGCCGCCGTACTGCAGGACCTTGAAATCGGCCGACTTCGACCCGTTCACGTCGGTGCCGACCAGGTCCTGGTTCTGGAGGCGCCCGAACACCGACCCGTGGAAGTCGTTGGTGCCCGATTGCGTGACCGCGTTGACCAGGCCACCGGCGAAGTTGCCCTGCCGGACGTCATACGGCGCGATGAGGACCTGGAATTCCTTCACCGCCGCGAACGAGATGGCCCGGGCGTCTGCCTGGCCGCCGGGGGCGCCGGTGGAGCCGAGCCCAAAGAGGTCGTTGTTGACGCCGCCGTCGATCTGGATGCTGTTGAAGCGGTTGTTCTGGCTGCCGGCCGACACACCGCCGGCGACGGTGGCCACCTGCGGCGTGGTGGCCACCAGGTTGGTGAAGTTGCCTCCCTGCACCGGGAGGCGGGAAATCGCCACGTTGCCGATCGACTGGGCTACGCCGGTCTTGGCGGTATTCATGAGGGGATCGCCGGTCTCGGCGCTGACCGCGATCTCCTCCACCTGGACGACCTGCGCCCTGAGCGAGAAGTCGGAGATGAACCGCTGGCCGAGGGAGAGCATCACGTTGTCGCGCCGGGCGCTCTCGAAGCCGATGGCGCGGGCCTCGATGGTGTAGGGGCCGCCGACCGACACGTTCTCCATGAAGAACCTGCCGTTCCCCTGGGAGGTCGCCGTGATCTTGGCCCCGGTGCTCCGGTTGGTCAGCGTGATCAGGGCGCCTTCGACCGGCGCCCCCGACTCCTGCGTGACGGTCCCCGTCACCGCCGCCGTTGTGACGCCCTGCGCGAACAGATTGCCGGCCCCGAGCGCACACAGCGCGCCCACGGCCGTCGCGGTCGCTACCCGACGAAACCATGACTGCATAGGGACACCTCGACTGGAGTAAATAAGGCGGACGTCCGACAGGAGAACTGGCCCAGCATCCTTCCACGACCGCACACCCGCCGGTCGTCCCCGGGCGGCGGCCTTGCGCACCCGGGCGATGGCCGAAAAACTTACGCCTCGCCAGCCCGGGGTCAAGGAGCCGATTCCGACCTCAGGACTCGGCCATCCCGGCCGGCCGCTGCGACCGCCGCCACGCGTAGTACACCGGAACGCCGACCAGAATAATCCCGAATGTGATGCCGGTATTGACCGGGTCGGTCCAGAGCGCATTCACGATGATCGCGATCGACGCCGCCATGAAGAGGAGGGGGACCACGGGATAGCCCCAGGTCCGGTAGGGACGCACCAGGTCGGGCTGCGTCTTCCGGAGCACGAAGACCGCCCCGACCGCCAGGGCGTAGAAGGGCCAGATGCCAAGGATGAACTTGTCCGCCAGCTGCTGGAAGTCGTTGAGCAGCACATAGACCACGCCGAGGCCCGTGGCGAGGAGGATGGCCACCGAAGGGCTCTGGTACCGGGGACTGACCCGCGCGATCGCGGTGAAGAAGAGGCCGCGGTCGGCCATGGCGAAGAAGACCCGGGGCCCCGTCATCATCGAGCCGAGCAGCGCGCTGAAGGTGGAAATCATCACGACCCCGGCGATCACGCCGCCGGCCCCGCCCCCGAAAAACGGAATCCGCTCAGCCGCCGTGGCGGCGACGAGGGCCGACCCCGCCATCTCCGGCAACGGCACCAGGTAGAGATAGGCCAGGTTCACCACGAGATAGATGGCGATGATGGCCACCGTCCCGAGCAGGAGGGCGCGTGGAAGGTTCCGGGCGGGGTCCTTCACCTCCCCGCCGAGATAGGCGAGGTCCGCCCACCCGTCATAGGTCCACATGATCGAGATGAGCGCCGTCCCCATGACGCTGAGGTGGACCCCGCTGCTCCACACCGGGGTGAAGTTGGCCGTGGTCCCCTCGCCGATGGTGAAGGCCAGCGCCGCCAGCGCCACGAGCGCGCCGTACTTGACCACGGTCGAGAGATTGACCAGCACCGCCGCGACGTTCACGCCGAAATAGTTGAAGAGACCCACCAGCACAATGGCCCCCGCCGCCACGTACTGGACCTGTGAGGGGGTCAGCGGCACGAAGTACCCGAGGTACTCCGCGAAGATGGTGGAGATGGCGCCGAGCGCCGAGGCGCGAATGACCGCGAGGGTAGACCACCCGAACAAGAAGGCGGGGAGGGGGCCGAAGGCGTCAAGAATGTAGGCGAAAACCCCTCCCGAGCGAGGGAGCGCGGCCGCCAACTCGGCATAGGTCAGGGCGCCGCAGAGCACGATGGCGCCGCCAAGGGCCCAGGCCAGGAGGAAGGGCCCCGGTTCCGTGATGCGCGCGGCCACACTGGCCGGCACCCGGAAAATCCCGCTCCCGATGGTGGAGCCGACTAGCACGGCCACGGCGCTCATCAGCCCGAGCCGGCGGGGGAGGCGCTCACCCCAGGCGTCGCGGACGCCCGTTCCAGCGATAGATGTTTGCATTGGTGGAGTTTGCGCCCCCCGGCTCCGCTTGACAAGGACCCGCCAGAGGCCGTTTCTTTGGCCCTTTCCAGCGACCCGGAGCAGGGATGGCCGTACGGCAGGCACAGGCGGGCTTGGCCCGCGATCTCTTGGCGTTGACCAAGCCCCGGGTGATTTCCCTCCTCCTGGTGACCGCGGTGGCCCCGATGTATATCACCGGGCTCGGCGCGCCGCCGCTCTCCCTCGTGGGGTGGGTGCTCCTCGGCGGTTTCCTGATGGCCGGCGGCGCCAACGCGATCAACATGTGGTTCGATCAGGACATCGACCACTTCATGTCGCGCACCAAGCTCCGCCCCGTGCCCTCCGGGCGGGTGGCGCCGCTGGCCGCCCTGGCGTTCGGCATCGGGCTGGGCACCCTGGCCTTCGCGATCCTCTGGCGCTTTGCCAACCCCCTCAGCGCCTGGCTGGCGCTCGGCGGGCTCCTGTTCTACGTGCTGGTCTACACCATCTGGCTGAAGCGCTCCACCCCGCAGAACATCGTGATCGGGGGCGCGGCAGGGGCCTTCCCGCCGCTCGTCGGCTACGCCGCCATGGCGGGCCACCTCGACCTGACCGCGCTCTACCTCTTCGCCATCATCTTCTACTGGACCCCGCCTCACTTCTGGGCGCTGGCGCTGCTCAAGAAGGGGGAGTACGCCAAGGCGGGCATCCCGATGCTCCCGGTGGTCCGTGGCGAACGGGAAACCAAGGTGCAGATGCTGATCTACACCCTGATCCTGCTGCCGCTGACGATTCTCCCCGCCCTGTTCGGGGCCTTCGGCCTCCTCTACGCGGTGGCCGCGCTGGCCCTCGGCGGCCGGTTCCTCTGGTACAACTTCCAGCTGCTTCGCGAGGACGGGGTGACCCCCACCGCGTGGAAGATGTACAAGTACTCCCTCGCGTACCTGGCGCTGCTGTTCGTGGCCATGAGCGTGGACCGCGCCCTCCCCCGTGAGGCGCAGGCCGAGACCCCCCAGGTCCTCATTCTCGACCAGCCGGCCCCGGCGGCCGGCCAGCTGGGCCGGTGACGACGCCCGTCGCAACAGCCCCGCGCCGCCGCCTCCCTTCGCCCAAGCAGCTGGCCCGACTCTGGCCACGAGTCCGGCCCCACCGCCAGGCGCTGATCCTGGCCTCCGTGGCGCTCCTGCTGAGCGCCGCCATCGGGCTGGCCTTTCCCCTCGTAGTGGGGCGCCTGCTCGACGCCGCCTTCGTGGATCAGAACCGCTCCCTGCTCGACCGGGTGGCGCTGGGCCTGACGGGCCTCTTCCTGATCCAGGCGATCCTGAACTACGCCCAGACCTATCTCCTCAGCGCCACCGGCGAGCGCGCGGTGGCCGGCCTCCGGGAGGAGCTCTTCGCCAAGCTCCTGGACATGCCCCCGGGGTTCTTCGCCGACCGGAAGACCGGCGAACTGACCAGCCGGCTCACCATCGACATCGGGCTCCTGCAGGGCGTCCTGAGCAACCAGATCGCCGAGTTCGCCCGGCAGATCCTGGCCCTGGTCGGCGGCATCATCCTCCTGACCTGGATCCAGCCCCAGCTCACGCTGACAGCGCTGGCCGTCGTCCCGGTGGCGGTCGGCACGGCCCTGTTCTTCGGCCGGCGGCTCCGCCGGATCAGCACCGGGGTGCAGGACAAAGTGGCCGGTGCCACCGCGGTGGCGGAGGAGGCGTTCAGCCAGATCAGGACGGTGCAGAGCTTTGTGCAGGAGCCGGCGGAGCGCACTCGGTACGGCGGGTTGATCGGCGGCGTGGTCCAGGCGGCACTGGTGCGGGCCCGGGTCCGCGGGGTCTTCTTCGGGGCCATCACCTTCAGCACCTTCACCGGGATCGTCATCGTCCTCTGGCAGGGGGGGCGGCTGGTGCTGGACGGCTCCCTGACGGCCGGCACCCTGGTGAGCTTCCTCCTCCTGACCGTGACCATCGCCGCCTCCGTGGGCGCCCTCGCCTCCTTCTTCGGCAACTTCCAGGAGTCGGTCGGCGCCGCCGAACGCGTGTTTCAGCTGCTGGAAGCCCACAGTCCGATTGCTGATCCCCCGGCGCCCACCCCGCTCCCGACGCCGGTGCAGGGACGGGTCGAGTTCGACGGGGTGTCGTTCCGGTACCTGGATCACCCCGACGCCCCCTGGGCGGTGCGTGAGGTGAACCTGCGGCTCTCCCCCGGCGAGGTGGTGGCCATCGTCGGGCCCTCGGGAGCCGGGAAGACGACCCTGATCAGCCTCCTTCCCAGGTTCTGGGACGTTGCAGAAGGAAGCATCCGACTGGACGGCGTCGACGTGCGGCAGCTCCGGCTCCGGGACCTTCGGGGCGCCATCGGGGTGGTGCCGCAGGAGCCAGCTCTCTTCAGTGGGACGGTCCGCGAGAACATCGCGTATGCGCGCCCAGATGCCTCTGAGGCCGACGTGGAGCGGGCGGCCCGGGCCGCACACGCCCACGAGTTCGTGGAGCGCCTGCCGGACGGGTACGAGACGATCGTGGGGGAACGGGGGGTCAAGCTCTCGGGCGGGCAGCGCCAGCGCATCGCCATCGCCCGCGCGGTGCTCAAGGACCCCGCCGTCCTGGTGCTCGACGAGGCCACCAGCAGCCTGGACACCGAGAGCGAGCGGCTGGTGGAAGACGCCCTGGAGAAGCTCCTGGTGGGGCGGAGCACCCTGATCATTGCCCACCGGCTGAGCACCGTCCGACGGGC
>DAOLIZ010000033.1:0-3773 GCA_035328285.1 Gemmatimonadales bacterium
GGAGGGGTCGGCGCACGAGCAAACCTCGGCTGGGGGAGGGGTCCGGGATGCTCTCATAATGTCGCATGGGACGGGGTTCCAGCCAACTGGGTCCTATCGGCGCCAGGTCCAGTCGGGGTCCTGGAATCGACCCCGGTGTCGCTGGGATGCGCCAGCCAGCGCGGCCGATTCCCGTGCGTCGGAGTGCCAGTCGCCAGGCCACGTCATCGCCGCCTCTGCGACGGCGGACGCGACCTCCTCGAAGTGCACTGCCGCGCCGCGGATGGCCGACAGCGCCACGGAACCGTCGGGAGGCGGTGAACCGAGCGTCACGTCGCTCACCAGTTGCTGGGAACCGTTGAGCAGCAGGGACCCGTGCTGCAGGAACGCCCCGCCCTCCCTGAGTTGGGCGCTGCCGACGACCTTCTTTCCAGCCAGCATCACCTCACCGCCGGCCGGCGACGCGAAACAGGCTCCCGCATCGAGCGCGCTGCCGCGTCCCGGCGCCGGCGCCAGGGCGGCAGGGAAGGCAAGCGCGCGGAGGGCGGCGGCCAGCGCCTCGTGAATCTTCTGGTAGGTCTGCGGAAGTGAACCAAAGGTACCGATCGGCGCGGCCACGGCGTAGGTGAGCTCCTCCGCGTGCCAGACGGCGCGCCCGCCGGTCGGCCGGCGGACGGTGTCCAGCCCGCGCTGCTCGATGGCGGCGCGGTCGTACCGCTTCAGCGCCGGTTCGTTGCGGCCGAACGACAGGCAGAACGGCGCCCACCGGTAGATCCGCAGAAACGCACGACCCTCCCCGGCCGCGAGGTCGAGGAGGGCCTGGTCCACCGCCATGTTGTGCCAGCCGGGGCGCCCCACCGCGTCGACGACGAGCGTCCACCGCATAGCCGCTACGACTGGTAGCTCTCCACCGGTGGGCAGGTGCAGACGAGGTTGCGGTCGCCATAGGCGCCGTCCACCCGGCCCACGGTGGGCCAGGACTTGTGCTCGCGCGTCGCGGCCGACGGGAACGCCGCCAGTTCGCGGGAGTAGGGGCGATCCCAGTCGTCGGCGATGACCCGCTGCATGGTGTGCGGCGCGTTGGTCAGCACGTTGTTGGAGCGGTCCGCCTTGCCCTCCTCGATTTCTCGAATCTCGGCCCGGATGGCAATGAGTGCGTCGGCAAACCGGTCGAGCTCGGCCAGCGGCTCGCTCTCGGTCGGCTCCACCATCAGCGTCCCCGCCACCGGGAAGGAGACCGTCGGCGGATGGAAGCCGTAGTCGATGATCCGCTTGGCGATGTCCTCGACCTCGATGCCGGCGGTGGCCTTGAAGGGGCGCATGTCCACGATGCACTCATGCGCCACGGTGCCGTTCGGGGCGGTGTAGAGCACCTCGAACGACCCCTCCAGCCGCTTGGCCAGGTAGTTGGCGCTCAGGATGGCGACCTTCGTCGCCTCCGTGAGGCCCTCCGCCCCCATCAGCACGATATACGCCCACGAAATCGGCAGGATGGACGGGCTGCCCCACGGTGCCGAGGACACCGCGCCGCTGGCATCCGCATGCCGGAGGTCCACCACCGGGTGGCCGGGCAGGTAGGGTTCCAGGTGCGCCGCCACGCAGATCGGGCCCATGCCGGGGCCGCCGCCGCCGTGCGGGATGCAGAAGGTCTTGTGCAGGTTGAGGTGGCAGACGTCGGCGCCAATGTCGCCCGGGCGGCAGAGGCCGACCTGCGCGTTCATGTTGGCGCCATCCATGTACACCTGGCCGCCGTGCTCGTGCACGATGCGGCAGATGTCCTTGATGGAGGCCTCGAAGACGCCGTGCGTGGAGGGATAGGTCACCATGAGCGCGGCGAGGGTGTCGCGATGCTCGGCCGCCTTCTGCCTCAGGTCCTCGACGTCGATGTTGCCGTTCGCGTCGCTCTTCACCACCACTACGTTCATCCCCGCCATGACTGCGCTGGCGGGGTTGGTCCCGTGCGCCGACATCGGGATGAGGCAGGTGGTCCGCTTCTCGTCGCCGCGGGCGCGGTGATAGGCGCGGATGACGAGCAGGCCGGCGTATTCGCCCTGGGAGCCGGCGTTCGGCTGGAGCGACACCGCCGAGAAGCCGGTGATTTCCGCCAGCGACGCCTCGAGGTGGCGGAAGAGCATGTGGTAGCCCTGCGTCTGCTCCAGCGGCGCGAAGGGGTGCAGCCGGTTGAACTCGCGCCAGCTGACGCCCACCATCTCCGTCGTGGCGTTGAGCTTCATGGTGCAGGAGCCGAGGGGGATCATCGCCGAGGTGAGCGAGAGGTCCTTGGCCTCGAGCTTCCGCATGTAGCGGAGCATGTCGGTTTCCGACCGGTTCTGGTGGAACACCGGGTGGGTCAGGTAGGTCGAGGTCCGCCGGAGCGCCTCGGGGATGGCCGGGGCGGCCTTTTCCCCGGTCTCGCTCAGCATGTACGGCAGCACCTCGTTCAGCGAGAAGGTGGCGATCAGGTCGGCCAGGTCGTCGAGGGTGACGGTCTCGTCGAGCGCGATGCCGATTCGGTTGTCCCCGATCGGGCGCAGGTTGATGCGGCGGCCGCGGGCGTGGTCGAGGATGCGGGGCTGCGCCCACGGCTCGACCTCGACGCAGAGCGTGTCGAAGTAGTGCTCGTGCACCAGCGTGTACCGCAGCCGGCGGAGCGCGGCGGCCAGGAGCCCGGTGATCGAGTGGGTCCGCTCGGCGATTCGCCGGATCCCCTCGGGGCCATGGTACACCGCGTACATGCTGGCCATGACGGCCAGGAGCACCTGCGCCGTGCAAATGTTGCTCGTCGCCTTGTCGCGGCGGATGTGCTGCTCGCGGGTCTGCAGCGCCATGCGGAGGGCCGGGTTGCCGTCGGAGTCCCTGGAGACGCCGATGATCCGGCCCGGCAGGAAGCGCTTGTGGTCCTCGGTCGTGGCGAAGAACGCGGCGTGCGGGCCGCCGAAGCCCATCGGCACCCCGAACCGCTGGCTGTTGCCGATGGCGATGTCGGCGCCGAACTCGCCGGGCGGCACCAGCATCGTGAGCGCCAGCAGGTCGGTGGCCACGGTGACCAGCGCCCCCGCGGCGTGCGCCGCCTCGCAGAACTTCCGGTGATCGCGGATGGCGCCGTCGGTGGCGGGGTACTGGACCAGCGCGCCGACGACCCCGGCCGTGAAGGTGAAGGTGTCGGGGTCGGCCACCACGATGTCGATGCCGCGCGCCTCGGCCCGCGTCTTCACCACCGCAATCGTCTGCGGGTGGCACTGGCTGTCCACCATGAAGACGGGCGTGCCCTCGTGCCGGGTGACCGCGACGGTCATGTACATCGCCTCGGCGGCGGCGGTGGCCTCGTCAAGCAGCGAGGCGTTCGCCACAGGCAACCCGGTCAGGTCAGCCACGACGGTCTGGAAGTTGAGCAGCGCCTCGAGGCGGCCCTGGGCGATTTCCGCCTGGTACGGCGTGTAGGCGGTGTACCAGCCGGGGTTCTCCAGGATGTTCCGCTGGATCACCTGCGGGGTGAAGGTGCCCGAGTACCCCATGCCGATGTAGGAGCGGAAGACCTGGTTCTGCGCCGCGATCCGGCGGAGTTCCTGCAGCACCTCGCGCTCGCTCCGGCCCGGGGCCAGGGCGAGGGGGCGGCGCAGCCGGATGTCCTCGGGGACGACGGCGTCGATGAAGTCGTCCATCGACGCGTAGCCCACGGTCTTGAGCATCTTCTCGATGTCGGCGGGGCGGGGGCCGAGGTGGCGGGTGACGAAGCGTTCGGTCTGGACCAGCCCGGCGAGCGGGGACGCCGGGGTCGATTTGGCAGCCATGGA
>DAOLIZ010000033.1:3873-20282 GCA_035328285.1 Gemmatimonadales bacterium
CGGTCTGGACCAGCCCGGCGAGCGGGGACGCCGGGGTCGATTTGGCAGCCATGGATTGCGTTCTTTCCGGCGAGCTACTCGCCGATGTGCTTCTTGTAGGCCTCGGCCGAGAGCAGCGAGCCCATTTCGCCGGCGTCGGTCACCTTGATCTTGACCAGGTAGCCGTCGCCGTAGGGGTCGGTGTTGACGGCGGCCGGGTTGGCGTCCAGCGCACCGTTGACCTCGACGACCTCTCCGGCCAGGGGGCTGTAGAGCTCGGAGACTGCCTTGACCGCCTCGATGGTGCCGAAGACGGCGTGCGCCCCGAACCTGTCACCCTTCTTGGGGAGGTTCACGAAGACCACGTCGCCCAGCTCGCCTTGCGCGTAGTCGGTGATGCCGACCTGCACGATGGCGGGGTCGCTCGTCTTCTTGACGTATTCGTGATCGTTGGTGTAGAGCAGGTCGGCCGGCACGTTGGACACGCGTACTCCCGGGAAGAGTGTTCGGGGCGGAGAATAGACCGGATGAGGCCCGAAATCAAGCGGCGCCGGCGCGTGCTTCGAGCGCGAGCCAGACGTCGCGGGCGCGGCGTTCGAGCTGGGCCCGGTCGCCGTCGTTGTCGATGACGAACTGGCTGAGCGGCCGCTTTTTCACGCTCGGCAACTGGGCTGCCATCAGCCGCTCGGCGTCCTCCAGCGGCAGCCCGCGCATCGTCACCAGCCGGTGCAGGCGCACCGCCTCCGGCGCGTCCACCAGCACCACGGCATCGAACTCGGCGGGGTCGGCCGCCTCGAAGAGGAGGGGGATGTCGGCCACGATGATCCGGGCCCCGGCGGCCCGCGCCGCGGCGACGAGGGCCTCCCGCTGCGCGCGGACGGCCGGGTGAACGATTGCGTTCAGGTCGGAGCGGGCGCGGGTGTCGGCCAGGATCAGCCGGCGGAGCGCGGGGCGGTCGATTTCCCCGGCCGGGGTCAGAATCTCCTTCCCGAACCGCTTGACGATTTGCTTGTGCACCTCGGTGCCGGGGCGCTGGAGGTCCCGGACCACCTGGTCGGCGTCGACGATGCCGGCGCCCCACTCCTTGAAGAGGGCGACGACGGTGGACTTGCCCGCGGCGATATTTCCGGTCAGGGCGACGATCATAGCAACGCTCGCTGGTCTTCGTCGGCGCGCGGCACCCGGTGACAGTGCCGACACCGGGCTTCGTAGCTCTCCCGGCCGCCGACCATGATGGTGGGGGAATCGTAACGGGCAGGGGCGCCGTCGATCAGGCGCTGGTTGCGGCACGCCTCGTCGCCGCAGACGACGCAGATGGCCCGGAGCTTGGTGACCTGCTCGGCCACCGCCATGAGTGAGCCCATCGGGCCGAACGGCTCGCCCCGGAAATCGGTGTCGGTGCCGGCCAGCACCACGCGCACGCCGCGGTTGGCCAGCGCGGTGGCGACGGTCACGATGTCGTCGTCGAGGAACTGGGCTTCGTCGATGGCGACCATCTCGGAGTCGGGGCTGACCTGGCGGAAGATTTCGGCGGCGGTATCCACCGGGGTGGCGTCGAGTTCCAGGCCGTCGTGGCTGCTGACGCTGTAGAGGCCGGCGTAGCGGGCGTCGAGATGGGACTTGAACACTTCCACGCGGCGCCGAGCGATGATGGCGCGCCGGACCCGGCGGATCAGTTCCTCGCTCTTGCCGCTGAACATCACCCCGCTGATGACTTCGATGGAACCTGGTCTGCTGCCGTGAAACATCCGGTGGGTCTCCACGTGCGGGGGTGTCGCTGAGGTTACCGTGCGGATGGGGTGGGGTCAAGTTGGGGGGTGCGCCTGGGTGATTGGTGGCGGCTTCAACCACCCGTCAATTGTGTCGGGGGTTAAGAGACAGACCTCCGAAATGAGTTCACTTTCGGGCACCTAGTGGGGGGGGACGATGTGCTGCCGTCGTTCCGGATTGGGCTTACCGGCAGATAATGGAATGAACTGGAAATACCACCCAATAGACATTAGGCAGCACCACTCGGAGACCATGTCCACATCAGTTCTCATTGAATGAGACGATGCGGGCAGCTGCATCTAGTCCAGTACCGATGCGACGACGGTCAACCGCGACGCACGCGTATTTCATTTCGCTCTGTTCGGCAGCGAGGCCATTCTGCCTGGAGAAGGGGAGTACGATTCCCGCAATGACATCAGGGGCGGTCGGCCGCCGCGTCAGCTCAAGAATCGTATGGCGGGAGACGCAGGCGGTTTGTTTTGACCGACCTGCAACATCGTGTACCTTCGCATTCACTTACCGACTTCGGATAGGAGTCCCGGTGACCCTTCCCCCGATGTAGTGCCGGTCAGCATCGGAGGGCCGTCTGTGAGGAGTGCCCCTCCTCGGGGGTGAACAGCGCCGCGTACTCCGCTGGGGTCCGCTGATCGAGCCCCTGATGCGGCCGGTCGGTGTTGTACTCTTGACGCCACGTCTCGATGCGGGTCTGAGCGTCGGCCAACGAGTCAAAGTGCTGCACGCTCAGGCACTCATCGCGGAATTTGCCATTGAAGCTCTCGATGAAGCAATTCTCTACCGGATGCCCAGGCCGGATGAAGTCCAAGGTCACAGCACGGGCACTAGCCCACTGATCGAGCGCCAGGCTGACGAACTCCGGCCCGTTGTCGCAGACGATGGTGCGCGGCGGCCCCCGCACGAGGAGCAGGGCGTCGAGCGCCTCCACCACCCGCCGCGCCGGCAGCGAGCGATCCACCAGCAGCAGCGGGCACTCGCGCGTAAGGTCGTCCACCAGGGTCCACACCCGGAAGGGCCGCCCGTCGGCCGTGGTGTCCCGCACAAAATCCATGCTCCAGCGCTCATCGGGACGGGCCGGCGCGGGGGTGGGGACCCGGGTCCGGGCGACGCGCTTGTGGCGCGGTCGCTGGCCGACCAGCAAGCGCTCCTCGCGCAGCAGGCGCTCGACCCGCTTGTGATTGACCCGCCAGCCGTCGCGCTGCAGTCGCCAGGTGAGCCGGGGACTGCCCCAGCGCGGCTTGAGCACCGCCAGCTCCCGGAGGCGGGCCCGCAAGCCCTCCTGGGGCGCGGCCCGCGACCGATACTGGAGCAGCGGCCGGTGAATCCCGACGTAGCGGCAGGCCCGGCGGAGGGGCAGCGCGTGGCGGGCGCAGGCGTCGGTGACGACCGCGCGCCGCTGGGCGGGCGTCACCATTCTTTTCCCAAGGCGTCTTTCAGCACCTGGATATTCAGCGCCTGATCGGCCACCATCCGCTTCAGCCGCCGATTCTCATCCTCGAGCCCCTTCAAGCGCTGCAGCTCGGCCTTGGTCATGCCGCTGTACTGCCGCTTCCACCGGTAGAACGTGTCCAAGGAGATCCCATGGCGCCGAATCACTTCCTTGGCCGTGACCCCGCCATGGTGCTCCTGCAGGATCGCCACGATCTGCTCGTCGGTATACTTCCGCTTGGCCTTCATCGGGTCCTCCCGGCCTCCCGGCCGATCGGCACCCTCCGAGTCTAACCGGCCTTACTTTCGGGGGAAGGGTCACCGGTGCGCACCGCCCAAGACAGCAATCTGAGCTTAGGGTCGAACACCAGAGAGTAGGCAACTGGCCGATAGAGGATCTCCTTGGAGGTGTAGTTGAGATAGAAAATGGTGAAAATGACTACTGTGTTACCGCCCGATAGCTTGAGATCAGGCTGAGGCCAGTCTAGTGGAAGCAAATCGTCAAGTCGCGTGCGGAGTGGTGCAACTCTACCGCCCTCCATAGGTGCCGATGTCCTGGAGATGTCTTCCCCAGGTATCGCTAGCATTGATACTATGGTCTCTACCAGGCAATCTACCGTCACCACTTGACCATCTGTCCGGCCACCCAAGAGTAGTGCCTCGACCACGCCGCCTAGATCAGATGATTCCAGACCCTCCAATGGATACAAGATTCCTCGGATCACAGCCACTGATGCATCGCCGCCAAGGCGAGAACTCGGCGTGACGCGCCAGAGGCTCAGGTCCCGCCACCCCATCGCACATCCCACGAGATCTCGTTCGGTCGCCACCACATGCGGTACGGTCGAGTCACTAAGCGGCGGCCAACCTACCAAGGCCGCTCGCGCCTGGGTTGCGGCCTGCCCCAAGGCTTCGACCTGCCGGGAGATTGGCGCCTGCGCCTTCGCCTGAGGCATCGTGGCGCAAGCCGAAACGAGGACTAGCAAGGCTGTGCATCTGATTGTGTCGGCCCGGAAGAGGTTCATAGAGTCAGGCTTGTCCATGTCTCCCCCGAATTGGAGGCTCGTGCAGAAGAGGGCGCTTGAGCTCGGCAAGCATAGACTTACTTCCACCAGGTATAGACGGGCCGCAGTGGACCGCACGAGGTAGCATAGAAACAAAATGCCGCGTCCCAGATAGTTTCAGTAACAAACTCCTGCTGAGCGGTGGTCAAATGGAGGTATCCCGGGTAATTGACATCATCCGACCAATGCCCCATCTCATGAGTGAGTCGAAGGCCATACCCGCCGAGATCACCGGAGGATGCTATGTCGATCCCAATCCAACCACGGATGAATTCCCCAGTTGCCGTGTTATTGACATTTCCTCGACCTCCTCCCACGAAGCCAAACTCTGCGAGCCGTTCGGCCGTCATGAATTCGAGGGTCACCAACTTGCCCGAAAGCTTAACGGCGTGGCCCGCCCGCTCGCACGCTGGGTTTGAATAACATTCCATGAGCGCTTTCAGTATTTCGTCGGTCTTGGGGTCGAGGCCCGTTTGCCCATTTTGTCGCGCGGCTTCAAGTTCTCTCCGAGCGCTCTTAATACTCGCCCATGCGCTGAAATAGGTCTCAGCCTGGCAGGATCAGCACCGGCGGAGACGTGGTGATGGAAGAAGCGCTTTACGAGTGTGCGCGGAACCTCGCCTGTGCTGAGGCGATTCTCACAGTTGTGTTCGAGGTGGGCGCGTATGTCGACATCATGTTTGGAAATCCAAGGGCGATTCAAGCCGACGCGAAAGAAGCAGCCACAAAGTTGGCATGGGATGCCACCGGGCACGTACTCGGAGCCCTAACCATAGTTGACTACTATCTAACTGAGAAGAGACACAATCTCGGCGTGGTGATCACCCACGAGCTCGGCCATGTAATTGATGCGGACCGAATCGGCGCAAACACGTACAAACTGGTGTGGGATTACGACACGCAGGAAGCCTATACCGTGAAATGGAATGTCTATTACCGGAGTTGTCAAGCACATGAGACCGCAAATCGTTGCAGCTATTAGATTGCACCAAACCAGCGCTCACCGGTGGCCTGCGATTTCACTCGCGTTTCTTGCCTGTCTTCTCGCTTCGGCCCCGGCCGATGCTCAAGGAGCCACCGCCGCCTCTGTCGACTCGTCGTACAACTTGATGCAGACTGCGCGTGCCGCTCTGTATGACATTGAGGACATCTTCGACGAGCACGCCCTCCGGCGGCAGCCAAAGGGGTGTGCAGGAGATTGGCGGCACACGTCCTATTGGGAAATGAGAGGCGCTTCAGATGGAAGTCCGCCAACATTGGCGGTCGTTGGAGATGAAGTATTTCATCTCAACGGATTCGGCGCACCAGAAATCTTGGGCTTTGCCAGGGCACTTATCGCAGAGGGCCTCTCGAATGACGCCCCTCCATCAACAAAGTGTCTCACGGAGACAATGGCTTTCGCACTCGCTGCATCCGGCGAGCCAGTCTTGCTCGGTTTTGACAATTTCCTGGATCCCGCCCCGCAGCGTCTGGCAGCTGCGCTTCGCTCAAAGCTGAAGGAGCAGTGGCCCGCGGAAGGAATTCGATCCACCGGGCGGGGGGAAGAAGTCGCCATCATCACCCTGTTCCAACTGGAGCCTATTGAATGGGAGTATCGGCCGGTCGGTTTTTCCTTTCTGTTCGACCAGTCCAAGCAACTCAGCGGGTGGGCATTGCGAACGGGAGAAGCCGTAAGCGGGCTGCCGATAGTGGCGTCACCTGAAGAGCAGGCACCTTCGCCTGCCAAAGAAAGGTAACGTGACGTTGGTCCCGTTTGCGGACAGGTCATGCCGAGAGTAGCGCGGCTTCAGCGGTCCTGCGTTCCTGACGCAGTAAAGCGAATTCCCGTGGGGTCAGGTGCCCGAGGGAGCCGTGCAGTCGCTGCTCGTTGTAATCCCAGCGCGACGCTTCAATGCGGGTTTTGGCGTCGATCTGCAGCATCCCAGTCCTGAAGGTCTGAAACGTCCTTCCAACCCATCACAACTCAGTTGGGTGAACTCTTCATCGGTCTCTATCTCTTATCCCCCGACACAATTGACGGGATAAGAGATAGAGAGTCACGATGGGTTCACCATCTCCCTTGTCCGCGTGGTGTTCAAGTCAACTGATATCGTGCGCCGGGCGGCGTAGCGGTTACAGAGTGGTCCGCTGGTGGAACGAAGAGCGGGTGTGAATACAGCCATCAATTAGCGCCGCGCAGCTATGAGGGAGTTGTCGAAACTGCGAAACGAGCAGTTACCTCCGCACCAGCGGAGCCGACGCACGGCGAGGAGGCTACGGGGTATCAATCACCGGAGGGTCTCGGCTTGCTTCAGGATAGGTTCAATTATTCGTCCAAACTCAGCCGCCCGTTGGCCGCTGAGCCGCGCGCGGATTAGTCTGAGCTCTGCCACGCTATTGTAGTACCAGAACGGAGAACCATCCTGCCCGGCCAGCCTTCTGAAATCCTTGATAGACGGCGTCATTGCCGCAACCTGGACGGCGATTATGCAAGCTTGGCGCATGAGTACGAGTTCTTGAGCTGGCGAGAGCTGGTGAGGGAGTGATGAGAGGACGTGCACTCGAGCAGGGTCTCGCGCCGCCACATCAAGTGCCCAGAGCACGAGGTCAGGTGGTCCGCTACTAACGCTGAATAGTCCAGCTGCGGCCGCTGCGTCCTGTGATCCAATGTAGTAAAGCGGATCGGTTATCATGAATGCCAGAGTCGTGAAGAATGTCAGCGAATCGGCGTGAAGCACACTGTCGATGACCGCACCCGACGGCCACCGATTGTCGTAGTATCCCTTATCGAGCAGGCTCAAGAACGCAGAATCAGGGACCAGTTCCAGCGGGAGCGGTCTCGGTCCAGGTGGAGTTGTTGACAACACTTGCTCACACTCCAGCTCGACCGATTGCGCCTGAGCGCCCGATGGCAAGCATTTGCCAACCAGAACAGCGGCCAAGCCACCGGCGATGAGATGATTCCTCAGGGGCATTGTCTGTGCGCTCCAGTTAAGGAGTTTGTCGCGTGGTAGAGGTCACAGTGATACGTGGATGGACTGCTTTCAGTCCAGGGCGACAAATAGTGGAGCTCTTCATGCACCCCGTTCCACTGAAGGTGGCCCAACTCGCCACCGATGAAGAAGCGCTCTGAACTGATTACAGTGTAGCCTTGCTTCCCTCCGTATGGCGTAAGCGCCAGCGCGGGGCGGCCCTGATCATCCTTCATCGGTGCCATAAAGACATTATTCACAAAGAATCTTCCATCTCTCATTCTCTCAAGAAAGGACTTGACCACACCATCCGCCGTCACCGCGACGCCTCCGGGAAGGACCGCTGACGTGCCGGCTCGAAGTCCGGTGACAGCTGTGACGAGCCGTGAGAAGTCTCCCCACTCCAGCCACGTCGCCTTCGCGTAGGACGCCTTCATGAATGGGGCATAATTGTTGGCAGCGACATCGGACTTGTTCCTCAGAAATGCCTGTTGATAATCGGCGTATAGATCGAAAATCCAGCTCGCTGCTGAAGCCCATTGCACCAGCCCCGCCAACCGTCCCCCGGCGCCTCCGCCCTCGCACCCGCCGGCGACAATGGATCCGTCGCCCATGAGGGCGCTGCTCCCCACGCACCCCGGGATGAAGCCGCCGGCGTCCACCCACTCTTTTTCGAGCCCATCGGCGTCGCGCGCCTGCAGCACATCGCCGTTCACGTAGGCGTAGAGGTTGCCGCCCCCGGCGTACCCGATCTGGTCCTCCTGCACGAACCGCCCCACCGTGGGGTCGTAGTACCGGGTGCGATGGAAGTAGAACCCGGTCTCGGCGTCCCACTCCCGCCCGGTCCAGCGATAGCGGAGGACGGGCTGCGGCCCCGCGCTGTCGACCAACTTACCATAGGGATCATACAGCAGCCGCCCCATCCACGCCCCGTCCGTTCGGCGGACCAGGGCCCGCACACTGCCCAAGGGGTCCGTGACCACGGTATAGGCCGTGCTGCCCACCTTCACCCCGAGCAGGTGGTCGACCCCCGGCCCCCAGGTGTAGATCGTCGCGAGGCTCGTGTTATTGGAGTCGGTCTCGAACGCCACCTGATTCCCCGCGTAGACCATCCGCAGGTAGCCCACCGTGCCTCCGGTGGTGGCGCTGTACACCCGCTTCACGATCCGGCGGCCCGCCACGTCATAGCCATAGCGCGCCATCAGGACGCCGCTCTTGCGGACGCTCACCAGCCGCTCCAGGGCGTCGTAGCCATAGCTCCACGAGCCGGCGCTCCGGGCGCTCAGGTTGCCGGCGGCATCGTAGGTCAGGGTGTCGCTGCCGGCGAGCCGGAGCTGGTTCGTCGTGGCGTTGTAGACCTCGCCGCCGGTGGGGGTGAGCCGGTTCCCCGTCGCGTCGAAGCTGTATGAGAGGTTGAGGAGCGGCCAATGCCCCGTGGCGGTGGAGTGCAGGACGTAGCTCACCACCCGCTGCCACCCGTCATAGGCCACCGTATCACGCAGGGTGTCCGGCACCGCCCCCGCCCCATCCCGCCGGATCCACATCGGCCCCAGCGGGGGCCCGCCCGAATCCACCGCCTCGACCCGCTCCAGCGCCAGCGCCGTCCAGGTGGGGCTGCTGAAGACATTCACGGTGTGGTCCATCGCGTCCAGGGCACCGCTCGCGTTCCATGTCCGATTTACCATTTCGATGGGGCTGCCCGCCGGGCCGACATTCTTGACCGTGGGGATTCGGGCCAAGGGGTCGAGCCACAGCGACAGGGAGTCCCCCAGCGGGGTGAACAGCGTGTCGGGGAGTCCGCGATCCCCCTCGAACCGGGTGGTCCAGGTGCCAATGGCGTCGGTCCGAGTATTGGCGCGCTCCCAAAGGTCATAGGTGTAGGCCTGAGCCCGCGGGACGGTGCCGCTGTACGCGGTATCCGCCATCAACCGCCCCCGCAGATCGTACGCCCACCGCAGCTCCCCGTTGACACCGCCGATCGAGTCCACCGGGCTGGTGAGCCACTGCCGGGTGAGTTGGTCGGCGGGGCCGGCGAAGAGCTTCCGCATCGTGCCGACCGTCGGGATCACCGAGAGCGTGTCCCGGTTCCGGCTATCATAATTCGTCGTGATCACGTACCCCCGCCGCGTGATGGTCTTCACGACGTTCCCTGCCAGATCGTAGACGAGCGAGTCCTTGACGATCGCACTGTCCGCCCAAGGGCGGCGACTGACGGGCCGGCCCAGGCGATCGAGCCGCGTGGTGGTCGCCTTGCCCCGGCTGTCCACCCGGGCGGTATCCCGCCCCGCACGATCCCGCCGCCAGCCGACGGTTTGCTTGTGCAACGTGTCAAACGTGGCGGGAAAGGAATAGCAGGGGGCCACGCAGTTGTTCCCGCGCATCAGCACGGTCGAATCCACCTCATTGCTGACCGTGTACCAGGTGCGCACCTTCCGCCACTGGAGCATCGTGGTGGTCCCCGTCGCCTGGACGCGGAGCGAGCTCTCGGTGATCGTATCGCGTCCGAAGGCGTCGTAGTAGGTCCGCGACAGCAGTTGATTGACCGGCCCCACGACCGTGGCGCGGTTCTTCCACGTCGCCTCGTAGGTGTAGTGCACGGCCCCGGCCCCGGTGGCCCGCGTGGAGTCCACCCGGCCGTCGGCGAGGTACCAGACAAAGGTCGTGTCGTACGCCGCCCCGATGGTCCGGATCGGGTTGCCGACGGCGTCATAGGCGATCGTGGCACTCTTTCCTCGCGGGTCGACCCGCTTGATCACCCGGTGGTTGGCATCATAAACCAGGCTATCGAGCCGGAGGGTGTCGCCGGCCGCGCGCACCCAGAAGGTCTTGACCACCCGCCGCAAGCTGTCGTACCGGGTCCACACCCGACTGGAATCGGCGACCTTGCCCTCACTCCAGACGGGCCGGCCGTCCATGAAGTAGGCCGATCGAGCGACCAGCCCGAGCGCATCCCAGGTCCGGACCGCCTGTCCCCAGCGATCCACCAGGGACCGGCTCCAGAAGGTGCGCGGGTCGGTCATTTGCACGTACGTGCTATCCAGCGGGCGCACTGCTCCAATTCCCTGATACTCCCGCGCGGTGTAGCCGATCGTGGGCTTGAGCCAGGTGCCAGTGGAATCCTGCACCAGCGGCAGCTTCGCTTGGACCGGCCGGCGCTTGGCCGTCGAGTCGTACACCACGATGGTGGTATCGGTCAGCACCCCGATGCGCTTGGTGAGGACCACGGTCTTGGTGCCGGGGTACGTCTGGTAGATGTACGTCGTGGTGTACGGCGCCGCGGTCGGGGAGGGGATCGAGTCCTTGGTCAGCTGATTGGTGGTGGCCTCGATCGTGACCTTGGTCTGTCGGAGGGCACCGCCCGAGAGACTGGCGAAATGCGTGAACGTCCCGCTGCCGTTGTAGTTGAAGGTGATTTCCTTGCCCACCGGGTCCTTCACCTTGAGGATCTTGTCGGTGGCCCCCTCCCACATAACCGAGTCGCGATTGCCGTTGATATCCTGGGCGTACAGCAGGCGGCCGGAGGCGTCATACACGCTCTTGGCCACGCTCCCCCGGGGCGAGAGCTCGAACGTGGTGCCTACTTTCTTGAGGACCACTTCGCTGCCGGGTGGGGCCAGGAAGAGGCTGTCGCCATTGCCGCGAAAGACGCTCACCGCACCCGTGGGCGCCACCATCAGGCGGTCGCCACCCGCCGCCACCAGTTGGACGCCCGCCGTGGGCCACCACCCGGCCCCGTAGCGCGTGGCGCGACGGTCCACCAGCACGACCTCCACCGAATCCAGGGCGGTATTGGTGGTGCCCCCGGACTTCACCCGCCCCTCGACCGTGAGCCATTTCCGGGTGGCCGTGCTGAAGGTGCTCCCACTGAAGTCGCCCTGCAGCACGGCGCGACAGCGGCGGGCCGCGCCTGTGGCACAGGTGGGGCTCACGAATCGGATGGAGTCCAGCCGCGTGGCGCCATCCTTCAGGACGAAGGTGAGGTCATCCGGCGTGCCCGCGGGCCACGTCAGTTCCAGATCCACCGGCACCAGGACGCGCGGATACGACTGCCGAGTCGAGTACACCAATCCCGTGCTGCGCGGCGTGCCCATCGACAGGTAGGGCACCGTGCTGACGCCAGCCTCGATCTCGCCGGCGGTCACCGAGAGCCCGGGCCCGAACGGGGCGCTGAAGGCCCGGCCCAGCGCTTCGTAGGGCACGCCGGTGAAGCCCAGGATGGGCTTCTGATCGCTGGGGAGCACGATCCAGCGGCTCACCGTTTGACAACTCCCGATGATCGCGCAAGCATACACCGTCAGGGCGGCGGAGTCGGCCGTGCTCATGCCCACCGTGCCAAGCCCCTGCGCGGAATCGGGCTCCCATTCCAGTAGGCCGCGATTGACGCGCGCTTCGGAGGTCACGTTCTGGCCCCGCCAGGTGACCTGCAGGGTGGTGGAATCCACCGCCGCATTCGCGTTCGTCGTGGCGCCGAGGTAAGTGACCCGCACCACCGGTTGGCGCGTCCGGACCACCGCGCGGCTCCCCGAGCTGAGGACCGGCACGACGATGGTGATGGTGGGCGGGCCGATGACCGTGACGATGTGGGGCCCCGACCCGAACGCGGTCCCGGCCGTCGCGGTCAGGGTGATCGTGCCGGAGCCCGCGGCGCCGGTTGCATAGTGCACCTCGACGTCGATGGTGACCCCGGCGCCGAGGCTGCTGAGCGAGGTCGGGACGACGCTCTGGCAGGCCACCATGCCGGTGGCCGAACAGGTGAGCGCAATGTTGGTGAGGGTCCCCCCGGTCGTGTTCTTGATCAGGTACGGCACGATCAGATCAGTCTGTTGCTCGGCGCGATCGATGAACTTGGGAGAGGCCGTCACCGTGAGGCCCCCGGCGGTCGGCGCCGGGGTGACGCCCTCAGGATTGACCGGGAAGAAGGCCGCCGCGACCAGGAGTGCGGGGAGGGCGAGCAGGCGGAACCCACCAAGCGCGGTGGAGGGCAGCAGCATCCGAGGCATGACGCCTCCCGCGGGAGAGGGCATCGGGCGCAACGAGGGCGCGGAGATCGTCCGCGATGTCGACGGTCGGCCCTCGCCAAGGTGGGAACCGACGGGCGTGCCGTCAAGTGCCTTCGGGACCGCGGGATACCGCCCGGGTGGATAGCCGGGGCAAGGCCACGTCGTACCGGCTCGACCGCCGGGCCGGCCCGTCAGCCGCCGTCCCTGGGCGGACAGTGCGAGCGTCAAGGACTCGCTCCCGGTGGACTCAATCGGCGGCGTCAATGGGGAGTTGCGTTGGGCGTACGACCTGCGGGGGCGGTTGATGGCGGATACCGCGTACAGCGGAACCGTCCCACGGACTCAGGCCTACACCTATGACGGCTGGGAGCGCGCCCATACCCGCACCGATGCCGTGGGCACCTGGACCACCCGGTTCGAGGGGGAGCGCGGGCTTCCCGACACGCTGTTCACCCCGCTGGGGGACTCCCTGTCGCTGGGGCTCGATCCCCTGGCCCGCGTCCCCACCCTCAAGAACGTCGGCCCGACGGGGAGCGGCATCGAACTGGTGAACCGGAACTGGAATGTGAGCGGCGCCCTCGAGTCCATGGACCACGCGGTGAATGTCTTCAGCAGCCCCACCTGGACGGCGCTGGCGCTGGAGCGGGTCGAGGCGGTGGATTCCGGGGGCCCCCCGCTGGGGCCGATGTGGATCCGGCAGGATGGCCCGCTCGCCGCGGCCGACACCCTGCGCGATACGGTGGCCTATGACGGGTGGCAGCGGGTGGTGAGCTACGTGCTGCGGTCAACCGCCACCGGGCATTGGCGGCTCCTCGACCTCACGTACAGCTTCGATGCCATGGGGAACCGCCGCACGTCCACGGGCGGCGAGGTCTACAACGCCACCACCAACCAGCTCCGGGTCGCTGGCAGCGACACCCTGACCTACGATGCCGCCGGCAACCTGAGCGCCAAGAGCGCCGGGCAGTGGAGCTACGGTTACGACGCCCTGGAGCGGCTGGTGAGCGTCCGGAAGGGCGGGGTCCTGATTGCGCGCTACGGCTATGACGTCGCCGGTCGCCGCATCGTCAAACGGGTCTACAGTGGCAGCACTGGGGGCACGGTAGGCTACCTGCGGATGGTCTACGCCGGGAATCAGGTGGGGTTCGAGACCGATTCCACCAACACCAGCCTCTCGACGATTTACACGTGGGGGCCAGGGATCGACCACCTGATCGGGGTGAAGGTCGGCACCACCGCCTATACCGTGGTCACCGACCCCCTGGGCAGTGTGCGCGCCCTGGTGCGCCGCTCGGACGGCGCGTGGATCGGCCGGATGCTGTATGATCCCTACGGGCAGTTGGTGGACAGCGCGGGGCCGCAGCCCGCGCTCCGCTACCGCTGGACCGGGCGGGAGTGGGACGCCGAGACCGGGTTCTACTTTCATCGCACCCGGTACTACGACCCCACGGTGGGGCGGTTTGTGCAGGAGGACCAGATCGGGTATGCCGGCAGCAGCAACCTCTACGCCTATGTCAACGGCGATGTGCTGCAGGCGCGGGACTCGGACGGGCTGGAGAAAGAGTGGGTCGACGCGAGCGGCTTCATCCCGGGATGCATGGGCGGCAGTGCGGTCATGGGGGATGGGTCCATTGTCGCCGGGGCGTGCGACGGCGCCGGCGGGCGGTTGGCGGCGCTCGGGGCGTGGGCGTGGTCGGCGGAGCTACATTTCTACGCTTGGGCAAGTTACAAAGATGCCCGGAGCGCCTTTGAGGCAACTCAGAGAGAGGTGCTGGCGTCGACAAAGACCGACGCAGTTATGATGCGGCTCAAGGACATGTACACCGGGGCACGGTTCGTCGGCTTCAACCAATACGAGGCTGCCTTCGCGACATTTGCAAGCGTCCCGAGCTCTCGCGACCTATTTTCTTTCATCGCCAAAGTCGCAAGTCGATTTGCCAGTGGATCTATTTTTGTGAACAGTAGGTGGGTTGAGGAGGAGAATGCTCGGAACGGCACTACAGTCGCGTACGCTTGGTCTTGGCGCGCGTTTGACATCACGATTCTGCATGCTGAGGCTGAAAGCGATCTCGCATTCGCCGCCGTGCACGAAACCTACCACCTCCGTGGTTATGCACTCCCCGATGGTCCAATCGGGGGCACACAGCAACGAATGATGGAGGGCATCGTCAACATGATGACTGAACAATTGATCGGCAGGGGAAGCGTGTTCCAATTTGAGCGCCTTCAATAGTGTGACGCGACTCACCCTCGCGCTTCGCCCACACTGGATACAGAGCGCCTTCCTCTTGGCCCTGACCGCCAGTGCGACCCCAAGTGTGGGGCAAGTGACAGAGTCCACCTTGGTCTCGAAGGCGTGCCAACCAGTTGCATTGCCGACTGGGTGGTTGCTCTTTCCACCGGAATGGGGTCCTAGGCAACTCGCAGTTGCGAGAGAGATTCGGCATCGCCTATCCGCCCCCCCAGAGGACCAGCAGGCGCCTCGGTTAGCACCACTTGCTATCGACAGCATCTGGCAAGAGGACTCATCTACGGTTGAATGGGCATTGGTCGATGTAATGGGGGATACTTGGTCGACTACGGAGACTGAGGCCCTCCTCGCCGGGTTGACGTATGCGGCGTATTCGGGCCGGTCGGAACCCTTGCTAAGGACATCGGTCATGAGAGAGTCGCCAGTGCGCCAATTGCTCGCGATGCGTAGCGTCCATCGACCAATTTCCCAAGCTGCCGAGACGCAGGTATTGCGAATTGCCTGCGATGCGGTGTGGCTGCTTCGGGCAATGAAGAATGATTCAAGCAATTGGATCCCGCCTCTTCCTGCCTGGGCCTTTCTCCAGGAGGACATATTGTTTGAAGGCTATCGGCTGATTAGTGATGAGCGACGTGCCGCGGTAAAGCCGTACTTCTCGAAGGCGCTCGGTACATCGAGCCGACTTGACTTCATTGAAAGCCAATCGATGGGAAGCGAGGGACGGTGAGGTCGGTTGGAGCCTCCCACCCTGGCCCTCCGCGTGATGAACCGCCCCGGCTTTCCCAGACACCTGGCAAGGTGAGTCCCGCAGCCCCCGCTGGATTTCATCGAGTCTGTCGGTAATTGGCGTCAAACCCCAGCGCGCGGGCGTGTCACCTGGCCGGTCCAGCCGCATCGTTCCGGACTCGGCGACAGTATCCCCACTCTTGCCCCACCTCTCTCGGCGCAGCATATTGCCGCCGCACCCAACCCCGCCGATGCCGCCGAAGGAGTCCAGCGTGAAGAAGTCCGAACTCGTGGCCGCCGCCGCCAAACGGCTCGGCACCTCCAAGGCGCGGGCCAGCGAGATCGTGGATGCGTTCTTCGGGACGGACGGGATCGTGGGTGGGGAGCTTCGGAAAGGCAATACGGTCCAGATTTCAGGGTTCGGGAGCTTCGAACCCCGTCAGCGCGGTGCCCGGAACGGCCGCGACCCCAAGACCGGGAAGTCGATTCCGATCCGGGCCTCCGTGGTCCCGGCTTTTCGGCCGGGGAGCGCACTCAAGGCGCTCGTGAACCGCCGGAAGTAGGCGCCCGGCGCTTCGGCGCCGGCGACGCCGGCCCACGGTCCACCTTGGCCATGATCTTCTTGTTCCGCACCGTCCGTCCGTCCATTCCCCGCACGATCTGCTCGACCTCACCCGCCGGCAACTCCACCAGGCAGTAGGCTTCCTTCAGCTCGATCCGCCCGATCTTCGACTTGTCGATCCGGACTTCCTTGGTGAGTACCGCCACCAGGTCCGCGGCCGTGGTCCCGTCCTGCCGCCCCACGCTCACGAACATCCGCGCCGTGCCACCGGGCGCATGGCTCTCGACCGCCGCCGGCGGATCGGCTGGGCGCACCACGGGAACCGGCACCGGGTCACTGGCGTGCCCGGTCCAGAGCTGGTACATCGCGGCCGCCACCGCCGAGGGGTCGTAGCGCTCATAGAGCGGCGCCAGGGCCAGCAGGCCAGTGCCCGGGACACCCGTCTCCAGCAACTTCGCAATGGTGCTCCGACGGCGCGCAGCCTCGTCCTGCGCGGCGTCCACCACCCCGGTCAGCCGGAGGCTGCGGCGCGGCGCGGCGATCGTCGCCACGTACTCCTCGCCCGCCGGCGTCACCAGCAGCACGACCGGCCCGGCCGCGAGCAGCATCCGGAGCTGCGCCGGGGTCGGCAGGTCATAGGCGACCACCAGTTCGGTCGCCTCG
>DAOLIZ010000034.1:0-20077 GCA_035328285.1 Gemmatimonadales bacterium
CCATGGGCGAGCGGGACATCACCGCCCGAAGCGATGTGTACGCCCTCGGCTGTGTGCTCTACGAGATGCTGCTCGGCGAGCCGCCCTTCACCGGACCGACGGCGCAGTCGATCGTGGCCAAGGTGATGACCGAAAAGCCGGCCGGCCTGGTGGCGCGGCGGGAACGGATCCCGCCCGAAGTCGAGGGGGCGATCCTGACGGCGCTGGAGAAGCTCCCGGCCGATCGCTTTGCCTCCGCGGCCGAGTTCGCGGCCGCGCTCCAGGGCCAGGGCACCGGCCCGAAGCGCCGAGTGCCGCCTCCCAGCCCGGCTGCCTCCCTGCCCCGCCGCCTGTCGCCGCTGCTCCTTGTGGCGGCGATCGGTGTGGCGCTCTGGGGCTGGCTCCGGCCCGCTCCCACACCGCCACCCCCCTCCCGCCTGGCCCTGCTGGCCCCGGGCCTCGGTGGCTCCGGCGGCTCCTCGATGCAGCGCTGGATCACCCTCTCCCCCGACGGCAGCACGGTCTTCTTTGTTGGACTCGACGCCGACGGGGCCAATCGCCTGATGCGCCAGCCCCTCTCCGCCCTGGAAGCCACACCGCTCGACGGGACCACGAACTACGGGAGCCCGATCATCTCGCCGGACGGCCGCTGGGTCTACGCGGCGCTCAACGAGGGGTCGACCTACCGGCTGCCGGTCGGGGGAGGCACGCCGTCACCCCTGCCGGCCCGCGTCACCAGCAGCGCCGGTGCCGACTGGGCGCCCGACGGCACGTTCTGGTTCAGCCCCGGTCCCGGGCTGGGCCGCGGACTGTTCGGGCTCACGACCGGGGACTCGGTCATCCAGCCCATCACGGACGAGGCCAACTCCCTGCAGATGCTCCAGGTCCTCCCCGGGGGCCGGCGCGCGCTCGTGGGTCGCAAACTCTCGGCGGCGGCCGGGCCGCTCCTGCTCCTCGATTTGCGCGACGGCACTACCACGCCACTCATCGAGCAGCAGATGGTCGAGGCGCGGTATACCGCCGGCTATCTCCTCTGGGTCCAGCTCGACGGCACCCTGCTGGCGGCGCCGTTCGATCCCGACCATCCCGGCCCGGTGGGACCCGGGATCCGCCTCGCGCCCGGCGTGTCGGTAACCGGCACCGGGCTGGCCCAGTTCGCCGTGGCCGCCAATGGCACGGTGGCCTACGTGCCCGAAGAGCCCCGCTCGCTCCAGTTCGTGGACCTGTCGGGCGTGGCGCGTCCCGCGACGGCGGAGCTGCACAACTATCATGCCCCCGAGTTTTCTCCGGACGGGCGGCGTCTCTCGGTCGACTTCAATACCGCCGATGGACGAGACGTCTGGATTCTCTCGCTGGACGCCGGCACCCTCACCCGCACGACCTTCGATCGCGACGGCCACGACGCCACCTGGACTCCGGACGGCCGGTTCATCACCTATTCCTCGGTCAGGTCCGGGGACCTCGGGCTCTACCGGAAGCGCCCGGGGAGCGCCGAACCGTCGGAGTCGCTGTACGCCTCCATTCACCTGACCTACACGGGTCACTGGCTCCGGGATGGCAGCGCCCTCGTCACCACCGGCAACGATCTGCGCGACGATTCGCGCTCCGATATTGCCATCTTGGACAGTGCCGGCCATGGACCGCTCAGGATGGTGGTCGCCAGCCCCTTCCAGGAGCAGTTCCCTACCCTCTCGCGCGACGGCCGCTGGCTCGCATTCTCGTCCGATCAGTCTGGGGAGCACCAGGTCTACGTGCGCCCCCTCACTGGTGATGGTGACCAGGTACAGGTATCCCTGACGGGTGGCACCGAACCGCTCTGGAGCCCCGACGGAAAGACCCTGTACTACCGGGGGCGTGAGAACGGGGTCGACGTGATGATGGCGGCCACCGTGCAGGCCTCGGCGGAGTTTACCGTCGTCGCGCGCCGCCCGCTCTTCTCGATGGCGGAATACGTGGGCACGACGCCCCACACCAACTACGCGATCAGTCCTGACGGCAGGACCTTCGCGCTGGTGCGCCGGAACCCGGGCACCCGGATCGTCATCATCCAGAACCTGCCGGCCCTGATGCGCCAGCTGCAGGGAAGCGCGGGCGCTGCCCGCTGATCGGCTCCCCGACCCCCTCGGGCCGGCAGGACCGCGCACGCCGCTCTGGCGCACCATCGCCATTCGCCGCATCTTCAGGATCGGCATGACCGATACCTCCCGCCTGACCTCCGCCTTGGCCGACCGTTACCGCCTCCTCGACGAGCTCGGCGAAGGGGGGATGGCCACCGTCTACCTCGCCGAGGACCTCCGCCACGACCGGAAGGTCGCGGTCAAGGTCCTGCGGCCGGAACTGGCCGCGGTCATCGGCGCCGAGCGGTTCCTGAGCGAGATCAAGACCACCGCCAACCTCCAGCATCCCCACATCCTCCCGCTCTTCGACAGCGGCGAGGCCGACGGCTTCCTGTTCTATGTCATGCCGTACGTGGAGGGCGAGACGGTCCGCGACCGGCTCACCCGCGAGAAGCAGCTTCCGGTGACGGATGCCGTGCGGATCGCGACCGAGGTGGCGGCGGCGCTCGACTACGCGCATCGCCACGGCGTGATCCACCGGGACATCAAGCCCGAGAACATCCTGCTGCACGACGGTTCGGCGCTGGTGGCCGACTTCGGCATCGCGCTCGCCGCCAGCAAGGCGGGCAGCACCCGGATGACCGAGACCGGGATGAGCCTTGGCACGCCGCACTACATGAGCCCCGAACAGGCGATGGGGGAGCGGGAGATCACCGCGCGGTCCGACGTGTACGCCCTCGGGTGCGTGCTCTACGAGATGCTGACCGGCGAGCCGCCCTTTACCGGTGCCACGGCGCAGGCCATCGTGGCGCGGGTGCTCACCGAGCATCCGCGGCCCATGCTCCCCCAGCGGCACACCATTCCGCCGCAGGTGGAAGCCGCCGTGCTCACCTCGCTGGAAAAGCTGCCAGCCGACCGCTTCAGCACGGCGGCGGAGTTTGCAGCCGCGCTTGGCGACACAGGCTACGCCTCGAAATCGACCGTGTCACTGGCCGCGGCGGCTGGAACGGCCACGGCGCTCTGGAAGCGGCGCACCGCGTTCGCGGCCGGGGTGGCCGTCGTCGCCCTCTTCCTCGCCGGCCTGGGATGGGTGAGGTCCCGCCCCCAGGGGGACCGGCCGACGTCGTGGCAGTACCTGGCGCTCGGCGACAGTGTGCAGCTCACCACCCTGACGCCGGGCCTGGCGCTCTCGCCGGACGGCAACACGCTGGTCGTGAAGGACGCGAGGCAGAACGGCCGGCTCTGGGTCAAGCGGGCTGGGGTGCTGGACCCGGTGCCGGTCCCGGGCACCGAGCGCGCCTCCAACCCGTCTTTCAGCCCCGACGGCGAGTGGATTCTCTACCTGGCCGACCGCCAGCTCCGCAAGGTGAATCTCGCCAACGGCGCCTCCGTCACCCTGGCCGACTCGGTGTCCGTCTCGACCGGGTTCGGCGGCGCGACCTGGCTGGACGACGGGACCATCGTCTACGTCCCGCAGGATCTCAACCGGTTGATGCGGGTGAGCGCCAATGGCGGAACTCCCACCACTGTCATGGACAACTCCGGCCTCCAGGGGGTCGGGTTCGGCTACCCGACCGCCCTGCCCGGGGGCCGCGGCGTCCTCTTCGAAGGCTGCACCTCCGGCTGCGTCACGATGAGTCTCCGGGTGCTCGACCTGCGCACCGGCCAGCAGAAGCTCCTGATGAATGAAGCCACCAAGGGCTGGTACCTCCCGACGGGTCACCTGCTGTATGCCCGCCGCGACGGCACGCTGCTGGCCGCCCCCTTCAACCTGGACCGGCTTGAAGTGACAGGCACTGGTGTGCCTGTCGTGCAGAATGTCTTCGTGGTCTTCGGCGCGCCCCAGCTGGCCTGGTCCGCCACCGGCTCCCTGGTCTTTGCCTCGGGCGAAAGCCAGGGCGGGGAGAACACCTTCGTGCGCGTCGGGATGGACGGTTCCGCCACGGCGATCGACTCGGGCTGGTCGGGACAGTTCACCTCGTTCGCGCTCTCTCCCGACGGTCGCCAGCTCGCCGTGGGCTCTGGCACCGGGGTGGGCGCACTGAACGTCTGGATCAAGCAGCTCGACCGCGGGCCCTTCACCCGGATCTCGTTCGGGGGCGCCGACCGGCGGCCGGTCTGGTCGCCCGATGGGCAGATGGTCGCCTTCGTGCGCGACACGCTGACCACCAGCGTCGTGGTCGGGCGCTATGCCGATGGCCGCCGTCCTGACTCCCTCCTGGTCCATATCGACCGGCAGGTCCAGGAGGTGGACTGGTCGCGTGACGGCAAGTGGCTCGTCGTCCGCACCGACAACGGCAGCGCGGGCGCGGGTGACCTGGTGGGCATCCGCACCGGCGGGGACACCACGCCGGTGCCGTTGGTGGCGAGCAGCTTCACCGAGCTCAACCCGGCTATCTCGCCCGACAGCCGGTGGCTGGCGTACGCCTCCAACGAATCGGGCCAGAACGAGATCTTCGTGCGACCGTTTCCCAACACCGGGGACGGCCGGTGGCAGGTGTCCACCAATGGAGGCTTCATGCCACGGTGGGCGCCCGACGGCAAGACGCTCTACTTCATCGAGCCAGGGTCGGGGGAACTGATGAGCGTGCCGGTGACGACCGGCCCGACGTTCGCCGCAGGCCAGGCTCGGGCACTCTTCGGCACCTCGGGTTTCGTGATCGACGGATTTCATACCTCCTTCGAACTCACCCCGGACGGTCGCCAGTTCCTCTTCACCGCGCCTCACCAGGACAACGCCGCGGCCGCCCAGCCGGCGCTGGTCCGCTCGGACAACTGGTTCCGGGATCTCGAGGCCCGGATGAAGCAGTGACATGGCCCCGCCACTGCTGATCCCGGGCATCGCTGACCAGTACACCGTCGAACGGCTCATCGGCCAGGGCGGGATGGCCACCGTGTATCTGGCCCACGATACGAAGCACGACCGAAAGGTCGCCATCAAGGTGCTCCGCCCGGAGCTGGCCGCCGCCATCGGGGTCGATCGATTCCTTGCCGAAATCAAGACCACCGCCGCCCTCCGCCACCCGCACATTCTCCCACTCCACGACTCCTGCCAGGACGCCCGCTGCCTCTACTACGTGATGCCGTACGTGGAGGGGGAATCGCTCCGCGACCGCCTCGACCGCGAGAAGCAGCTCCCGCTCGACGAGGCGTTGCGGATCACCGGCGAGGTGGCCGACGCGCTGCAGTACGCCCACGGGCGCGGCGTCATCCATCGCGACATCAAGCCCGAGAACATCCTGCTGGAAGGGGGGCACGCCCTGCTGGCGGACTTCGGCATCGCGCGGGCGGTGACGGCGGCCTGCAAGGACAGCAAGACGCTCACCCAGGTCGGCATGGCGGTGGGCACGCCCGCGTACATGAGCCCCGAGCAGGCCGCCGCCGATCCCGACGTGGACGGCCGGAGCGATCTCTACAGCCTGGCCTCGGTGCTCTACGAGATGCTGGTGGGCGAGCCGCCGTTCACCGGCGCGACGCACGAGGCGATCCTCGTCCAGCGCTTTACCCAGACGCCGCCTCACGCCACCGCCAAGCGGCCGTCGGTCCCCATCAGCCTTGACCGGGCGCTGGTCAAGGCGCTGGCGCGGGTGCCGGGTGAGCGGTTTGCCACGGTTGAGCAGTTTGCCCGGGCGCTCGGCAACCAGCCCTCGACCGGCGAGCCGCTGGCCGACGACAAGTCGGTTGCCGTGCTCCCCTTCGTGTGCATGAGTGCCGGCGAAGACACCGAGTACTTCGGCGACGGGATCGCCGAGGAGATCATCAACGCCCTCGCCCGCCTTCCCGGCCTCCGGGTGGCGGCACGCGCCTCGGCGTTCTCCTTCCGCGGCAGGGGCGACGACCTGCGGGGCATCGCCACCGAGCTGAACGTCCGCACGGTGCTCGAGGGGAGCTTCCGCCGTGCGGGGAGCCGGGTGCGGGTCACCGCCCAGCTGATCGACGTGGACAACGGATTTCACATCTGGTCCGAGCGGTACGACCGCGAGCTGACGGACATCTTCGCCATCCAGGACGAGATCGCCACCGCCATCGCGAGAAAGTTCGAGGTCACGCTCGCGGGCGGTGCCACCGCCGGCCTGGTGCAGCCCGGGACCACCAACCTCGAGGCCTATGAGCTCTACCTCCGGGGCCGCGCTTTCCTGCATCGGCGGGGCGCGTCCCTGGCGCAGGCCATCGGGAAGTTCGAGGAGGCGATTGCGATCGACGCCGGCTACGCGCCGGCGCTCGCCGAGCTCGCGCACGCGCTGGTCCTCCAGGCCTTCTGGGGACAATGCGAACCGGCGGCGGTGCTGGAACGGGCCCATAACGCGGCGACCCAGGCACTGCAGAGCGACCCGCAACTCGGCGAGGCGCACGCCGCCGCCGCAATCGTGGCGTTCGCGGCGCATTTCGACCGGAACGCCGCCGGCGCCGCCTGGAACCAGGCCCTCGCGCTGGCGCCGGAATCCAGCGCCGACCTGCGCGTCTCACGGGCGATGTTCGACCTGGGATACGCCCAGGGCCGGTTTGACGACGCCGTGCAAGCCGTCGCTGCGGCGATCGAACACGACCCGCTCAGTTCGAGCGGACAGGCCGGACTGGCGGTGATGCGCCGGAGCGCGGGGGATATTCAGGGGGCGCGGGCCGCCGCCCGCCGGGCGATGGAGCTCGACCCGGACTCGTTGTACGCGTACTGGGCCATGCTCTATGCGCTGAGCGGGGGAGACGCGGTCGACGAGGCCACGGCGGTGGCCCGCGAGGGGATGGCGAAGCTCGGCCGGCATCCCTGGCTCATGATGGGCACCGCCGTGAACCTGCCGGGGGAGGCCGACCGTACCCCCGTGGTGGCGCGGTACGAGGAGCTCGTCGCCCGGGCGAAGACCGACTACGTGCAGCCGGCCGTGCTCGCGCTCATGGCGGCCTGCGCCGGGCGCGAGGACGAATCGGAGGCGTGGCTCCGACGCGCGGTGGACATCCGCGACTCGATGATCCTCGCGATGATCGCGCAGTTTCGTGACCTGCGGCCGGTGCTTCGCCGGCCAGGGATCCAGGCGCTGTTGAACGAGATCGACTGGATGCTGCCGAACGCGCGGTAGCCGGCCCTACCCCCTACTTCAGCCCCGCCAATATCCCGTTGATCCGCGTCCGCTGCACGGGATCGTTCGTCAGCGACAGCGCCTTCTCGTAGTTCGCCACCGCCTTCTTCCTGTCCCCCAGCGTGGCGTACATCTCCCCCAGGCTGTCCCAGGTGTTCCAGCTGCCGGGATGCTCCTTCGTGTTGCGGATGAAGATGGCGAGCGCCTCCTGGTTCTTCTTCTGCCCCAGCAGCTGGTAGCCGTAGGCATTGATCTCCGCTTCCGTCGCGATGCCGAGGTGCGCCTGCCGGAGGGAATCGGCCTCCGCCGCCTTCCCCTGACGGTCGAGCGCCCATCCCTTGACGTTGTAGGCCGCGAAGGTCGGCGCCAGGGTGATGGCGGTGTCCGCCCACGCCTCGGCGAGCTGCACGTCCTGCGTGTTGGCCAGGACCCAGGTGGCGGCCTGCACCCACGCCCGCCCGTAGAACCGGGGATAGTGCCGGAGCTGCACCCGCAGGCTGTCGATCACGACGGCCTTCGTGTTGACCGCGATCGGGAAACTGACGTCGACCGTGTCCCAGCGCATCGACAGCGTCACCGCGTCGGGGGTCGGATCCCCGAAGTCGTAGCGCAGCCGCTCCGTAAGGGCGACCGCCTTCGGCGTCACCTCGAATCGCACCGCGTCTTCCGCCCGGTTGTAGCTGAACGCCCCCCAGGCGTTCGGCTGGTTGCTCAGGATGACGGTCCAGCTTCCCGTGCGCCGCGGAATCATGAACAGGGCGTAGCGACCGGCAGGGAGCGTCTTCCCCCCGATGGTGAACGCCGACGTGGAGGCGAAGACGGTGTTGTCGTTCGCGCCCGCCCGCCACACCGAGTCGTAGGGCTCGAGGCCGCCCCAGATGACCCGCTTGTTCACGCCTGGCCGGTGGTAATCCACTGACAGCGTGGTGAGGCCGATCGTCTGGCTCACGGTGGCGGCCGGGCTCGCCTGCGGAAGGATCAGGGTGTAGTCCTGCGCGACCAGAGGAGTGGATGAGAGGGCCATCAGCGAGAGCATGGCGAGCGACCACACCGAACGCAGCCGCAGAAGGGGAACGG
The DNA here is from genome assembly GCA_035328285.1 of Gemmatimonadales bacterium. GTDB lineage: Bacteria > Gemmatimonadota > Gemmatimonadetes > Gemmatimonadales > GWC2-71-9 > SPDF01. Next base: position 8,186 of record DAOLIZ010000034.1, read on the forward strand.
CGGTACCAGTCATCGAGAACTCCGGAGAAGAGGGAATCCTTCCACTACGGGCGGCCGCCGAGAAGAGTTCCCTGCGCGATGCAGAGGCGGTGTCACGACTCGCGACAGTGCAAATAGCTGACGATTTCACCTGCAGGGCCCCGTCCTTGCGGCGCTCTGGGCGACGAATCCGCACGTCAAGGAGTGTCGCGTGGCCCGAGTTCGCAAAGTGGAGTGGGACAGCAGGATCAAGCTGCTCGCCACCATTCTCTCCGGTGGCGCGGCCCTCGTCTCCATCCTCTCGTTCGTGGCGGGGCGCCGGACGGCGCATGCCAGCGATTCCGCGGCTGGACTCGAGGTGGTGGAAGTCACCCGGATCGCCCTCTCTCCCCTGGCCGACACCGCCCACTCCCTGGGCGACACCCTGCATTTCGCCACCGTGGCGGCCGACGCCCACGGACAAGTCTTGCATGCAGCTTCTGTCCACTGGACCGTCGACAACCCCACCATCGCCCATGTCGACAGTGCCGGCCAGGTCGTGGCGCTGGCCCCTGGCGTGACCACGGTGATGGTGGCCATCGGGGGGCGGACCGGGCGCGCGCGCGTCGTGGTGCAGCCGCGCATGACCGAGCTGACGATCATCGGCGACAGCGTCATTCCGATCGCCGAAGGCACCACCCTCGAATTGCGCGCGATGGGCGCCGACGCCCGGGGCAACTGGCTCGACCCCGTCGACGCGGTCTGGAGCGGGGGGGACGCCGAAGTCGCGCTCATCGACACAGCGGGCACCCTGCAGGGCATCGCCCCCGGCCTCACCACGATTTCCGTCGCCGCCGCCGGGCTCGCCGCCGAGCGGAAGATCCTCGTCACCCCAGTCCCCGCCTCCCTCACCCTGACCGCGGGCGCCGACCAGCGCGCCGCCGCAAGCCAGAAGCTCCCGGGGGCGGTGGCGGTGCAGGTGGTCTCGCGGAGCGGGCGCCCCGTCCCCGGCGTGCATGTGACGTTCGACCCATCGGCCTCGGGCGGCCAGGTCGAGCCGCCGTATGTCACCACCGACAGTCTCGGCGTTGCCGCCACGCGCTGGACGCTGGGACCGACCGCGGGGCGCCAGCGGCTGGCCGTCGAGGTGGCCGGCATCGACAGCGCCATGCTCGTGACCGCCGAGGCCGATCCGACCCCGGGGAACACGGTCATCGTGGCACAGCCGGACAGCCTCATGGCGGAGGTCGGCACCGTGATCGCGGACGCCGTCGCCGTGCAGGTGACCGACACCTCGGGCATGGTGCTCGCCGATGTGCCGGTCACGTGGACCGCGCTCGATGGCGGGTCGTTCTCGCAGGCGAGCGCACGCACCGACAGCGTCGGCATGGCCCAGGCGCACTGGCAGGTGGGACCGAAGGCGGGCCGGCAGCGGGCGCGGGTGCAGGTGGGGAACCCGCGGACCATCCCGCCCGTCGAACTCTTTGCCTACGCCACGCCGGGCCCCGCGACCGCGCTGCGGCTGGTGAGCGGCGACGAACAGCGCGGCGTGGTGAGCCTGACGCTCGCCAGGGCCATCGTGGTGCGCGCGCTGGACAGCCTGGGCAACGGCGTCGGCGGCGTGCCGATCCGGTTTGCGTCGCACAGCGGTGAGATCGACTCGGTGATTCGCACCGACAGCACGGGCCGTGCGGGCGCGCGCTGGACGCTGGGGAAGATGGCGGGGGAAGTGCGGGCGGTCGCGCGGATGGAGGGAACGAGGGACAGCGTGGTGACCACCGCCACGGCCAGACCAGGCAGGGCCAGGTCGATCGCATTCGTGGCGGCGCCGGCCGGCGGGACCGCGGGCAAACCGCTGTCGAAGTCGGTGCGGATGGTGGTCCGCGACCAGTTCGGCAACGCCGTGCCGAATGTGACGGTGCGCTTTACGGTCTCTGGAGGAAGCGTCAACCCGCGGTCAGGCGTCAGTGATGCATCCGGCACGGTCTGGACCAAGTGGACGCTGGGGACAAGGGCGGGGAGCCAGGTGCTGACCGCGTCGGTGGTGTCACCGGCGGTGAAGGCGACTCACACCTTGAAGGCCTCGGCACCGCCGGCGCCGAAGACTCCGGTCTCGACCAAGCGGCGTACTTCCAAGAAATAGGGGCCGGAAGTTCCGGCCCCGCTGTCCCGCTGTCCCGCTCCCCCGCTGCCCCGCCTATTGCCCCTTCACCATCTTCTCAAACCGCGGATTCCCCCGCAGCGGATCGAATGTGGGGTCGATCCTGAGCCAGGCCGGCGTGATATAGAAGTTCTCCATGAGGACCTTGCCGATCATGTCCAGCGCCTTTTCGTGCTCCCCCACGGCGAGGTACAGCCGAACCAAGAGCAGCTGGTCATAGCTCAGGTTGGACTGATTGGTCTCGTCGAGCGTCACGACGCGGTCCGCCACGGCAAGCGCTTCCGACTTCCGGCCTGCATACGCCAGCATCAGTCCGTAAAACGCCTGCGTCTGCCCATCATTGGGCGAGGCGTCCAGGAGCAGCTTGGTCTTGGGCAGCGCGGAATCGGCATAGGCCCGGGCGGCCGTCATGTTCCCCTGCTCCGCATGGGCAATCGCAAGCGTCTGGCCCCACCACGCACGGTCGTCGTCAAAGGCGGCCGGAGTGAGCCGAAGCAGAAGATTCCGCTCGGGATCCTCCAGCGCCCATGACAATTCATAGTACCCGCCGAAGATTGCCGCCACCGTCGGCGCCGGGTTGCCGCGATCGATAGTGGCCCGAATCACCTTCCGCGCCCCCGCCAGGTCGCCCTGCGCCAGGTAGATGATCGCCTGCCATTCCGCGATGTTGACGTTGGTCGAGCTCAGCGCCATCGCAGCCTCTCCTGCGCCGATGGCCTCCGCATATTTCCGCTGGAAGAGGTACACCCGCTGGAGGTTGCTCAAGGGTCCGGACGACCGCGGGTCGAGATCCCGGGCGCGCTCGAGTTCAGTCGCGGCCAGATCAAGATTGCCCCGCGCCAGATCCGCGGCGCCGGCAGCCGAGAGGACCGATGCATCGTTCGGTGCCAGCTGCAGGGCCCGCCCCAACGCCGCGTTGGCCTTCGACGTATCGGCAGCCACGTTGGTGTAGTACCGGACAGCCGCGAGGTAACCCACAGGGACGTTCGGATCAAGCGCGATGGCCCGCTCCATCGCCTCCTTGGCGCGGGCCCCGGCCACCGGGTCCCGACTGCCATTGAAATAGACGGTACTCAGCGCACTTGAAAGGGCGGCCCACGCGTCCACAAAGGTGGAGTCGAGCGCCACCGCCTGCTCGAAATAGCTTGCCGCCAGGCGCATGGTCACGGCGTCCACGCTGGTGAGCGCCTTGCCCTTGAGGTACAGATCGTAGGCCGCCGCATTCGTCGTGGGACGTTCGGCGAGTTGTTCTTGTTCCCTGGAGCCCAACTGCGCGCCGAGTGCCCCAGCCACCTGTGAGGCGATCTGCGCCTGCACCGCGAAGATGTCGGTCACGCCGGTGTCGAAACTCTGCTGCCAGGTGGTGGCTCCCGTCTTGCCATCCACCAGTTCGGGCACCACCTGCACTCGTCGCGCGGTGCCGGCCGCACCCGCCCAGCGCACCTTCCCGACGAGCAGGTAGTCCGCGCCCAATTCCTTCGCGATCTCCTGCGGCGTCTTGGTCGAATTCCTGTACTGGCTGGCGCTGCTCGAAGCGATGACGGTGATCCCGTTGACCCGCGCCAGCTTGCCGCGGATTTCATCGGAAATGCCGTCGGCGAAGTAGGCGTCGTCCGGCGCGCCCTGGTTCTCGAAGGGAAGAATGGCCAGGTGGTTGCCAGCCGCAGCGGCGGCGGTGCCTCCACCGGGCCCCGAGAGTGCGAGTGCAGTGGCCACGCCGGTCCACAGCAGGAGCGCGAGCACACCGCCCAGGGTGGCGAATCGCCAGGTGAGGAAGCGCCCCAGGCCCGGCGTGTCCGCCCCCGCTCGGCGTCGCGCCTCCATCCTGCCCGTGAGCACCAGCACCGTGGCGCCGATGGCCAAGAGCGCCACGGCAAACACGATGGTCCACCGCGGCAGGCTCCATTGACGGATGATGGCGGACACCAGCGCCAGCATCCCCATGCACCCCAGGGCAAAGAGCCCCCAGACCTGCAGCGGCGCGGGGCCTGCCGTCACCGTCACCTCGCTGGTGCCGCTCCGAGACCCCTCGACCGCGCGGTCGAGCGCCCCGACCATCTCGCCGGCGTTCGCGTACCGATCCGACGGACTCTTGGCCAGCGCCTTCATCACCGCGCTGTTCACCACGGCCGGGAACCCGGCCCGCGACGTGGTGAGCGAGCGCGGCTCCTCGGTCAGGCTGCGGGTGATGATGGCGCGGGCGTTGGGGCCGGTGAACGGCGGCTCCCCCGCCATCATCTCGTACATCACCGCACCCAGCGCATAGATGTCCGCCCGCCCGTCCACCTCGCGCTCGCCGGTGGCCTGCTCCGGCGCCATGTACTGCGGCGTGCCCACCGCGAGGCCGGTCTTGGTCAGCACCTCGCCCTCGTCACCCAGCGCCCGCGCAATGCCGAAGTCCGCCACCAGGGCATGCCCCGACTGCAGCAGGATGTTGCCGGGCTTGATGTCGCGGTGAATGATGCCGCGGGTGTGCGCGTAAGCCAGCGCCTCGGCCACCTCGCGCCCCAGGCGCATTGTTTCGCTCACCGACAGCTGCCCCTGCCTGGCGATGTGCTCCTTCAGCGTCTCCCCTTCCACGTACGGCATCACGTAATAGAGGACGCCGTCGGCCTCGCCGGAGTCGTGCATCGGGAGGATGTGCGGGTGGCTGAGCTGCGCGGCCACCTGCACCTCGCGCAGGAAGCGGTCGGCGCCGAGGGTGGCGGCCAGCTCCGGCCGCATCACCTTGACCGCCACCTTGCGGTTGTGCTTCTGGTCGTGCGCCAGGTAGACGGTGGCCATGCCGCCCTCGCCGAGCACCCGCTCGATCTGATAGCGGCCGGCCAGCGCCTTCTTCACCTGGGCCACCTCGACCATGCCGGTGGTCGCGGTACGCGGCGGCACCCCCGGATCGGTGGGCGTGGCCACGCCGCAACGGAGGCAGAACTGCGCCTCCTCGGGCAACGGGGTATGGCAGGCGGGACAGGCGCGGGCAGCGGTGGTCATCGGTGCTCGGTTACGGGGTGCCGCAGTATTCAGGTGGGGGAACCGATGGAAGTTCGCGCCAAACTGGGGCGGACGCAAGATCCGGCAGGGAAACAGCTTCCGCCCTTCGCGGGTGGCGGCGCACGGCGCCGGGCCGTAGCTTCATTCCTTCCCTTGCCTTGAGCCGCCATGCCCCGTCGCGTCACCGTCCTTCTCCTCGCGCTGGCGCTCTCCCCTGCGACCGGAGTGTCCGCCCAAAGCTTTCCCGCCGGCCGGCCGGCCTCCCTCGGTTTCTCCGTCGAACGGCTGGCCCGGATCGACACGCTTCTCCAGTCATACGTCGACCAGGGCAGAACGCCCGGGGTGGTCGCCCTGATCATCCGGCGGGGCCAGGTCGCCTGGAGTGCAAGCGTCGGGCTGGCCGACCGCGAATCCCACCAGCCGATGCGACCCGACGCCCTCTTCCGCATCGCCTCCCAGACCAAGGCGGTGACCAGCGTCGCCGCGATGGTCCTGGTCGAGGAGGGGCGGCTCCGCCTCGATGACCCCGTCTCCCGCTTCCTCCCCGGCTTTGCCGAGGCCCGTGTGGCGGTGTCCACCGACAGCGGCCGAACGCTCGTGGCCGTGGAGCACCGGATGACCATCCGGGACCTGTTGACCCAGACCGCCGGCCTCTCCTACGGCACCGAATCGCTGATCCAGGACGACTATCGTGCCGCCGGTCTCGGTCCCGCCGCCGGCTACGGCTGGTACCTGGCCGACAAGGCCGAGCCGGTCTGCGCCACCATGGATCGCCTCGGCACGCTTCCGCTGGCAGCCCAGCCCGAGGAGGTCTGGATCTACGGGTACGCCAGCGATGTGCTGGGGTGCGTCGTGGAGCGCGCGTCGGGGATGCCGCTTGATCGTTTCCTCCAGGAGCGGATCTTCATCCCGCTCCGGATGCATGAGACCTGGTTCTTTCCCCCGGATTCTGTCGGCCGCCGATTGACGGCGGTATACTCCGTGACCCCGGACGGCGCGCTGGTGCGCGCTCCCGCCGGCCCGATGGGCCAGGGAGACTATCTCGCGGGTCCCCGGCAGAACTTCAGCGGCGGCGCCGGCCTGGTGTCGACCGCGGGAGACTACGCGCGCTTCCTGCAGATGCTCCTGAACGGCGGCGAACTGGACGGAGCGCGGGTTCTCTCCCCGGCCACGGTCTCGCTGATGACGAGGGACCAGGTGGGAACGCTCTACGAGTACCCGGGGCTGGGGTTCGGGCTGGGGTTCGAGGTGCTCGAAGACCCCGGGTTGGCGGGAGAGTACGGCTCGGTGGGACGCTTCGGCTGGGGCGGCGCCTACGCCACCAAGTATTGGGTCGATCCCACCGAGGAACTTGTCGTCGTCCTGATGCAGCAACTGCTCCCCGCCCGGGGACTCGACCTGTCCAGCAAGTTTCGCACGATGGTCTACGCCGCTCTCATTCCACCTGCCCGAGCCAAAGGACACTGACCGATGCGTCTCTCCCTGCTCCTGTCCTCCCTTGTCCTCCTGTCTGCCGCCTCCCCGGCCGCCGCCCAGAACCCGACCGTCGCCTGGCAGATCGCCGCCGCGGTCCTCCCTCTTCCCGACAGCATGCGGGCCGGCGCCGAGGTGCTGGGCTACAAGACCGCCGGCGGGCCGCTGGTCCAGCTCCGGGCCGGGACCAACCCGATGATCTGCCTGGCCGACGACCCGACCGACGACCGCTTCGCGGCGCACTGCTATCACAAGTCGCTCGAGGCCTTCATGCGCCGTGGCCGCGAGCTTCGCGCCGCCGGCATCACCAAGCGTTCCGCGGTGGACTCGGCGCGCCTGGCGGAAGTCAACGCCGGGACCATCACGATGCCGGCCGGCGGCGCCGCACTCTACTCCCTCTACGCCGACAGCCTGAACTTCGACCCGATGGCCGGCCGGCCGAAGCAGTCGAGCATGCTTGTTTCCTTCTATCTGCCCTACGCCACCCAGGAGTCGACCGGTATCTCGGTGATGCCCCTGACCGATCAGCCGTGGCTGATGTACCCCGGAAAGCCGTGGGCGCACCTGATGATTCAGTAGGGCTTCCTCGCCGCCCCGCCTGGTCACGCAATCGACCGGCGGGCGGCGGGACCCTCAATCAGGTCAGGCGAACGTGGCCAGGTCGTCGACTCCCTGACCCGGATCGGAAGAGCCACTACGGTCTTGCCCGCCCACTGCAGCCGCTGCTGGATGGCCATCGCCGTCCCGTTGTGCAGGATGCGCTGCCACCAACGGTCCTTCTGGAAGATCATTCTCCCGGTGAAGAACGTCGTGCGGGGCAACTCCCGGGCTACCTCAAGCCACAGCTGCTCCGCCTCGGCGACGACTTCCGTCCCGATCGCCATTCTTCATGTGGCCGGCACGCCCAGATGGCGGGCGGGCGCCTCGTACCGGTCGGGCATCGCCGCCGGTCGGGAATTCCTCGATGATCCATCGAGACGCGGCCGTGTCGATCGGGGCCGTTGTGGCCATCAGGACCGCGGGCGGGAGGGCGAGATACGGGGCGCGCCGAGTTGCCGGAACGTCTCCTCAGGCCCATCGGCCGATGGCGACAGCCCTTCTGCTCCGAGCCGCCGGCCCCGCACGGAAATCCTGATACAATCTTGAGGCGCCGATTACGTAGGTTTGACCCCATGGCGAGCACTCCACGCACCGAGTACGCGCTGGCTACCGGCATCGTCGCCCTGACGACGGCCGCGGGGTTCGTCCTTCGCCCGGAGCTGAACCCGACCGACGTCGCGATGGGGTTCCTGCTCGCGGTCGTACTGGTCGCGTCGCGGTGCGCCCGCGGACCAGCGGTGCTGGCATCGGTGCTGAGCATCGCCATCTACGACTTCGCGTTCGTACCGCCCTACTACACGTTCAGCGTGCACGACACCTCCTACATCCTGACGTTCGGAGTGATGCTGGTGGTGGCGCTGGTGATGAGCGGACTGGTGGCGCAGATCCGCGAACAGGCGACGGAGGCCAGGGCGCGGGAGCACCTGACGGCGGCCATGTACGACTTGAGCAACGACCTCGCAGAGGCAACATCCCGAAGCGATGTGATCGATGTGACGGAGTCGCACCTCCGGCGACTGGTGGCCGGGACCCCGATCGTCGTGCTGCAGCGGGAAGGCGCGGACCTCGCCAGCGCGCTCCACCTTCCTGCCATCGAGCCATTCGCCAGCCTCGAGGTGCGAGTGGCCACGGAATGGGCGTTCGAGCGCGGGGAGTCGGCAGGGCACGGGACAGCGCATTGCGCGGAAGCGGGCGCGCTGGCCGTTCCACTCCGGACACCGTCACGGACCCTGGGCGTCGTGGCCGTGGTAGCGGGGGCGCACGACGACATCCCCACACCGGCAGAACGCGCCACGGTCGAGGCGTTGGCTGCCCTAGCGGCTACCGCGCTTGAGCGAACGGCACTGGCGGAGCAGCACCAGCTCGCGCGGGCCGAGGTCGAGGCGGAACGGCTTCGCACCTCCCTGCTCAGCTCCTTGTCCCACGACCTTCGGACACCGCTCAGCAGCATTGAGGGTGCCGCCAGCAGTCTGTTCGAGGACCGCGGCGCCCTGCCGGCCGGACTTCGGCGGGACCTGGCGGAGTCCATCCTCGAGGAGTCACGGCGAATGTCCCGATTGGTGGTGAACCTCCTCGACATGATCCGGGTGGAGACCGGCGCCCTCGCGGTGAAGAAGTCGTGGCAGCCGCTCGAGGAAGTTCTGGGGGTCGTCCTCATCCGGATGGAGGATCGCTTGAAGAGCCACCCAGTCGAGGCTCGGCTCCCGGAGGACCTCCCGCTGGTCCCGGTCGACGAACTGTTGCTGGAGCAGGTCTTCACCAATCTCCTGGAGAATGCCGCCCGCCACACGCCGCCGGGGACGCCGATTTCGATCCGCGCCTGGCCCGAAGCCGACGCGGTGGTGGTGGAGGTGGCGGACCGCGGCCCCGGCGTTCCGGCAGGGGAAGAGGAGAACATCTTCCGGAAGTTCTACCGCGGCGCGCCGATGACAGCACCGCCCGGCAGCAGCACCGGCCTCGGGCTCACGATCTGCCGGGGAATCGTCGCGGTCCACGGCGGGCGCATGTGGGTCGAACCGCGGGCCGGGGGAGGAGCGGCGTTCCGCTTCACCCTCCCCCTCGACGGCCCGCCCATGGAGGCGCTGCCGCTCGAGCCGGCCGGCGACTGACGGCGATCATGGCCAGCCCTGCGCCCCTGATCCTGCTCATCGAGGATGAGCCGCATATGCGGCGGTTCCTGCGCGCAGCCCTGCGAGGCCGTGGCTACCAGGTCGTCGAGGCGGCATCCGCGCGCGAGGGGCTGATGCAGGCCGCCGGCCGAAATCCTGACGTGATCCTTCTCGACCTTGGTCTTCCGGACCAGGACGGCCTGGAGGTGACCCGCACGATACGGCGTACGGCCGCCACCCCGATCATCGTCATCTCCGCACGGGGACTGGAGCAGGACAAGGTGACCGCGCTGGATCTCGGCGCCGACGACTACCTCACGAAGCCGTTCAGCGAGCCCGAGCTCCTCGCCCGCATTCGCGCCGCGTTGCGGCGCCTCGCCCGACCCGCCGGAGGGACAGCGAGCGAGATGTTCGAGTCAGGAGAACTGCGGGTCGATCTCCTGGGGCGCGTGGTATTCCGTGGCGGCCGGGAGGTGCACCTCACGCCCACGGAGTTCCGGCTCCTCGCCGCGCTGGTCCGGAACGCAGGGCAAGTGGTCACACACCGACGACTGCTGCAGGAGGTGTGGGGCGCCAACTACCAGGATGACACCCACTATCTGCGTGTCTACATGGCCCAGCTTCGCCACAAGCTCGAGCAGGACCCGAACCGCCCCCGGCTGCTCACCACGGAACCGGGGGTGGGCTATCGATTGCGTGAGGCAACGGACGACGAGCAGCGGGGCCGCTAGCCAGCAGGGCGCCCCCCTCTCCGTGTCATGGAGAGTGGGACAGGGGGTGAGGACAGAAAGGGGCAACGGTCACCGGTTGCCCCTTTGTGCTGGAACTGCCTTCCTGCCCCGCGGCCCCGCTGCCCCGCTGCCCCGCTCATATGGCTAGGGAGGGAATTGAACCCCCGACACGCGGATTTTCAGTCCGCTGCTCTACCAACTGAGCTACCTAGCCTCAAGCGGCGGGAATATAGGGACTTGGGGTATCAATGCCAAGCGGACCACCCCCTCCCCGCCTCCCTGCTGACCCGCCTATTTTCCGCCATGCCGCTCTGGACCGATATCGCCGCCGAAATCGCCGACTTCCGCCGCCGGATCCGGGACCTCCCCGTCATCCCCGACGCCACCCCCGCGTCACTCCGCGCCGAGCTCGAGCCGCGCTACCGCTTCGACCGGCCGATCGACCTGGAAGCCCTGACCGCGGATGTGATGCGGCTGCTCCGGACCCAGCAGGTTCACGTCACCCACCCGCGGTACTTCGGCCTCTTCAACCCGCAGGTGCGCGAGGCCGGCATCGTGGCCGATACCCTCGCCGCGCTCTACAACGCCCAGCTCGCCGTCTGGAGCCACAGCCCTGCCGCCAACGAGCTGGAGCGGCTGGCGCTCCGCGCCCTGGCCGTGCGCATCGGCTACGATCCCGACGGCATGCTGGCCCAGTTCACCTCCGGCGGCGCCGAGGCCAACCTCTGTTCCGCCCTCTGTGCGCTTGCGGCCCGATTCCCGGCCTGGGCCGAGGGGGGCGTCGCGGCGCTCGGCACCCGCCCCGCCATCTACGTCTCGGGCGAGAGCCACCACTCCTTCGTCAAGCTCGCCAAGATGACCGGCCTCGGCACCGCGAGCGTGCGCGAGGCGCCGGTCCGCGCCGACCTCAAGCTCGATCCCGTCGCACTCGAGCAGCTGATCGAAGCCGACCGGATCGCCGGGTGGAGTCCGCTCCTCATCGTGGGGACGGCAGGTACCACCGCCGCCGGCATCATCGATCCGTTGCCGGAACTCGCCGGGGTGGCGAGGCGCACCGGGGCCTGGTTCCACGTCGATGCCGCCTGGGGCGGTGGCGCGCTGATGTCCGACACCCTGCGGCCCCATCTCGACGGCATCGCGCTCGCCGATTCCGTCACCTGGGACGCGCACAAGTGGCTCAGCGTGCCGATGGGCGGCGGGATGTTCTTCTGCCGGCACCCCGACGCGGTGAAGCAGGCGTTTGCCGCCGTCCACACCTACATGCCCGTGCCGACGGGCGACACGGTGGACAGCTTTCAGACCACCCCCCAGTGGAGCCGCCGCGCCACCGGGCTCAAGGTCTTCATGTCGCTGGCGGAGCTCGGGATCGAGGGCTACGGCAAGCTGGTGGACCATCAGGCGGCGATGGGCAGGCTCCTCCGCGACAAGCTCGCGGCCGCCGGCTGGATCCTCGTGGCCGACACGCCGCTGCCGGTGGTCTGCTTTACCCACCCCGACATCGAGGCGGAGCGCCGCTCGCTCGACGATGTCATCCGCCGCGTGTACGAGCATCGTCAGACCTGGATCAGTCCGGTCATCCTCGGCGGCGAGCGCCGGCGAGCACTCAGGGCGTGTATTACAAGTTACGAAACGGGGCCGGAGGATTTGGATGTGTTGATTGAGGAACTCGAACAATCGCGCGTCGACAGATAGGCTGATCGCCTCGTTCCTCTTACCTCACCCCCTGTCCCCCTCTCCATGATATGGAGAGGGGGAACTTGTCCTACAGATCGACGCTGCTCCCCCTCTCCACATGGTGGAGAGGGGGTTGGGGGGTGAGGTCCTTTCCCCCTCCCCCGCCCGACCGTACATTCCCCGGATGCCCCCCACCACT
>DAOLIZ010000035.1:0-2815 GCA_035328285.1 Gemmatimonadales bacterium
CCGCCGACGAGGGAATCGACCAGGACGGCCTCGCCCGGGTCGAGCACCCGGACCGGCTCGGAGGTCGGACCCCGGCGGTCCCGAACATTGACCCAGGTCGTGGCATAGCGCAGGACCTGGTCGCGCGTGGGTACTGCCGGAACAGGCGCCGCCCGCGGGGGCGCGGCCTCCGTCACGGGAGCGGCAGGTGTGGGTGTGCTGTCCGCCGCGGAGTCCCGCGCCGGGGCGGCCGGCTGGACGGGGATGGGCGGAGCAATCCCGGCAGCAGGGGTCTCGGGCTGACGCTCAGCCGGCGCCGGCGCCGCCGGAGCCGTGACCCGTGGAGCCGGGCTCAGGGCTGCCGTTCGCGGCTCGTTCTGCTTTCGGGCCAGCATGACCAGGGCAAGAAACGCCACGAGCCCGCCAGCCATGAGCAGGCGCCCCGGGAGCCGGTTGGGCTCCACCGGCGGGATCACGCCCTGGCTGAAGAGCAGGCCGCAGTGCGGGCAGCGGCTCGCCACGCTCAGGGCTGTCTTGCCACAGGAGGGGCACTCGATATAAGCCATGGTGGTGAGAATATCGGCAGGGCGCGAGATCGAAGCAAGAAATTTGGACGATTGGGATACCGGACCCGAGACACCGGGAGAGCATGACGTCGCGTGAGAGCCGGGCTCTCTCGGGGGTATCACGGCCCTGTCTGGCGCTGGTCGAGCTCCCTCCGCAGCCGGTCGGCCCGCGCAGGCCCCACATACCCGCTCACGAACCGAAAGTGGGCCAGCGCCTCCTGCGGGGTGCCCAGCTCGTACGTCGTGCCGTCGGTGCACCAGGTGACGGTATCGACGCTCGCGAGCAGCTCCTCCACTTCATGGCCCGTGACCACCACGGCGCACCCCTCGCCGGTGAGGTGGCGAAGGGCGCCCGCGATGACCAGGCGGTCGGCGGGATCGAGGTTGCGGTACGGCTCGTCCGCCAGGAGGCAGGCGGGGCGACGGGCCAGCACCGTCGCCACTTCCGCCCGACGCCGCTCCCCTTCCGAGAGACTGCCGCACCGACGGTCCAGCAGCGACCCCAGCGCGCAGGTCTCCACGGTTCCCTCGCATCCCGGGAGGCCAAACTGGCGGACGACCATGTCGAGGTGATCCCGCACCGTCCGGTTCGGGGCCAGCAGCTCGCGGTCGGGGAGGTACGCAAAGCCCTCACGCGCCAGGCGGTGCCAGCGGGGCCGGAGCATCGGGCGCCCCCGGAAGAACACGATTCCGCTGTCGGACGCCAGCTCACCCGAAACGATGCGGAGGAGCGTCGACTTGCCGCACCCGTTGCGCCCCACCAGGTAGGTGAGGGTGCCCTCCGCGGCCCGCAAGGTCGCCGCACTGAGCACCCTGGTGCGGCCGAAGTGCTTGCCGACGCAGTCGGCCTGCAGGAGGGCGGTCATGGCAGGCGCAGCATGGTGACCAGGATCTCCCCGCAGACCGCCGGCAGCATGACGAGCAGTAACGCGACGAAGGGGGAGATGCCGAGATTGGCGAGAAACCGGTGCTCGTTCAATCGCCGCGATTCCAGCGACCCTAGCGCCACGACAACACCAATCAGGCCGAGCGCCGCCGACGGCGTCAGCATGGGCAGCAGGTTGCCAGGCGGTCCCTTGCTGGCCGCCAGCTGGACCGCCACGAGCGCGGCGCGCGCGAGCCCCCAGAGCAGCGCTCCGCGCAGGAGCACCCTGAGCGCCAGCCGGGGATCGGGCAACCAGGGAAATCGGACGCGCCGCATACGCCTCCCGCTGCTGGCCGTGTTCGTTACGTCCGCACCGCTTCCATCCCTTCGACCACACCAACCTGCATGAGTCCCGACCAGCACGCCACGGCGCCGGGGCTGAAGCAGGAGACCACGGCGAATCCCCCTCCCGTGCCGGGCGTGGGGGACCGCAAAACAGCAAGGCACGAACTCACCATGCCGGTCCGGAGTCAATTTCGCGTCAAGCGACCGGTGGGAGGGGAGAGGGTCCCCGCAGGGGCCAAGGACATGGCCACCGCCCTGGCCCTGGCCTACCCGTTGACTGTCATATCTTGACAATCAAGAGGAGTCCCTGCTACCTTCTCCAGCATGACCGAACCCAATACCGACGTCATCCAGGGCACGCTGGACATGCTGATCCTCAAGACCCTCAGCCTTGAGCCGCTGCATGGCTACGGCATCGCCCGCCGGATCGAGCAGATCACCCGCAACGTGTTCAAGGTGAACCCCGGTTCCCTGCTCACGGCGCTGCAGCGGCTCGAGCGGGCCGGGTTTGCCAGGGCCGAGTGGCGCCAGACCGAGAGCGCGCGGCGGGCCCGCTACTACTCCCTGACGCCCGCGGGACGCAAGCAGCTCGGCGAGGAAGCCGCCGACTGGAAGCGGCGCTCGGAGGCCGTCCTGCGCCTCCTCAAGGCGGAGGGCTGAGCGATGGCGCTCTGGCGTCGGGTAACGCAGGGCCTCCGCGCGCTCGTCCGGTCAGGCCGGGTGAACGCCGACGTGGACGACGAGGTGGCGGACTACCTCGAACGGGCCGCCGCCGACCACGCCGCCCGGGGATTGTCACCCGAGGCCGCCCGACGGGCCGCCATCCTGGAGAACGGAACCGCCTTGACCATCCGTGAAGAAGTGCGCTCCTCGGGGTGGGAACACCCGGTCGAAACCACCCTGCAGGACGTTCGCTACGCGCTCCGCGGGCTCCGCCGGAATCCAGGCTTCACCCTGGCCGTCGTCGGGACCCTGGCCCTCGGGCTGGGCTCCAGCACCGCGGTGTACAGCGCCATACGGCCCATCCTCCTCGAACCCCTGCCCTTCCCGCAGGCCGACC
>DAOLIZ010000035.1:2915-4130 GCA_035328285.1 Gemmatimonadales bacterium
CCTCAGCCCCCCCGGTTTGCCGAACGTGGATGCGATCCGGCTGGACGCGTCGGTCCTCGTCTTCGCCTTCGTGCTCACCACGATTGTGGGGATCGTGGTCGGCGTGGCGCCGGCACTCGGCGCCATTCGCGCCGGCGCAACCGATGCACGCCTGGGCGGCTCCCGGCGCACGACGGCGGGGCCCGGACGCATGCGCCGGGTCCTGGTCGTGTCCGAGATCGCCCTGGCGCTGGTGCTCCTCGTGAGCTCCGGGCTCCTCTTCCGGAGCGGCCGGAGCCTGATGGCGGTGGACGCGGGATTCGATCCCTCCCAGCGGATCGCACTGCAGGTCGTGGCCAGCGGTCACGATTTCGATTCTGATGCCGCGCGATTGCAGTTCTATGCACGGACGCTCGAATCAGTCCGCAACCTGCCCGGCGTCACCTCGGCCGCGTTCACCAGCCTCCTCCCGCTCTCCGGCGAGACCGATGAGTACGGCTATGAGGCGCTGTCCCTGCCGGACCTGAGCGCGGAGAACAGCGGAAGCGCGGCGCGCTATGCCGTGAGCGGTGACTATTTCGCCACGATGGGGATTCCCCTGGTGCGCGGGCGGCTCCTCGACGCCACCGATCGCCCCGGTGGTCCCGGAAGCCTGGTGCTCAGCGCCTCATTCGCGCGGCGCCTCTATGGAGACCGGGATCCGATCGGCCAGCAGATGCGGTTCGGGCCTTCCGTCGGCCGTGATGGGGCGTGGGGCACCGTGGTGGGAGTCGTCGGCGACGTCCGCCAGTACTCGCTCGCCCTGGCGGCCCCCGACGCCTTCTATGTCGCCGCCGGGCAGTGGAACTGGACCGATCGCGTGGCGACCCTGATCGTGCAGGCGACCGGGGAGCCCACGACGCTCGTGCCGGCGCTCCGGCGTGCCATCTGGGAGGTCAATCCAAACGTCCCGATTCCGCGCATCGAGACCATGACGGGATACGTCCAGGCCTCGGCCGCCGACCGGCAGTTCGTGCGCTCCGCCATCGGGCTCTTCGCGGCCGCCGCCCTGCTGCTGGCCGCCATCGGGCTGTATGGCGTTATTTCCGGAAGTGTCACCGAACGGTACCGGGAAATCGGGATCCGCACCGCACTGGGGGCGACGCCAGCCAGCATCGTGGGCCAGATCGTCGGGCGGGCAGTCGGGCTGGCGCTGATCGGGACCGCGATCGGGGTGGCCGGTGCCGCCGCGGCCAC
>DAOLIZ010000035.1:4230-20059 GCA_035328285.1 Gemmatimonadales bacterium
TCGGGCTGGCGCTGATCGGGACCGCGATCGGGGTGGCCGGTGCCGCCGCGGCCACCCGGCTCATCGAGTCCATGCTGTTCGGTGTGTCCGCCCTCGACCCGCTGACCTACCTGGCCGTCATTGCGCTGCTCACCGTCGTGGCCGTCCTGGCCGCATGGGCGCCGGCCAGGCGGGCTTCGAGTGTGGACCCGATTGTCACGCTGCGCGCGGAGTGAGGCGCAACGTCGCTGGGGGAGGACTCAGGTGAGGATTCCCGGGTGCGACGCCTCGCGCTGAGGCTTTGCACCCGCTGCGTACAAGTGCTTCAGTCAGAGCAGCAGCAGCGCCGCCGCCCCCGCCGCCACCACCAGCCCGCCGATCAGGGCGGGCACCCGCCACCGCTTCCACCCCGCCTTCGGCACCGAGCTGTATTCCCCGCTGATCACCGCCGGATCGTCCAGCATCCGGATCAGGTCGGCCGCAAACTTGGGCCGGTTGCGCGGCTCCTTCTCGAGCAGCTGATCGATCACCTTGGAAAACGCCTGCGGCACGTCGTAGCGGCGGGTGGCCACCGAGGGCGGCGTCTTCGTCACGTGCGAGGCCATGACCTGCTGCGGCGAGAGCCCCGCGAACGGAGCCGCCCCCGTCAGCATTTCCCAGGCGACCACGCCGAGGGCGTACAGGTCGGCGCGGTGGTCGGTGTGGGGGTCCCCAGCTGCCTGCTCCGGCGCCATGTAGGCCGGCGTGCCGACCGCGAGCCCCGTGGCCGTGACCGCCGCCTGCGAAATGCTGTTGCCTGCCCCCCGACGCCTCGGCGCCTGGGAGGCGTCGAGCGCCTTGGCGACACCGAAGTCGGTCACCACCGCGGTGCCGCCGGTCAGCATGATGTTGTCCGGCTTGATGTCCCGGTGGATGACGTCGTTGGTGTGCGCGTACGAGAGGGCGCGTGCCACGTCCTTGAGGACGTTGACGGCCTCGCGCACCGAGAGGGGCCCGCGGGCCAGGCGGCTCCGGAGCGACTCCCCGTCGATGAACGGCATGACGAAGAAGGGCAGCCCGTCCACCTCGCCCGCGCTCAGCACCGGCACGATGTGCGGATGCTGGAGGCCGGCCGACACCAGGATCTCCCGCTTGAACCGCTCCAGCGACACCGCCGCGGCCAGGTCGGGCGGGAGCACCTTGATGACGACCGCCCGCTGCAGGGCGTTGTCCCGCGCCTTGTAGACGGTGGACATCCCCCCGCCCGTCAGCTCGTCCTCGAGCGTGAAGGCGGCGCCGAGCACCCCTTGCAGGGCGTCACGCTGGGAGGTCGGGAGCTGGTCCACGAGTCAGCCTTTCTACTCGTACCGGAGGGCGCGCACGGGATCGAGCCGCGAGGCGCGATAGGCCGGAATGAGCCCGGCCGCCAGTGCCACCAGGGCCAGCGCCAGCGACGCCAGCACGAACACCACCGGATCGCTCCCCTGCATCTGGAACAGGAGCGACTGCGCCACCCGGCCGATGCCGAAGGCCGCCAGCAGCCCGACTGCGCCGCCGATCAGTGTCATCTTCCCGACCTGCAGGAGGACCATCCCCCGCACCCGCGCCGGGTCGGCGCCCAGCGCCATGCGGACCCCGAACTCCCGGGTCCGTTGCGCTACCGTGTAGGCCAGCACCCCGTAGAGGCCGATGGCGGCCAGCAGCGTGGCCAGCAGCGCAAAGGCCGCCGAGAAGAGCGTCACGAACCGGTCGAGGAAGACGTTGTCCCGGATCTGCTCCGGCATGGTCCGCAGCTCCTCCACCGGCAGGTTCTCGTCGAGCCCCTTGACCACCCGTGAGAGGACGGGCAGCAGGGCGCCCGGCTCAGCCTGGCTCTTCACGTAGAACGACAGGGCGCCCACCCGCTCGTCCTGCATGTAGGGCCTGAAGAAGAGCGGCGGGATGTCCCGCTTCACGTCGCTGTACTTCGCGTCCTGCACCAGCCCCACGATCTCGATGTCGAGGCTGTCGTTGCCCTGGTCCATCCGGCGGCCGACCGGGTTGGCCCCGAGATTGAACTTCTTCGCGAACGCCTGGTTGACCACCGCCACCTTCGGCGCGCCGAGCACGTCGGACCGGGTGAACCCGCGCCCTACCAACACCGGGATGCCGACCGTCTCGAAGTACCCGGGCCCCACCATGTTGAAGCGCGAGTTGTTGTCCACATCCGGGCCCTTGGGATATCCCTCCACACCGACGTCGTTGCCCCAGTTGCTCCCGCCGATCAGCGGCACCATGGCGGCCGACACGCTCACCACCCCGGGCGTCTGCTCCAGTTCATCCGTGAGCCGCTGGAAGAGCTGCCGGGAGCGCTCGGCAGGGTAGCCGTTCAGTTCAGGGGAGACACCGAAGGTCGCCACGTGGTCCACCTTCACGCCGAGATCGAGCCGGGTCACGTTCATCAGGCTCTTGGTGAAGAGTCCCGCCGAGGCGAGGAGCGCCAGCGCCAGGCCGATCTGCGCCGTGGCAAGGCCCGTCCGCCAGCGGGCGGCCGCCCGGCCGCCGGCGGGCTGCCCCCCCTGCTCGCGGATGGTCGCGATCAGGTCAGGCCGGGTGCCGTGGAGGGCGGGAAAGAGCCCGAAGAGCACCGAGGTGACGATCGCCAGCAGGGCGGCGAAGGCGATGACCGTCCCGTCGAGATGGGGCACGAAGGTGGAGGAGGCGTTCTGCGGCATGATGGAACTCATCCCGCGGAGGGTCAGGACCGCCACCCCGAGGCCCGCCACGCCCCCTAGGACTCCGAGCATGATCGATTCGGTGAGCAGCTGCGACACGAGCTGCCACCGGGTTCCGCCGATGGCCAGCCGCACCGCCATCTCGCCGGAGCGGGCGGCCCCTCGGGCCAGGAGGAGGTTGGAGATGTTGGCGCACGCGATGAGCAGCACCAGCAGGGTGATCCCGAAGAGCATGCTCAGCGGCGTGGACGCCTCGGTGCGCACCGAGCTCTGCCCGAGCGAGCCGGGGTTCAGGATGATCTTCTTGGTCCGGAACTCCTGCATCGTCTTGTCGCTCATCCCCTGCTGGAGGGGAACCTCCGTGTTCTCCAGGATCGCGGTGTACTGCGGGTTGATCGACGCGGAGGCCTGCTCGATCGACACGCCGGGCTTGAGCCGGCCGAAGAGGTACGCCCAGTAGGCCCGGCGGCGCTCCATCACGTCGTCCCCCCACCCCGGGATCATCGTGCTGCGCAGGGTGATCGGGACAAACACCCGCGGGGTGACACCGAGAGAGGTGCTCTTGAACCCGCGGGGGGCCACTCCGATGATCTCGAGCGACTGGCCGTTGACGATGAGGGTCTTGGAGAGGACGTCGGGGTCGCCGCCGAGGGGGCCCTTCCAGTAGTCGTACGCCAGCACCGCCACGCGGCCGTCGCCGACCACGTCGGCGTCGTCCGGGCCGATCAGCCGGCCCAGCGCCGGCACCAGCCCGAGCACCGGGAAGTAGGAGCCCGACACCAGCAGCCCTTCGCCGCTCAGCGTCTGGCCCTGTGCGGAGAGATTCGCCCCGAAGCTCACATGCGCCGCGATGTCGGTGAACACCTGCTGTTCCCGCTGCAGGTCGAGGAACATCGGGTAGGAGAAGACCTCGTCACACTCGCCGATCTGGCTGCACGACTGCGACCCCGGATTGGGCCCCGGGGCCTTGAAGTTGACCAGGCGCCCCGGCTCCACCACCGGGAGGGGCCGGAGGAGCATCTGGTCTACCAGGGAGAAGATGGCGGTGTTGGCCCCGATCCCGAGGGCCAGGGAGGCGACGGCGACCCCCGTCACGAAGGGGCTCTTGAGGAGGTGACGGAGGGCCAGACGGATGTTGCCCAAGGGGGAGTCCTTGATGGAGTCAGTCTTATTAGACGAATGACACCACCAAAAGGTTGCAGAACTAGACGTGGGAATTCCCCGTCGGCCGGCTAGTCCCCCCGAAGCGCCGTCACGGGGTCCACCCGGACCGCCCGCACCGTGGGAACCCCGCTCGCCACGAGGCCCAGGATGGCCACGCCAAGGGCGACCAGGGCCAGCACCAGCGGGTCGGTGGGGCTGACCTCGAAGAGGAGCGAGGCCAGCACCCGGGTCCCCGCAAGGGCACCGCCCAGCCCGATCACGACGCCCGCGGTGACCAGCCGCAGGGACTGTCCGAGGACGAGGGCACCGATCTGTCCCGCGCTCGCCCCCACCGCCATGCGAACCCCGATTTCGCGCTCCCGCTGCCCGACGACGAAGGCGATCACCCCGTACAACCCCACCGCGCTGAGCAGGAGCGCCATCAGGGCCGCCACGACGATCAGGATCAGGGTGAAGGTCCGCCGGGCCATCGAATCGGCCGCGACATCGGTCATCAGCCGCGCCTGCGACACGGGGATGGTGGCGTCAATCTCCGCCATGGCCTCCCGGGCCATCGACTGAATCGCCGCGGCGGTGAGGGTCGGCGCCCTGACCACCATCCGGACATCGAGCGGCCAGTTGTTGGTGGGTGCACTGTCCGGCGGCACGATCGCGAAGTAGGCGACCTCGTCGGGCGGCGCATCGAGGGAGGTCAGGTGGACCTCGCCCGTGACCCCGACGACGCGGTCCCAGTGGTCCCCGCCCCGGCAGCAGCGCATCGACTGCCCGATCGGATCCTGGTCGGGCCAGAGCCGACGCGCCAGGGCCGGCGAAACGACCACCCCACCGACATGCCGCACGGCGTCGGCCCAATCCGGCGTGCGCCCCCGCACCTCGATCCCCATCGTCTCGAAATATCCGGGAGAAGTGTGCATGGTGGCGACGCAGCGCTCGCGCCTCGGCCCGTCCCCGACGGCGGCGGCGACCACACTGGTACATCCCTGCTCTCCGGACAGGGGGAGCGCCTCCGCGAACCCGACCGACTGCACGCCGGGCATGGCACCAACCCGTTCTGCAAGTTGACGGTAGACCGTGGCGGCCGCGTCGTAGCTCCGGTAGGCCGCGGGGGAGAGGGCGACATCGAGGGTGACCACGCCGCGCGCTTCGAACCCGTCGTCGACCGCACGGAGCCGAAGCCCGCTGCGGATCAGCAGCCCGGCACCCACCAGCAGGACGACGGTCAGCGCCACCTGGCCGACCACCAGCAAATGACGAAGCGCCATGCGGGTGCGCGAGGCCGTCAGGGTGCGCGAGCCCTCCCGCAGCGCCTCGCTGTCCGGTTTGGCGTGGGTCAGGGGAATCAGTCCCAGCCCCACGCCGGTCAGCAGCGCCACCGCGACGATCAGTCCGACGGTGCCGAGCCCGAAGTGGACTTCCGACAGTCGCGGGAGCGTATCGGCGGCCAGCGCGGGGAACACGCCGAGCACCACGGCGGCCAGCCCGCACGCGACGAGCGCCGCCAGCATGGTCACGACCAGGCCCTCGGTGACGAAGTGGAGCAGCATGATCGGACGGGAGGCGCCGAGCGCGGTTCGCATCACGATTTCCCGCCGCTGGCCCTCCGCGCGGACCATCACCAGGTTGGCCGCGTTGGCGATGGCGATCCCGAGCACCAGCCAGACGGCGGCGAAGAGGATCCAGAGGAACCGCGCCACCGTGGCCCCGACCACCTCGTCGCGCAGCGGGGTGACGGAGGTCCGGAAGCCGGACTCCCGGATCCAGTGGTTGGGATAGGCCGACGGGAAGAGCTCATCCATCCGGACCACGAGCGGCGCGATCTGCGCCTCCGCGTCGCTGGCGGTGAACCCGGGACGCAGGCGCGCCACGGCACTGCGCACATGGTTGTTGATCGGCGGGGCGGCGGGGTCGATGTAGTCCGGCATCCAGAGCTCCACCGGCCGATCGGGGAGCGACGCGCCCCTGGGAGTGACGCCCACGATTTCCCGCGCCGTGCCGTCGATGGTGAGCAGCGTCCCGATCACGCCCGGATCGCCGCCGAACCGGCGCATCCAGTAGTCGTGGCTCAACACCACCACCGTGCCGACGCGCGGCAGGTTGTCGTCGGGACGGAGCACCCGGCCCAGCTCGGGCCCGATGCGGAGCGTCGGGAAGATGCTGGCGCTCACGCTCGCCGCCACGAGGCGCTCGGCGGGGAACACACCATCCCCCGCGGTGGTGACCTGCCGCCCCCGAAAGAGCGCCATGTCCTCGAAGGCGCGGACATGTTCCTTGTAGTAGGGAAGCTGGTGCCGCGCGATGCCCCACACGTCGCCGAGCTTCGGCATCGGCGACGCGAGCGAGACCAGTTGCCCGGCTTCGGGATAGGCCAGCGGCCGGAGCAGGATGGATTGGAGCAACGTGAAGGCGACCGCAACCGAGGCGAGTCCGAGGCCGAGCGTCAGGACGGCCGGCACCGTGAAGGCGGGCTGGCGGACAAGCCGGCGGAGGGCCAGGCGCACCTCGTCACGCAGCACGAGCAGCCGCTCCAGCACGGTGCGACGCCTCAGGATCCGGTGATCGATGCGCTCGAGCTGGGTGCGGGTGGCGGCCACGTCGCCGAACTCGGCGAGGGCCCGGGCGTTGGCGTCCTCGCGCGACAGCCCGCCGGCCAGCAGTTCCTCGATCCGCTCCTCGAAGTGGAAGCGGAGTTCCTCGTCAACATCCGAGGCGATGTCGGGGCCGCTGAAACGGAGATAGCGGCGCCACGCCGGCGTGGGGCGGGCCATCGATCAGGCCGGGGCCGGGGCGGCCATCACATGCGCCACCGCGTTGACGTACCGCTCCCACCGGGTGGTCCGGAGCTGCAGCTCGGCGCGCCCGGCCGGCGTCAGCTCGTAGAACCGGGCGCGCTTCCCCCGCTCCGATGTGCCCCACTCCGCCTCGGCCCACCCCTTCTCCTCCATCCGGTGGAGCGACGTGTAGAGCGCCCCATCCAGGATTCGGAAGGTGCCGTCGGAGTTGTCCTGGATCCACTGTGCGATCGCGTAACCATGCCTGGGACCGTGGCTTAGGGCGCGGAGGACGAGGACATCCAGGGTCCCCTGGAGGAGGTCGAGTTCGTCGGGCATGTCGTACCTCAACAGGTTATACCATCAATGTTGAGGTATACGGCCGCCGGCCCGTCCCGGTTTCACTCCGCCTGGATCGCCCGCACCGGATCGATCCCCGCACTCCGCCTGGCCGGCCACCAGCTGGCCAGGAACCCGACCAGCAGCAGCAGGCCGACGGCCACCCCGAACGTCGCCGCGTCCCCCGGCTCCACCCCATAGAGCAAGGCCCGCATCACGCGGGTGCCCACCACGGCGCCGACCCCACCCACGACAATTCCGGTTCCGATGACCGCCATGGCCCCGCCCTGCACCAGGCGCTGCACCCGCGTCGGCTCGGCGCCGAGGGCAATGCGAATCCCGATCTCGCGGGTCCGCTGGGCCACCGTGTACGACACCACGCCGTAGATCCCGAGCGCCGCCAGCAGGAGCGCCACCACGGCGAAGGAAGCCAGCACCACCATGGTGAAGCGCCGGTCGGCAATCGTGGACGCGAGCCGTTCCTCCATGGTGCGGAACTCGAGCGGCAACGTCGGGTCGATGTCGTGCACCATCTTGGACAGCATCGGCGCCAGCGCGGCGGGGTCCCCCGCCGTCCGCACCACCAGCTTCATGGAACGGGTCCGGTAGGGATTCTGCGAATACGGATACCAGTAGGCCTCTCGCCGTGCGTCGGTGATGGCCCCCTGCGGGATGTCGGCCACCACACCGATCACCGTCCCGTAGGGCTCCTCGCCCCCGTCCATGCCGTACACCCGGAAATGCTTCCCGATGGGATCCTCGCCGGGCCACTCGCGCTCCGCCAGGCCCTTGGTGACGATCACCACCCGCGGGGCACCAGCCCGGTCCCGGTCGTTGAAGGGCCGACCAGCGAGCAGGGGAATGCCCATCGCCTCGAAGTACCTGGGGCTGGCCGTCCGGTAGATGGCGTACCCGGTAAAGGGCCCCGCCGGCAGGGTCGGCTTCCCCTCCACCTGGATGGCGCCACTCGGCTGGTTTCCCTCGAGCGGCAGCTGGTTGGTCACGCCGGCGGCCACCACCCCAGGTGCATCCGCCAGCGCCGCGAGCAGCCGATCGTGAAAGGCCACCGCCTGCTGCACATCCGGATAGCCGGCGTCCGGCAGGTCGAGGAGCGCGGTGATGACACCCTCGGCGCGGAACCCGGGGTCGATGCGGGTGATGGCCGCGAAGGACCGCAGCAGGAGCCCCGAGCCGCAGAGCAGCATCACGGCCAGCGCCACCTCCACGGCCACCAGCGTGGACCAGAGGCGCCGGCTCTTTCGTGAGCCGCTGTGCCGGGTGCCTTCGCGCATGGCCGTGGCCGGCCGTACCCCCGACATCCGCATGGCCGGGAGCAGGCCAAACAGCGCCGCCGTCAGCAGGGTGAGCAGCAGCGAAAATCCGAGGACGCGCAGGTCGAACGGCGCCCCCTCGATGGGCACCATTCCGGCGGGTGCCAGGAGGAGAAGACCGCGCTCCACAACCTGGGCGACGACGAGACCCGCCGCGCAACCGAGGAGCGCAATCAGCATGCTTTCGGTGAAGACCTGCCGGACCAGGCGGCCGCGACCGGCGCCGATGGCGGCGCGGATGGCCAATTCGTGCGCGCGCGCCGACCCGCGCACCAGCATGCTGCTGGCGAGGTTGGTGCACGCCGCGAGCAGGAGGAGGCCCGACGCGCCAAGCAGGAGGAAGAGCGGCTCCCGAAGCGGGCCGGCCTCGAGCTCGCGCAGCGGGATGACGGTCGCGCCGACCGCGTCGAAGTCCGGCAGGTATTGCGCGCGCATCGGCTCGGTCAGCGCGTCGAGCTCCCGGTCGGCGTCGAGCGGGGTCAGACCGGGCTTGAGCCGCGCCACGGCCGAATAGTTGTGGGCCGTCCGGCTCTCGTTGCGGCCGAACAGCTCGATGGGAAACCAGAGGTCGCTCTCGTCGGGGAAGCCGAAGCCCTGGGGCAGGACTCCCACCACCTGGAAATCATATTCGGATCGTAGCCGTCGATCGGCGAGATCCC
Organism: Gemmatimonadales bacterium; assembly: GCA_035328285.1. Taxonomy (GTDB): domain Bacteria; phylum Gemmatimonadota; class Gemmatimonadetes; order Gemmatimonadales; family GWC2-71-9; genus SPDF01. The sequence continues at coordinate 13,164 of DAOLIZ010000035.1, forward strand.
GCGTGCCGCCAAGGCGGTCCTGCCAGAAACGGTAGCTGACGACCGCCACCGGCGGTGCGCCGACGGCAAACTCGTCGGGTGCCGGGAGCCGGCCCATGACCGGCTGCACCCGCATGAGGCGGAAGAAGTCCGCCGATACCGCCGTGCTGCGGACGCGCGAGGGAATGTCCGCGCCGAGCAGGGTGCCGACGTCACTCCCGTAGGCGGCCATGCCGTCGAAGGAACGCGCCTGCGCCCGCCAGTCGTCGAAGTTCGGCTCGGCGAGGTCGGAGGCGCCTCCGCGCTCACTCGTCTCGAACACCCGGACCAGCTGCTCGGGGTGGTCGTACGGCAGCGGGCGCAGGAGCACGCCGTTGACCACCGAGAAGATGGCGGTGTTGGCGCCAATGCCGAGTGCAAGCGTCAGTACCGCGCCGAGCGTGAAGGCCGGCGACCGGCGCAGGATGCGGAAGGCGAAGCGCACATCGTGGATCAGCGCGCCGAACCACTCGTCGCGGCGCCGGCTGCGCCGGTCCCGGACGGTGATTTCGCGGCACTCGTCGGCAATGGTGGCCACGTCGCCGAACGCCCGGAGCGCCTCCGCACGTGCGGCCTCAGCGGTCCACCCCTCCGCCATCAATTCCTCCGTGCGAAACTCGATATGCTGGGCGAGCTCGCGCTGGACATCCTCGTCTACCGGCTTCTGGGTGGACAGCGGCAGGGGATCGGGAGGCCGACGGCGTGTCATGCGATGGCCCCGGTGGGGCGCGCCTCGAGGGCCCGGGTCATGGCCGACACGTAGCGGCTCCAGGCGGTCACCTCGGCCTTGAGCTGTCGGCGCCCGGCGGCGGTCAGGGTGTAGACCTTCGCCTCGCGCCCGGTCGGGGTGGTCTGCCAGGCGGACTCGAGCAGCCCCTTCTCCTCGAGCCGGCGGAGCGCGGGGTAGAGCGCCCCCTCCTCGATCTGGAGCTCGTCGCCGGTGCTCTGCTGGATCCAGCGGGAGATGGCGTATCCGTGGCTGGGGCCCCAGCCGAGGGTCTTGAGGATCAGGACGTCAAGCGTGCCCTTGAGGAGGGTCATCGGGGGGTGTGCCACAGCGGCCTCGGCGATGAGTGACTGTCTAATACCTTAGTATCTTATGTGTAGTAGACGGCCCCAGTCCCCAAAAGGTTTCCACGCCCGATTGTTGGTGGAGTTAGGGCCGGCTCACCGCGTGGTAGCTCCCCGACCGGAACGCCCCGGCCGTCTCCCGGAACTGCGGTGCCCGGGGCAGCCGGAGGATTGCCCGGCACCCCGTCACGTCGCGCCGGTTCTCCAGCACCAGCGTCCCGCCATGGGCCTCGGCGATGCGCCGGGACAGCGCCAGCCCGATCCCCGAGCCCCCCGGCTTGGTGGTGTAGAAGGGCACGAAGAGATTCTCCGTCCCCGCCAGCCCGCTCCCCTCGTCCTCCACCACCAGCTCCACCTCGTCCCGTCGGAGCTCCCATCGGACCACGACCCCGCCGCCGGTCGCCTCGACGGCGTCCACCGCGTTCCGCACCAGGTTGATGAGGAGCTGGTCCAGCTGGTCGCGGTCGGCCATCACCTCGCCGTCCTGCCCCGCCGAAATGGTCACCGGGCGGCGCGGCTCCATGGTGACGACGCGCGCCACCCACTCCGCCACCGACATCGGCTTCAGGACGGGGCGCGGGAGCCGCGCCAGGCGGGCGTAGGCAGCGATGAACCGGCCCAGCGATTCCGCCCGCTGCTCGATGACCGAGAGCCCCTCGCGGAGATCGGCGTCACTCTCGGGGTCGCGTGCGGTCCGATCGACCAGGGCGCGCAGCGACCCGGCAAAGCTCCGGATCGGCGCGAGCGAGTTGTTGATTTCATGCGAGAGCACGCGGATGAGGCGCTGCCAGGCCTCGCGCTCCTCCGCCTGCAGCGCCCGGTGCACGTCGGTCAGCAGCACCAGCGTGTGGGAGCGGCCTTCCTGCCGGAACGAACTGCGGCGCAGCTCCCACCGGTTGGCGTAGGCGCCGCGCTGGTCGAGCACCCGGGGCGTCTCCCCCTCGAGGCAGTCCGCCAGGCCGAGCGCCGCGGCGTGGCGTCCCACCAGCCGCTCGGCGGGTTCGTCGAGCAGCCGCTCCCCGCCGCGGTTCACGAACACCAGGGTGCCGGTGGCGTCGTCGAAGGTGAAGACGGCGGCGTCGATCTCCGCCATGACGGTCCGCACCAGCGCCGTCGCCTCGATGACGCCGAGCCGCTGCCCGCGCAGCAGGTCGGCGAGCGCGTTCGCCTCGAGGTACAGCAGGCCGATGTCGTCGTCGGGGTCGAGCGTGCGCGCGCGGAGGGAAAAGTCCCCCTCCCGCATGGCGGCCAGCAGGTTGGAGATGGTCTGCAGCGGGCGGATCACCCGGGTGTGGAGGACGGCCAGCCCCGCGACGAGGCCGGCGAGGATCAGGAGCGTGGCGGTCCATTGCAGGCGGGACTCGTACGGCCCGAGCCAGAGGAGCCCCAGCGCCACGGCAACGGCGGGCAGGGCGGCCGCGGCCGCGATCGCCACCAGGCGTGAGGGCTGGGAGAGCACGGCCTACTGCAGTCCGTACCGCTCCAGCCGCCGGTACATCGCGCTGCGGCTGAGCCCCAGTGCCTTGGCGGCCTCGGACACGTTGTGCCCGGTCCGGACCAGGGCCTTCCGGATCAGGACCTGCTCGACCTGCTCCAGCGTCATCTGGTCGAGCTGGACGCTCGCGCTCTCCTGCGACGCCAGCGACAGGTCGGTCACGCGCAGCTGGACCCCGTCGGCCAGCAGCACGGCACGCTCGATGGCGTGGTCGAGCTCCCGGACGTTGCCGGGCCAGCCGTAGCCTAGCACCATGGCCATCGCGTCGGGCTGGAACCCCTGGATCGGCTTGCGATAGTGCGCCGCGTACTTGGCGAGGAAATGCGCGGCGAGGTGGGGGATATCCTCGCGCCGGTCGCGCAGCGCGGGAATCCGGATCTCGACGGTGTTGAGGCGGTAGAGGAGGTCCTCGCGGAACCGGCCCGCCGCCACCTCGCCGCGCACGTCGGCGTTGGTCGCGCTGAAGATGCGGGTGGTCACCGTCTTGGTCCGGGAGGAGCCGACTCGCTCGAATTCCCCGGTGTTGAGCACGCGGAGGAGCTTGGCCTGCTGGCTGGGCGTGATGTTGGCGATTTCATCGAGAAAGAGCGTCCCGCGGTCGGCCAGCTCGAAGCGGCCGATCCGGTCGGCCTTCGCGTCGGTGAACGCCCCCTTGAGGTGGCCGAACAGCTCGCTCTCGAAGACGCCTTCGGAGAGACCGCCGACGTTGACGGTGATCATCGGCCGGCCGGCCCGCTCGCTTGTCGCGTGGAGCCAGCGGGCGGCGATCTCCTTGCCCACGCCATGTTCGCCGAGGATGAGCACGTTCGCGTCGGACGGGGCCACCCGCTCCATCAGGCGGGCCGTGGCGCGCATGGCGGGCGATGCGGTGACGAGGTCCGGGATCCCGGCGCCGCGCAGCGCCTGGTTCTCCCCTTCGAGCCGCTCCCCGAGGCGCAGCGCGCGGCCCAGCTCCACCTGGGTGCGGAGCAGCGCGACGAGGCGGGTGTTGTCCCACGGCTTCTCGAGGTAGTCGCGCGCGCCCTGCCGCATCGCGTCCACCGCGCCCTCGACGCTCCCGAACGCCGTCATCACGACGACCGGGAGGGACGCATCGAGCTGGCGTATCCGGGCGAGGATGTCGAGCCCTTCGCGGCCGGAGGTGGTGTCGCGGGTGTAATTGAGGTCCATCAGGAGGGCGTCGAACTCCGAGCGCTCCAGCGCGGCGAGGACGCCGGCGGGGGAGGCCGCCGTCTCCACCGCAAACCCCTCCTGCCGGAGGAGCAGGCGGAGGGCCTGCAGGATGTCCGCCTGGTCATCGGCGACGAGGATGCGGGGCGCTGGAGTTCCCATCGAGGGGAATCTACTCCGTCACGAGCCATCCGTCATTGAGGCGGATAATCCGGTCGCCGTACTGGGCGTTTTCGTGGGAATGGGTGACCTGGACGATCGTGGTGCCCGCGCGGTGCAGCGTCCGGAACAGCTCCATGATCTCCCGCCCCTGCTCCGAGTGGAGGTTGCCGGTGGGTTCGTCGGCCAGGAGCAGCGCCGGCTTGGCGATGACGGCGCGGGCCACGCCGACCAGCTGCTGCTGGCCGCCGGAGAGCTGCGACGGAAAGAGGTCCTTCTTGCCGACGATATTGAACCGGTCCAAGGTGTCGGCCACGATGGCCTGGCGTTCCTTCGCCGGGACGTTGCGATAGCCGAGGGGCACGTCGAGGTTCTCGGCGACGGTCAGGTCGTCGAGGAGGTGGTACTTCTGGAAGACGAACCCGATCGAGGCCCGCGCGAGGGCGTGCCGGCTCCGCGGCGACATCGCGTGCACCGCCTGGTCCTTGAACCAGAACTCCCCGCGGTGATCGGCGTCGAGCATGCCGAGGATCGAGAGCAGCGTGGACTTCCCCGCTCCGGAGGGACCCATGATGGTCACGAACTCCCCCGCCGAGACCGACATCGAGATCTGCCGGAGCAAGAAAGTCGGCGACGGACGGGTGGGGACGGTCTTCTCGAGGTTCACGAGTCGGATCACGGGAGCCTACCCGATAAGGGGAGCGCCCGGGCGGATGTCCGCAGGGGCGCCGTCATTCGCTGCGGAGCGCGATGATGGGGTCGATGGATGCCGCCCGTCGCGCCGGGACCCACGCCGCGAGCCAGGCCGTGCCCAGCAAGACGGCTCCCGAGAGCGCCAGGAGGAGGGGATCGGTGGCGCGCACCTCGTAGAGCTGGCTCTGGAGCAGCCGGGATACCACGAGGAAGAGTGCCATGCCGATCGCGGAGCCAAGCAGGGTGGCGCGCAGCGCCCCGCCGACGACCAGGCGGGTGACGGCCACGGCGCGGGCGCCGAGGACCATGCGGATGCCGATCTCCTTCCGGCGCCGCGCCACCCCCTGCGCCACCACCCCGTAGATCCCGAGCGAGGCGAGGAGGAGCGCCGCAGTGCCGAACATCGCGACCAACGAGGTGAAGAGCCGCGGCTGGGCCACCGATGACTCGATTTGTGACGCCAGGGGGCCCAGGTCGCCGATCGGCAGGTCGGGGTCGAGTTCGCGCACCGCCTCCCGCACGGCGGCCACGAAGTTCAGCGGCGACCCCGCGACCCGCACGAAGCCGTTGAAGGCCGAGCGACTGAAGATCGCCAGCGGCACGTAGAGCGCCGATTCCGCGGGGCGGTCCAGGCCTTCGCTGCGCACATCGGACACGACCCCGACGACGACCGCTTCGCTTCCGCCCATCCGCACCCGCTCCCCCACCGGCGGCCGGTCTGGCCACGCCTGACGTGCGAATCCGGCGCTCACCACGACCGGAATCAGCGCCGCCGAGGTGTCGGCGGCGGTGAACTCCCGGCCGTCGACGACCGGGATTGAGAGCGCGTCGAAGTAGCCCGGCGTGACCATGAAGGTCCCGGCGCCCGGCGAGATCGTATCGACGACGCCCCCCGCCCGCGTCACGCGAAGCTCGTAGGGCTCTCCGCCACCGGTCAGCGGCGCCCGCTTGCCGCCACCGACGGCGAGCACACCCGGGATCTGGGAGAGCTTCTCGCGCAATGCGCGCCGAAACGTCTCCCGCTGACCGTCGGCCTCATACCGTTCACCCTGAAGCACGAGCCGCAGCGACACCACCTGCTCCGGCGAGAAGCCGGGATCGACGTGGGTCAGCTTCCAGAGACTCGAGAGCGTCAGGACCGTGCCACACAGCAGCAGCACCGCGAATCCGCTTTCCGCCGCGAGCAGGCCTGCCGCCAGGCGATGGCCGCCGCTCGTCTGCCCCCGGCCCTCGCGGAGCGCGGTTCCCGCCGTCGGCTCGGCGCTGCGGAGCGCCGGCGCAATGCCGACGATCAGAAACGTCGCCATCCCGGCGAGGACCGCGAAGCCCGCCACGATGGGGTCGATGGCGATCTCGCCGGCGCGCGGGAGCGTCCCCGTGGCCACCGAGGTGAGCAGCGGGGCGGCGAGCCAGGCGAGCAGCAGTCCGGCCGCCGCGCCCGCCGTCGCGAGGATGGCGCTTTCGAGGAGCAGTTGACCCATCAGGCGCGCCCGCGTGGCGCCGAGCGCCGCGCGAATCGACAGTTCCCCGGCGCGGCCCAGGCCGCGGGCGAGCACGAGGTGCGCCACGTTGACGGCCGCGATGAGCATCACGAGCGCTACCGCGGCCATCAGGGCGATGAGCGGGGCGCGGACATTGCCGGTCAGTTGGTCCCGGACGGGGCGCAGCGCGGCCTTGTCCCAGTCCGTGTTGCTCTCCGGAAAGTCGCGCGCCAGCCGCGCCATCACGTCGCCGACCTGGACCTCGGCCGCCGACGGAGTCGTGCCGGGGGCCAGGCGGCCCACGACATTGAGCCAGCGCACGGGCCGCACATGCGGCACCTGGTCGTCGGTGATGAGCGAGAGGGGGAGCCACACCTGGGGTTCCGCCGAGGGAAAGGCAAAGGCGGGCGGCATCACGCCGATGACGCGGAACGGCTGACCGTCGAGTTGCACGACGCGGCCGATGACGTCGGGGTCGCCCCCCAGCGTGCTCCGCCAGAACCGGTCGCTGAGGACCACCACCTGGTTGGCGCCGGTGACATCGTCGGTGAGGCCGAAGGTCCGGCCTCGGACGGCTGAGACGCCGAGCGTTTCGAAGAAGCGCCCGTCGGCCATGACCGCCGACACATTCTGCGGCTCGCCGACCCCGGTGAGGTTTCGCGTGCCGAGTCCCGGCATGTAGAAGTACGCCGACATCGCACTGAAGGTGGTCGCCACGTCCCGCACATCGTCGAAGTCCTGCGGCGAGAAGCCGCCGAAGACCGCCCCCCGATTCGGCCGCGTGTGCCCCACCTGGACCAGCTCGTCGG
>DAOLIZ010000036.1:0-19407 GCA_035328285.1 Gemmatimonadales bacterium
CCTGTACGAGGGGCAGTACGGACCGTACGTGAAGCACGATGACATCAGCGCCTCGCTGCCGCGCGGCAGCGACCCGGCCACGTTCACCGCCGCCGAGGCGATCGAACTCCTGGCGGCCAAGCGGGCGTCCGGGCCGCGGAAGAAGCGTCGGACCAAGAAGAAGGCTTCGTCAAAATGACCGTAACCGTTCTCGGTGGAGGGCTGGCCGGCTCGGAAGCGGCCTGGGCCCTCGCCGAGCGCGGCGTCGCGGTCACCCTCGTCGAAATGCGCCCGGTGGTCCGCACCGCCGCCCACCAGACCGACCGGCTCGCCGAACTCGTCTGCAGCAACACCTTCAAGAGCGTCGACGTCATCAACGCGCACGGCCTCCTCAAGGCGGAGCTCCGCCTCCTCGGCTCGATGCTGCTCGAGTGCGCGGATGCGGCACGCGTGCCCGGCGGGAGCGCGCTCGCGGTGGATCGCGAGGTCTTTGCCGCCGCGGTGCAGGCGCGCATCGAGGGGCACCCGAACATCACGGTCGTGCGGGAGGAGGCGCATGCGCTGCCGGAGGTCGGGATCGTGGCCACCGGGCCGCTCACCTCGGAGCCGCTGGCCAGGGCCATCGCTGAGCGCCTCGGCGCGGATGCGCTGGCGTTCTACGACGCCATCGCGCCGATCGTGTCGGCGGACTCGCTCGAACGCGACCGGCTGTACGCCCTGTCGCGGTACGGGAAGGGTGCGGGCGACGACTACCTGAACGCGCCGATGACGCACGACGAGTACGAGGCTTTCATCGACGCGCTCCTCGCGGCGGACCAGTTCACCGCCCACGAATTCGACCAGGTGCCCTACTTCGAGGGGTGCATGCCGGTCGAGGAGGCGGCGCGCCGCGGCCGGGAGACGCTCCGCTTCGGCCCGATGAAGCCGGTGGGGCTCCCTGATCCGCGCACCGGCCGGGAACCCCACGCCGTGGTGCAACTCCGGCAGGAGGACCGCGCCGGCCAGATGTGGAACCTGGTCGGATTCCAGACCCGGCTTCGCATCCCCGAGCAGAAGCGGGTGTTCTCCACCATCCCGGGATTGCAGGAGGCGGAGTTCCTGCGCTTCGGGAGCATCCATCGCAACAGCTACCTGAACAGTCCGGCCTCCCTGGGGCCCGGATTGACCGCACGCGACAACGACCGGCTCTTCTTTGCTGGGCAGCTGACCGGTGTGGAGGGGTACACCGAGTCGCTGGGCACCGGTCTCCTCGCCGGCATCAACCTGGCACGGCGGCTCGGCGGCAAGCCGGCGCTCGTCCCGCCGTCAACGACGATGCTCGGCGGATTGTACCGGTACCTCGCCGAGGCGGACCCAAAGCACTTTCAGCCGATGAACGCGAACTTCGGCCTGGTCGATCCGCTGCCGGGCAAGGTCAGGAAGCAGGACCGCAAGCCGAAGCAGGCCGAGCGGGCGCTGGAGGCGATGGCCGCGTGGAAGGAGAGTCTCTGATGGCGGGGCCGCGGGGCCGCGGGGCTGCGGGGCCGAGTCACCCCGGCGAAAGCCGGGGTCCAGGGGATCCGCTCATCCTGGAATACCTTCTCCACCTGGAGAAGGAAACCCAGCACTCGCCGCACACCGTCTCGGCCTACGCCCGTGACCTCGCCGCGTTCGAGGAGTTCTGCGGTCGCCACTATGGCACGACCGGCGACTGGGCCGCGGTGGACCGGCTGGGCTTTCGTGGATTCCTCGGGGAGCTGCAGCGGCGCGGGCTGGCCAAACGCACCGCCGCGCGGGCCCTGTCTGCCGTCCGGAGCTTCTATCGGTATCTCCAGGTCCAGCACGGCATCAACGCCGCGGTCTCCCGGGCGGCCAAGGTGCCGAAGCTGCCCAAGCGGCTGCCGGGGCACCTCGAGCGGGGGCAGGTCGACGACCTCTTCGCGGCCCTGGAGGCCCGCGCCGCCGGCGACGACTTCGGTCCCCTGCGCGACCTCGCCATCCTCGAGCTGTTCTACTCGACCGGGATGCGGCTCTCGGAGCTCCAGGGCCTGGACATCGGGGCCATGGAACTGCTCTCCGACCAGGTGAAGGTCCGGGGCAAGGGGCGGAAGGAGCGGATCATTCCCGTGGGCGACCGGGCGGTGCGCGCGCTCCGGCGCTATCTTCCCGTCCGCGAGGCGCTGGCGTCGCCGACCGCCGCCGACCGTCGCGCCCTCTTCGTGAGCGCCCGCGGACGGCGCCTGGCGGCACGCAGCGTCCAGCGGATCGTGCACAAGGCGTTCGACAGCATCGGGGTGGACGGCCTGCGCACGCACTCGCTGCGGCACAGCTTCGCCACGCACCTGCTGGACGCCGGCGCCGACCTGCGGGCAGTGCAGGAGATGCTCGGCCATGCGTCATTGAGCACGACGCAGGTGTACACCCACACCAGCGTCGAGCGGTTGAAGCGGGTCTATCAGCAGGCACACCCACGAGCGTGAAGATGACGACATTCCACGGGACCACCATTCTCACGGTGCGCAAGAACGGCCGCGTCGCGCTGGGCGGCGACGGGCAGGTGAGCGTCGGCGACACCGTCATGAAGGGCAAGGCCACCAAGGTCCGGACCCTCAAGGGCGGGAAGATCCTCGCCGGCTTCGCCGGTTCGGTCGCGGACGCGCTCACGCTCTACGAGAAGTTCGAGGAGAAGCTCGAGCGCCATCCCGGCAACATGCCGCGGGCGGCGGTCGAGCTGGCCAAGGACTGGCGGAGCGACCGGGTCCTCCGCCGGCTGGAGGCGCTCCTGGTCGTGGCTGACCTTGAGCACAGCTTCCTCCTGAGCGGCAGCGGCGAGCTCATCGAACCCGACGACGGCATCCTCGCGGTCGGCTCGGGGGGCAACTACGCGCTGGCCGCCGCCCGGGCGCTGCTGCCGGACGCCGGGCTGGGCGCCCGGGAGACGGTCGAACGCTCCCTGAAGATCGCCGCGGACATCTGTGTCTTCACCAACGACCACATCACCGTGCTCGAACTGGGCGGCTCGTGACCACGCCTCCCCTCGACCCGAAGAACCCGCCCGCCCCCGCCGAGCCGCCGCCGCCGTGGCTGGAGGAGTTGCCGCCACGCAAGATCGTGGCGGAGCTCGACCGGTTCATCGTCGGGCAGGACGCCGCGAAGAAGGCGGTGGCCATCGCCATCCGGAACCGGTGGCGCCGCAGCCAGGCCCCCGACGGCATCCGCGATGAAATCACGCCCTACAACATCATCATGATCGGACCGACGGGCGTCGGGAAGACCGAGGTGGCGCGGCGCCTCGCGCGCCTCGCAGGCGCGCCCTTCGTGAAGGTCGAGGCGTCGAAATTCACCGAGGTGGGGTACGTCGGCCGCGACGCCGAGTCGATGGTGCGGGAACTGGTAGACGCGGCGATCTCGATGGTGCGTGCCGAGCGCGAGGACGAGGTCTGGCCCCAGGCGGAGCAGCGGGCCGATGAGCGGCTGCTCGATATTCTCCTGCCGCCGCCCGAGCCGAAGCCGCCGGCGCAGGCGTCCGCGGCCCAGGAGAAGGTCTTCGTGGTCGGGCCGGGAGGCGCCGCGCAGCCGGAGCCGGTGGACGCCGAGGCCAGCCGCCAGCGCTCCCGCGAAAAGCTCCGGCAGATGCTGCTCGACGGCAAGCTCGACGACCGCGAGGTGGACCTCGAGATCTCGCCGCAGAACTACCCGATGCTCGACCTGCTCCAGCAGCCGACCGGGATGGAGGGCTCCGAGATCAACTTCGTCGAGATGCTGCAGGACATGATGCCGAAGAAGAAGAAGCGGCGGACGGTGCGGGTGCCCGACGCGCGGCGCATCCTGGTCGACGAAGAGCTGAAGAAGATGGTCGACATGGACGACGTGGTGAACGAGGCGCTCGACCGCACCGAGAACCACGGCATCCTGTTCATCGACGAGATCGACAAGATCGCCGGCGAGCGCTCGCAGGGCGGCGGGCCGGACGTGAGCCGGGAGGGTGTCCAGCGGGATCTCCTGCCCATCGTGGAAGGCTCCACGGTGCAGACCCGCTACGGCTACGTCCGCACCGATCACATCCTCTTCATCGCGGCGGGGGCGTTTCACGTCTCCAAGCCGTCTGACCTCATCCCGGAGTTCCAGGGCCGGTTTCCGATCCGGGTGGAATTGACCCCGCTGACCGAGGCGGACTTCATCCGCATCATGACCGAGCCGGAGAACGCCATCGTCAAGCAGTACCAGGCGCTCGTGGCGGCGGAATCGGCGACGCTGGAGTTCACCGGTGACGGCATCGCCGAGGTGGCGCGGATCGCCGCGCTGGCCAACGGCAAGATGGAGAACATCGGCGCCCGCCGGCTCCACACCGTGATGGCCACCCTCATGGAAGACCTGCTGTTCGACCTCCCCGAGACCACCGAGAAGCGCTTCGTGTACGATGGCGCCAAGGTGCGGGACCGGTTGATGGCCATCGTGACCGACGACGACCTGCGGCGGTACATCCTCTAGGCCGCCTCTGGACTGCTGTTATAGTGGGCATAGATTCCCCCGTCAGACCATGAACCTTTCTTCATCCTTGCAGGGCCCCCTGGCCGGCCGCTACCGGCTCGAGCGCGAACTCGGGCGCGGGGGCATGGCCATCGTCTTCCTCGCGGAGGACCTGAAGCACCAGCGCCAGGTGGCGATCAAGGTGCTGCGCCCCGACCTGGCCGCCTCGGTCGGCCGCGATCGGTTCCTGCGCGAGATCACCCTCGCCGCCGGCCTCCAGCACCCGCACATCCTGCCGCTCCACGACAGCGGCGCCATCGAGGCCGACGGGGAGACGATCCTCTTCTATGTGATGCCGTACGTGCAGGGCCAGTCGCTGCGGCAGCGCCTGGAGGAAACGGAGCAGCTGCCGATCGACGAGGCGCTCACGATTGCCCGCGAGGTCCTGAGCGCACTCGAGAGCGCTCACCGAGCCGGGGTCGTCCACCGGGACATCAAGCCCGAGAACATCCTCCTCTCCGGTGGGCACGCCCTCGTCGCCGACTTCGGGATCGCGGTGGCCGCGCAGAAGACGCCCGGGGACGCCCGACTAACGGACGTCGGTTCCGTCGTCGGCACACCGGCCTACATGAGCCCGGAGCAGGCGGCCGGCGAGCGCGAGATCGATGCCCGGAGCGACCTCTACGCCTTCGGATGCGTGCTCTTCGAGATGCTCGCGGGCACGCCGCCGTTCCGGGGGGCCTCTTCCCAGGCGATCATGGTCAAGCGGCTGACCGAGGACGCCCCCTCGGTGCGGCGCTTGCGCGCGGAAGTCCCCGATGTGGTCGATGCCGCGCTGCAGCGGGTGCTCTCCCGTCCGCCCGAGGCCCGCTTTCCCACAGCCGCGAGCTTCGCGGCGGCGCTGCAGCCCGGATACGTCGGTGGCGCGACCCCGGTGCCGGCGTCGGCTCCGCGACGTGGCCGGTGGCCGCAACTCCTGGGGGCGCTGGCGGTGGTCGTCGCGGCCGTGGCCTGGTTCGGGTCGCGGTCCCCGAAAGCGGCCCCGCCCGGGGAGCCGAAGCTCGCGCTCACCGACCTGGTGGTCGCCAACCGCGATTCCTCCACCGAATACCTCCGGAGCGGCATCCCGGAATTCCTTGCCTCGGCGCTCCTCCACCTGCCGGGCCTCGAGGTGGTGCCCATGAGTACCGTACGCCGGGATTCGCTCGGCGGCACTCCGGCCGAGCTGGGCCGTCGCGTCGGCGCCACCGCCGTGCTGACCGGGTCGCTGGCCCGGTACGGCGGCAATCTCTGGATCAATGCCGAGCTGGTGCAGGTGGCCGACGGCCGCCTGGTCTGGTCGGGGCAGTTCCAGTATCCCGACACCAACTACGCCGGCGTGGTGCCGGCGCTGGTCGCGGTCATTGCCGACTCGCTCCGCCTGCAGCTGAGCAGCGGGCTCCGGAGCGACGTGCTGCGTCATACCACGGTGGATCCCGTGGTGCTCGATCTCGTGCTCCGCGCCGGACGCGGCTGGCTCCAGGGGATTGCCGGCGCCGAGGGCGACTCGGCCACGATCGACTCCTCGCGGATGCTCTACTCACGCGTCCTCGAACGTGACCCCAACAACGCCCGCGCCATCGCCGGGTTGGGCGACTATTACTCGATCTCCTTCATCCGTGGTTGGGGGGTCTCTGGACTCACCCCCCTCGAGATCAAGCAGCGGGCCGACTCCCTGGTGGACCTGGCGTTGTCGATCGACAGTGCGCTCCCCAACGCGTGGAACCAGATCGTGGTGGACCGGATGTACCTCGAGGACGACTTCGACGGAACGGACGACGCCCTGACGAGGATGAAGAACTCCGACCCGAACTCGGCGGAGTACTACCGCCTCGCGGGCGTGTACCAGCAGGAAATCATGGGAAACCTCAGTGCGGCGCTGGACGACTTTCGCAAGGCGGTCGAGAACGAGCCAAGCATCATCCGGCTCAACAGCTACGCCGCGGGTCTGATGGCGGCGCGCCGCTACCAGGAGGCTGCGGAGGCGCTGGAGCGCTCGATGGCGATGCGCCCGAGCGCCGGAGCCCGGTGGCGGCTCATCGCCACCTACGAGCACCTCGGGCGGCGCGCCGACGCCACCCGGATCCGCCGGGAGGCCGATCCCACTGGGCAGGATGCCGCGCCGTTCGAGGCGGCCCTCGCTGCCGGCGATACCGCCGCTTACTCGCGGGCCAGGCGGGCCGAGCTTCAGAAGTCGGCGGACTCGCTGATCGCCCGGCTCTCGATGGCGGATGTCGTCCCCGCCGAGCGGTACAATGTGGCGGAGCTCCGGATCGACGCGATGCTCTGTGAGCTGGGCGAGTCCACCAAAGCCATGGACCTGGTCGAAAACCTCTACCGGATCCGCCCCAAGCGCCTCCGCTGGATCGTGACCAACGTGGACCTGGGGTGCCTCCGGGACGACCCGCGCTACCTGCCGATGGTCAAGGCAGCCGGGCTGGAACCGTACCTCCGGAACTAGGGGCGGTTCCGCCTCCGCCTTGCCCCACCCCTCCCAATCGGGCTAAACTCCTCCTGCCAATTTGGCTGTTTTCTCCCTCCCGACCCCGGCTGGTGCATGTCCAAGCGCGACTTTCTCTCTATTCCCGATTTCACCGCCGACGAACTCCATTCTTTGCTCGATCTGGCCGGCCGGATGAAGTCCGGGGCGTATCGGGAGCGGCCCCTGACGGGGAAGACGCTCGCCATGGTCTTCGCCAAGAGCTCCACCCGGACCCGCGTGTCGTTCGAGGTCGGGACGCTCCAGCTCGGTGGGCACGCCCTCTTCCTCTCCTCGCGGGACATTCAGCTCGGTCGGGGTGAGCCGATCCGCGACACCGCCCGCGTGCTGTCGCGCATGGTGGACGGCATCATGATCCGCACCTTTGCCCATGCCGACGTCGAGGAGCTGGCGCGGTTCGCCACGATTCCCGTCATCAACGGGCTCACCGACCTGCTCCATCCCTGCCAGATCCTCGCGGACCTCCTGACCACGCTCGAGGCGTTCGGCACGCTCAAGGGCAAGACGGTGGCCTGGATCGGCGACGGCAACAACATGTGCAACAGCTGGCTGAACGCCGCCGGCGTCCTCGGCTTCGAACTGCGGGTGGCCTGTCCGCAGGGGTACGAACCCGACCGCGGCATCTTCGAGCGGAACGCCGCCCTGACTTCCCTGCTGGTGACGGGGGACCCGGAGGAGGCGGTGGCCGGCGCGCACGTGGTGACCACGGATGTCTGGGCCTCGATGGGGCAGGAGGCGGAGGCGGCCCAGCGCGCCGAAGCGTTCCAGGGCTATCTGGTCGACGAGGCGCTGATGCGGCGCGCCGACCCCAAGGCGATCTTCCTCCACTGCCTCCCCGCGCACCGCGGGGAAGAAGTGACCGAGGCCGTCCTCGAGGGTCCGCAGTCGCGGGTGTGGGACGAGGCGGAGAATCGCCTGCACGTGCAGAAGGCCCTGATGGCGATGCTGATGGGGTGAATACTGTCGCCCGGAACCGTGCTGTCATTGCGAGGCCGTGAAGCGGCCGAAGCAATCTTCTTTCTTTCACACTGGTCATATCATGGACACGCCGCTCAAGCGCACGCCCCTCTACGACATTCACGTCGCCCTCGGCGCCAAGATGGTGCCCTTCGCCGGCTGGGAAATGCCGGTGCAGTACCCCACTGGCATCCAGGCCGAGCACAAGGCCACCCGCACCGGCGCCGGGCTGTTCGACGTCTCCCACATGGGGGAATTCGAGGTCACCGGCCCCGACCGGAACGCCTTCGTCAACCGGATCACCTGCAACGACGTCGGCGCCCTCGGCACCGGCGACGTGCAGTACTCGGCGCTGCTCACCAACGAGGGCACGTTCGTTGATGACTGCACCGTGTACCGCTTCCAGGACAAGGTGATGCTCGTGGTGAACGCCGCGAACATCGACAAGGACTGGGCGCATGTCGTGGCGCAGAAGGGGGGCGCCAACGTCCGCCTCAAGAACATCTCCGACGCCGTCGGGCTCCTGGCGCTCCAGGGGCCGACTGCGCAGGCGGTGCTCGCCCCGGTCACCGACATCCCGCTCGACGACCTCGGCTACTACAAGTTCACCACCGGCAAGGTGGCCGGCGCCGACTGCTTCGTGAGCCGCACCGGCTACACCGGCGAGGACGGCTTCGAGATCTACTGCCGCAGCCACGACACCGTGGCGATCTGGAAGGCGCTCGAGGGTCCCGGCAAGGCGCAGCCGATCGGCCTCGGCGCCCGCGATTCGCTGCGGCTCGAGGTGGCCTATCCCCTCTACGGCAACGACATCGACGACACCACCACGCCGCTCGAGGCCGGCCTCGGCTGGATCGTGAAGCTCGACAAGGGGTGCCCCTTCACCGGCAGCGACGCGCTGCGCGCCCAGAAGGGGCGCGGTGTCACCCGCCGGTTCGTCGGCTTCAAGCTGCTCGACCGCGGCATCCCGCGGCACGGCTTCCCCGTGTTCTACGAGGGGTCGCAGGTGGACATCGTGCGGAGCGGCTGCATGAGCCCCTCCCTCGGCATCCCGATCGGCACCACCTACCTGCCGGTGGCGGCGGCCAAGCCGGGCACCCGGTTCGAGGTGGAGTCACGGGGCACGCGCATTCCCGCGGAGGTGGTCACGCGGCCGTTCTACACCGAAGGCACCGCGCGGAAGGGGAAGTAGGGGTCGCCCGTGCGGGTGGGGATTCTCACGGTATCCGACGCCTGCTCGCGGGGCGAGCGCGCCGATGCGTCGGGTGACGCGATCGCCGCCTGGGCGGCCGAGCGCCGCCACGACGTGGCCGTGCGAAGCCTGGTGCCCGACGAGACCGGGCCGATCGCACGCACGATCGCCGGGTGGGCGGACGCGGACATCGCGGACCTGATCGTCACGACTGGTGGCACCGGTCTGACGGAGCGCGACGTGACACCCGAGGCCACGCGCGCGGTCCTCGAACGTGAAGCGCCCGGCATCGCGGAAGCCATTCGGGCGAGCGCCTTGCCGCGGTTTCCCCGCGCCGCGCTTGCCCGCGGGCTGGCGGGGACGCGCGCGCGGACCCTCGTGGTGAACCTCCCCGGCAGCCCGGGCGGCGTGCGCGACGGCCTCGCGGTGCTCGACGGCATCGTGAGCCATGCGGTGGACTTGGTGCGAGGCACCGACACTTCTCACCCTGTGACGGGGGGCTGACCAGGGATGGCCGCACAGATCCTCCTCACGATGGATGACCTCGAGACGGCGGTGCCGCTCAACGCGGCGCTGGAACAGGCCGGCTTCGCGACCACCATGGTCTCGGCCATGGACGACGTGCGCGCGGTGTTCCGCCGCGAAGGCCCCGAGCTGCTCATCCTGACGGGCGCGGTGCACGAGTCGCCGTCGGTGGGGCTGATCGCGATGGCACGCGAGGCGGAGGTGTCCACGCTGGCGCTCATCGAGCCGACGGACTCCGAGCGCGCCGAGCGCGTGGCGCGCCTCGGGGCGACGGCGGTCATGACCAAGCCGATCGTGCCGGACGACGTGGTGGCGGCCGCGGGCCGGCTCGTGGCGCGGCGCCGGCTGCAGCAGCGCACCGGCATCAGCGGCGAGAGCGCCGCCGTGCAGGAAGTGCTGGTCAAGATCGAACAGATGGCGCCGGTGTCGAGCACCGTGCTCATCCAGGGTGAGTCGGGCACCGGCAAGGAGCTCGTTGCGCGGGCCATGCATGATCTCTCGCCAAGGGTGGGGAAGCCCTTCATCGCCGTGGACTGTGCCGCCATTCCCGACACGCTGCTGGAGTCGGAACTGTTCGGGCACGAGAAGGGGGCGTTCACCGGGGCCGCCGAGCGGCGGCTGGGCCGGTTCGAGCTCGCCGACGGCGGCACGATTTTCCTCGACGAGATCGGCGACATCCCCGCGTCCACCCAGGTCAAGCTGCTCCGCGTGCTCGAGAATCGCGCCTTCTTTCGCGTCGGCGGTACGCAGCCGATCAAGGTGGACGTGCGCGTGGTGGCCGCCACCAACCGCAATCTTCGCGACGCCGTCCAGCTCGGCGAGTTCCGCGACGATTTGTATTATCGGCTCAGTGTCCTCAACATTTACCTGCCCCCGCTGCGGGAACGCCGCGAGGACATTCCCCTCCTGGTCCGGCGGTTCATCCGGGAGTTTTCCCGGGCCCATGACCGCCCCTTTCGTGGCATCGCGCCTGAGGCGCTGGAGCGGCTTGTTGCGGCACCCTGGCCCGGGAACGTCCGCCAGCTCCGGAACCTCGTCGAGTCGATGGTAGTGCTGGCCCCGGGGAACGAGATCCGGGCCAGCGACATCCCCCCCGATGTCCTCGAGGGCGCAGGGTCCCTCCTCCCGGTCCGCCTGCCCCAGCCTGGGCGGGATGTCTCGGGGCAGGAGTTGGAGTTTATCTTACGTAATATCATGGACTTACGCCTCCAGATGGAGGAGCTTCGCCGGCGGATGGACTCGGGGCCCCAGCGGGTCCAGATCATCGATATCGGGGACCGGCAGCCGGTGTCCGATCTGGCCGGGGAGTCCTCCGGGGAGGACCTCGGGGCCATCCTGTACCGGTCTGGCATGACAATGGCTGAAGTGGAGAAGAGGGCCATCGAGGCGGCCCTCGAGGAGTACCGCGGAAACCGCAGGAAGGCCGCGGAGGTCCTGGGGATCGGGGAGCGGACACTGTACCGGAAAATCAAGGCGTTCGGACTCGGCTAAGTGGTTGTTTTCTTGATGTTTGCGGGGTGTCACCTCTTGACAGTTCTCAGGTCCGTACCAATATTGACCAAGACGCGCTCCCCCGGGCCGTGGGTGGGCGTGTGATCTTTTCGATCGATTCCGAAGCCTGCGTGGCCTGTCTGGCCTGCGTGCGGGTCTGCCCGACGGAGGCGGTAGCCGTCGACGGCGACCAGGTGCAGATCGTGGACGAAGCGTGCATCGCGTGCGGGCTGTGCCTGCCCGCCTGCCCGCACGAGGCCATCCACGCGAGCGGGGAAATCGGTCGGGCGCTGACGGTCGCGGCGCGCGGGGATGGCGTGCTCATCCTCAGCTCGGAGGCGACGGCGCACTTCTTTCCGGCCACGCCGGAGCAGGTGGTCAACGCCTGCTACGCGGCCGGGTTCCGCACGGTGCATCGCGGCGTCATCGGCGATGAACTGGTGGCGGCGGAGTACCTGAGTCTCTGGCGTGACGAGGGGTGGGGCACACTGATCCGGTCCACCGATCCGGTGGTGGTCGAGACGGTGCGCATCGATTACCCCGAGCTGGTGCCCTACCTGGCGCCGGTCACGATTCCTGCGGTGGCGGAGGCGCGGTATCTGCGCGCGCAGCACGGGCAGGAGCTTCGCATCGTGTACGCGGGCGTCGCGGCGCCGCGGAACACGCCGGAGCTCGATGCCGCCGTCACCTTCGAAGACCTCGAGCGGATCTTCGAGCTGCGAGGGGTGTCGGTGCTCGGGCAGGCGGACTTCTTCGCCCGGATTCCCGAGGAACGGCGCCGGCACCTGAGCGCCGCGGGCGGCCTGCCGCTCGCCATGCTCGAAGAGGCGCGCCACGCGAGCCGCCGGTTCCGGACCATGCGCGGACTGAAGCACCTGCCGGCGCTGGCGCAGGCGGTGGCGGTCGACCGGCTCGACCTGGGGTTCGTGGACCTGCTCTCCTACGAGGGGAGCCTGGACCACCCGCTCCTCGGCCCGAAGGACCAGCTCTACTGGCGGCGGGCGCTCCTGGCGAGCGCGGAGCCGCCCCGGAGCCCGCAGCCGGTGGTCGACGGCACGCTGGTGGCCAGCGTGGGCGCCACGTTCGATATCCGGCCCCGGCGGCTCGCGTCCGACCCGACTGCGGTGGCCGCACTGCTCGAGGCGATCGGGCCGGGTCCGAACGGCCGGCCCTGGGACTGCGGGGCCTGCGGCTTTACCACCTGCGCGCGGTTCGCGTCCGCGGCAGTGCTGGGCCGGGCGACGCTTCGCCAGTGCCCGCCGTACCAGGAGCGCCGCGCGGAAGAGGCGTCGCGCGAGGCGGCGGTGGACCTGCTGACCGGACTCGCCACCTTCCGGGTGCTGCGCGACCGGTTGAGCCACGAGGTCGAACGAAGCAAGCGCAGCGAGGAAGGGTTCGCGGTCATGTTCATCGACCTCGACCGCTTCAAGCTGCTGAACGACCGGTTCGGGCACGAGGCAGGCAACGAAGTCTTGAAGGCGGTGGCAGGGGAAATCCGGAGCGCGGTCCGCGCGTCCGACCTTGCGGCCCGCTACGGTGGCGACGAGTTCGTCGTCATCCTGACCCGCACCGACCTGCATGGCGCCCGCCGCGTGGCGGAGGCGCTCCGGGCCGGGATCGAAGGGGTCGGGCGCCGGCTGGGCTATGACGTCGGCGTGGTGACGGTGAGCATCGGGCTCGCGGAATTCGATCCGGCGCACCCCGGCGAGGGCGACCTCCTGGTCACCGCCGACCGCGCCCTGTACCATGCGAAGGCCACCGGCAGGAACGCCGTGGCCAATGAAGGGGCCGCCTGAGGGCGGCCGCTGCCCCCACAGGCACTCAGCGACAGGAAACCGAGATGGCGTTCAATTCCGCAAGGCAGTCCGATGCCGGCTTCCAGGCCGCGCGCACCACGCCCAGTGGTGGGCCCGGTGGTGAAGCGCCCGATCCCTGGGGCGTGCGCCGGGCGGAAAACCTGCTGACCACGCTCGAGGGGATCCTCTCGGCGCGGGTCGTCACCACGCCCCTCGGCGAGGTGAGCGAGGTGCATATCCTCGCCCAGTCGGGGCTCGCGCCGAAGCAGCTGGTGCGCAACATCGAGTCGGCGCTCCTGGCGCAGCTCGGCCTCCGGGTGGACCACCGCAAGATCAGCATTGCGCAGACGGCGGACGTCAAGCCGATCGAGGCGCTCGAGAAGGAGGCGGTGCGGAGCGAGGCGCTCCACCGGGCCATCCTCTTCGAGGACCTGACGGTGGCGCCGGGCAAGCGCGCCCACCGGATCACCATCAGCGTGAGCCTCAGCTTCCTCGGCCGCACGGAAACGGCGGACGAGGAGAGCAGCGACACGCCGCGGAGCCGGGTGGAAGCGGCGGCGCGGGCCACGGTCCTGGTGCTCGACCGGTTGCTGGAGGACTCGTCGGTGGCGCTGGAGGGGGCCAAGATCGTCCCCGCCTTCGACCGGGACTTCGTGTTCGTGGCGGTGCAGGGGTTGGGCGGGCGCGAGTCGCTCGTGCTGACCGGCAGCGCGCAGATCAAGGAAAGCGCCGAGCGGGCCGCGGTGTTTGCGGTGCTCGATGCGACCAACCGATGGACGGAACTCCGCCGGCCGCGATAGGCGCGGGCGGCGATTCTACCAACTCGAGCGGAGGGAACAAAGCGAGGTAGGGGGTCGAGTCTTCAAGAGGCAGCGGAGACTAGCGGACAACAGAGCGGAGCGTCTGGTAGGCCATAGCGAGGCCGACCACTTCCCGAGTCATTGATGTACTCGAAGGGAGGTGACGCTCATGTTGCAGATTACTTGGCTTGCCGCCGCTGTGAAGTTCGTGGCGAATCTGTTCCTGGCCGAAGGCCAGGACTGGGCCTAGTTAAGGCCTGATGCCTCGACCCCCCACCGAGCTGTTCCAATCCATGAGATCAGCCACCAAGACGAACATCTTTGTTGCAATCATGGCCATCGTCGCGTTGACGATTGGTGTGATTGCGTGGGGCCACCGCCAACCCTCTCCTGGGATTTGGCCTCTTCTCAGTTTCATATTCATGGCCTTCTTGGTTGAACAAAGCACGACGGAGTTGAAGGTCTCCGCGCGCGGTTCAACTTCCTTCGTGATGCACATGTCTGCGGGATTGATCTTTGGCGGCTTCTGGGGCGGTGTCGTTGCCGCATCCTCAACAGCCCTCGGGCAGCTTTCGATTGGCAATCCACCATCAAAGACGATTTTCAACATTTCCCAGCGAGCAGCATCGGTCCTCTTTGCTGTTCTTGTCTACCGTCTACTTGGAGGCGGGCTGCCACCGGCCTACATGCAAGTGGTTGGGAGTGTGGAGTCATCAGCAATCCAAAGAGACTTCTTTCTTTTCTTCGCTTACGCTGCGACGTATTTCGTCATCAATTCCGTGGCAGTTAGCAGTGTTGTTTCGCTGAGTGCGGAGCGTTCCTTCCGAGATGTGTGGAGCCTAAACACGCGAGGAGTCATCGGGTACGATCTAGGCGCGAGCGCCATCGCGCTCCTCTTGGCCTGGTTGTACACCTGGTTTCAGGCCACATGGGAACTCGGGTCGATCGGGCTGGTGCTGGTGGTCATACCGATCGTGGCGGTACGCCACGTGTACGGGCTCTACCACCAGCTGCAGGAGAGCGGGCAGGAACTTCTTCAGGTCATGGTCAAGGCCATCGAGGCCCGCGACCCCTACACCTCCGGCCACTCCCTCCGGGTGAGCCAGCTCTCCCGGCTCATTGCCCTTGAGATGGGGCTCCAGATCCGCGACGTGGAGCAGGTGCATACCGCCGCGCTGCTGCACGACGTCGGCAAGATTCACGAGGAATTCGCGCCGCTGCTCCGGAAGGAAGACCGCCTCACCGCCGACGAAACGGCGCTGATGCAGACCCACTCCGCGCGGAGCGCCGAGCTGGTGGGGATCATCTCCAAGTTCCGGGGCTTCATCCAGGAATCGGTGCGGCACCATCACGAGCGGTGGGACGGGAAGGGGTATCCCGCCGGCCTGTCCGGGCACGAGATTCCGCTGGCCTCCCGCATCATCCTGGTGGCCGACACCATCGACGCCATGACCACCGACCGCCCCTACCGGAAGCGGCTGCCCCTCGAGGTGGTCATTGCCGAGCTGCAGAAATGCCGTGGGAGCCAGTTCGACCCGGAGGTGGTGGAGCACGTGGTGACTTCGGTCGCGGTCCGCCGGCTCATCACCGTGGGCGTGGAAACCTCTCCGATGCCGGCGACCGTGACCGTGTCGGATCCTGGCGGCAGCCGGTCGGGCTGGGCCAAGAAATCGTTCTGGAAGGGGCGGTCGGCCTAGGCCCTATCAGGTCATTCACAGATCGAGCATGCCGAGCGCGCGCAGCTCATTGGTCGCTCCCACTGGAAGCTGGGCTAATCTTCGCCACATCTCTTCTCGTTCGTACCCGTTAGCTCGCCCGCTTCTACTATCAAGCCACACCTTCGCGTTCAAGACTTCAGCTTGGTCCATGCGGTCTAGAGTCTCATGACGTGACCAGAGTGCGTGAAGCTTTGCCTGTGCTTCGGCTTCTGGCATGACGCCGTGCGCAGCAGTCTTGGCGAGCCACCGTGCGTATGGTCCGGCCAGAGATTCCGATTGAATCCCTTGCATTTCTCCAGTTGTCGCCGAAAGGGCGCTCGCTAGTGCTTCCCTGTTTCGTCCGAGTATTGCGAGGACATCGGCCACGCGGAGTTGCCACAACTGTCGCACCCAAGGCTGATGGATGTGTTGCAGTGTGAGATTCCCTTGGCGAATCTGCTCGAGAGCTGCCTTCGTGTCACCACGAAGGGCGTTTCCTTGGGCCAGGATATAGCGGAGATTCTGATCGAGAATGTTGTCCTTGGCCTGCCATTTTTCGCCAAATGCGCGTCCCGCCCAAGCCAACTGTGCTTCAGGGTTCCCAAGCCGGGAATGAAAGAGAGCAATGTTTGCGAGGAAGAGTTGCAGCCGTCGCTCTTCTCCCATTTCACGGGCGGCATTAACACCACGCACACCGATAGCAAGTGCGGTTTCGTATTCACCAAGACTGCTGTGTATTGCACAACGCCCGAGCAATAGAGCAAGGTAGACCGAGTTCTTAATCTTGTATGTCTCAAGGTCACCAATAATCGCATCTATGGTCTCAAGACTCCTAGCCCTATCTCCGGAGAAATAGAGACAAAGGGCCTTCCCAAGCGCATACTCTCCTTTGTCTTCCAAAGAGAGTGTTCCAACATCCTCCGCTTCAAGTTGGTTCCAGATGTCAGTGAGTAACGCCGTGTCAGGACACTCACGGAATACTCTTGCGGCTATCCAGAGAGCTCGGAGGCGTGTATTGGGTACTGCTGCACCTTTGGACTCCTCTAGGAGCTTGACGGCGAGGCCACGACTTCGCGCCACTGTTCGATCACTCACAAATTGCTCTGCGTAGAGTCGTAATACGTTGCGCCTTGCGAGTAGTTCTTTGCGAGAGGAGCCATGTACTGAGTCAAGTGATACAATCGACTCCCGCATCCTCCCCTGTTCCTGCAGCGCTTCCCCGAGAAGCAACAGGGCCTCGCTCCTGTCCGGCTCCTTGAGCCGGTCCATCGCGGTGGAAAGCCCGCGCTCCGCCTCATGCGGCGCTCCGCCACGCATCGATTCCCTCGCGCCTCGGAGGAGGTAAGGCGTCGCCTCGTCGGGCCTCCCTGCACGAATCAGGTGCCAGGCGATCTCCAGTCCCGGGATCTGCCCGCCGTTCGCCTCCGTGCCGAGCAGGCGGGACACCACCTCGCCGTGGAGTGCCGTCCGCATCGGTCTCGGAATCCCGAGATAGGCATGGCCCCGCGTCAACTCATTGACGAACTCCAGCTGTTCCTCCGTTTCACGCAGCAGGCGGGCCGACCGAAGCGTCTCCATCGCCTGGCCGGTGGTGCCGAGCCCCAGATCCACGATTTGGTACATCGGGAAGTCGTTCAGCCTCGGCCCCAGCACCGCCGCGAGTTGGAGGGCCAGCCGAGTCGATGCGTCGAGGCCCTCACAGATCCGGTCCAGTGCCATCCGATAGGCATCCTCCGGGGGCGGTCGTTGACCGAGTTCCTCCCGCATCGCCGGCACGGCGAGCGCCAGACTGCCTTCCCCGCTGCTGATCCACTCGCTCACGAACAGCTCCAGTGCCAGCGGGTATCCGCCCGCGGCACGCAGCATCGCGTCCCGAACCGATTTGCCGGGGTCCGGGCCATCGGCGCTCAGGCTCTCGAGCATTTCGGCCGCCTCTTCGGGCGCCATCGGCGGCACCTCAAGCGACACGAAACCGAGCCGGCTGTGGCTTTCCCGGAGCCGGGCGATGTTCGGGGATTCATTCGGGCCCGTTGGCCTCGCGGCCAGCGCGATCATGACCCGTTCGGTCTCGAACCGGCGGGCCAGGAGGTGGACCACGGAAAGGCTGGCGTCGTCCGCCATGTGAAAATCGTCGATGACCAGCATCACCGCCGTCTCCTCCGCGATGGTCCGGAGCAGCGATTCCATCGCATCGGTCACCCGGATCCGGAACGACTCGCCGTGGAGCTGGAGGGACGGGGGGAGGCTGGGAAATTGTTCGCGCAGCGCCGGAACCGCCTGACTCAGGTCGGCCAGCGACTGCGGAGATGTGCCCAGCGCTTCGGGGCGCTCGAGCAGGCCGCGGACGAGGGCGCCGAGCGCGGCGTAGGGAATCCCCCGCTCCAGCTCGTAGCACTGCACCCGGCTGGTGACCGCGCCGTCGAGGCTGGCCGCCGTCATCAACCGCTGGAGCAGCGTACTCTTGCCGATCCCCGATTCGCCCAGCACCAGCGCATGGGTGGGCTCGCCGCGCGTGGTGCGCTCCCAGGCCTCGTACATCGTCTGGTATTCGGCGGTCCGGCCGATGAAGGTGCGGTCTCGCCACTGCTCGGTCGGGACGCGCGGGCGGTTGCCGTCGCCGCCTCCCTCGAGCGTCCCGCGCCGGAGCCGCCTGGCCATCGCCTCGAGCTGCTCGGAGGGTTGGGCGTGCAGCTCGGTATTGAGCGCCTGCTTCCAGGTCTCGAAGGCCTGGAGGGCACCAATGCGGTCGCCGGCGAACGCCCTTGCCTCGATCCGTGCCCGGATCGCCGCTTCGCTGAGTGCATTGTGGCGCAGGGTCCGCTCGGCGAGTGTCTCAATACCGACGAAGTCTCCGGTGCGGCGGCAGTGATCCATCTGCCGGACCAGTGCCGCCTCGATGAGGGGCCAGAGCCTGGCGCGCTGCTGGTCGCGCCAGTGGTTGAAATTGGGCGCGTCGGGGAGCTCGAACTCCTCGAGAAATGCGTCGACTTCGAGCGCCGGGAGAAATTCGGTTTCAAGGACCTCGCCGCGCTGGAGCCGGTCGAGGTCGCAATCGATCTGGACAGTCGTCCGCAGGGTGTTGGCATCCCCCGGGAAGGCCTTGGGGCCGACCTTGTTACGGAGCCCCCAGATGGCGGTTCCCATGGAGTGGCGCGCTTCCTTGAGCCCGACGCCGGGCCAGAGGAGGTCGGCGAGCCGCTCGCGGCGGACCGGGGCCCGCCCCTCCAGGACCAGGTAGATCAGGAGCGCGAGCTGTTTCTGGGTCCGGAGGCGGATCGGCGTGCCGTTGGCGTCGAGGAGGGCGGGTTGACCGAGGCAGCGGAGAAATGCGGGCTTGCCCATCGTCGGCTCCGGAAGCGTGATGCGGCCAATCTGTGGAGGAAGGCACAACCGGCGATCAACAGCGAGACGATGGTCTGTTGACAGATTGTAATGTTCCCGTGGGCCATCATTTGTCCAGTTGTTCCCCGCCAACATTCAAGCTTCAGCCCTGCAACGCTTTGCACCGATGCCCGGCCCCATTGTTGCGACCCATTGCCCTGATTCAGTAGATTGCCCCGCGTTTGTGACTCGGCGCACACCTTGTCGTGTCCTACTTGGAGGATTCCCATGCGAAATACATCCCGTCTGCTGACCGGCGCCATCCTGGCCGCCACCGTCGGCCTCGGCGCCTGCAGCGATTCGTCGGGACCCAGCACTACCCCCCTCTCGGCCTCGAACGCCGCCGATGTGGGCGACGCCGTGGCCAGCACCACTACGCTGGCCCTCGCCGGCGTCTCCCCGTCCGTCCCGAACTTCGGGATCGGCTTCCCCCTCTTCGCCAACGGACGCAGCATCACCGGCGGGCTGAGCTTTGCGCCCCCCGCCACTCCGCCCGAAAATTGCCCCAGCGCCAGCGACCTGACCGATACCGACGGCGACGGGGTACCCGACAGCGCGGTCTGGACCTTCGCGGCCGCCAACTGCACCGAGACCGATGTGG
>DAOLIZ010000037.1:0-19379 GCA_035328285.1 Gemmatimonadales bacterium
CGCTTCCCCGCTTCCCCGCTTCCCCGCTTCCCCGCTTCCCCGCTTCCCCGCTTCCTAGGGGTTCCTGTCAACGACTTCACAATCCGTTCATGGTGGCTTCACCGACGCAATAGAATGCTTCTTGCCAATCGGGGATGCGCAGGGTCTCCGCCCGTTCGATTCTAATTGGTACCGAGGCAACGGCCATGTTCAGGCAAACGCAGGTCACGCTAATCTCCATATGTAGCGCCGCATTGTTCACCCTGGCCTGCAGCGACAGCACCGCGCCGGCCAACCAGAATCCGACCACGCTGTCCGCCGTTTCCCCCGCCGGCAGCGCGACCAACGTCGCTGCCTCGGCGTCGGTGGTGCTCACCTTCTCGGCACCCATGGCGGAGGGGATGGACTCGCTCATGGACGTCCACCAGGGCACGACGGCAGGTGCTCTCATGCCGATGACCTGCTCCTGGTCGGCGGACCGTACTGCACTCACCTGCACGCACGCCACCCCGTTCGCGGGCGGCGCCACCTATACCATTCATGTCGGTGCCGGAATGACGGACGCCAACGGCATGGCGATCAACATGGACGCGATGGTCAATCAGATGGGCGGAGTCTGGCTGCAGTCCGGGATGATGGGCGGCATGCACGCCGGACAGCCGACCACCGGGATGAGCAGCGGCTGGCACGGCGCGAACGGCAGCTATGGAATGATGTTTACGTTCACCACGATGTGAGTCGACGTGAGGGCAGGGGCGCAACGCGTTGCGTCCCTGCCCGCCGGATCCCTTTCCTTCCCGCTTCCCCGCCTGCCTCAGACCTTCGCCCGCCGCAATGATACCGCATTCAGCGCGACGATGATGGAGGACGCCGACATCAGCAGCGCAGATACTTCCGGCCGGAGTGACCAGCCCAGGGAATTATAGAATACGCCAGCCGCCACGGGGATGGCCAGGAGATTGTAAACACTAGCCCACGCGAGGTTCTGCTTCATCTTCCGCACAGTGGCCTTGCTGAGCTTGGAGAAGAAACTGTAAGCCGCCCTTCCACCAGGCAATGCGCCGGGGTGACGAAGCCTAGCGGTGCATGGGGCCGCGCCCCCCATCGACGCATTGGGAGGTGTCACCGAGGCTCCTTCCATCGGGGAGAGGTGATGGTTAGGTTTCTCGGCATGGTTCGCGCCTCACACCACCTGTTCACCCGACTCCTTGCGACCGTGGCCCTCTTGGGCTACGTGAGTGCCAGCGCGGAGCAGTACGTGCCGGACGATCACGATTGGCATGCGGCGGACGCCCCGGCCGTCGTGGCCACGGGCGAGGTGCCACCGGGTCCGGCTGAGCCGGCGCCGGGGCACCCTGTGCATGTGTGCCACGGTGCACATCAACACGCGGTCGGACCGGTGGCCACCGTCACCCCCCTCCCGGCCTTCGTCAGCGAAGCATGGCCCCCCGCTGCCTTCGACACGGACGCGCCTGCATCTCCGTCTTCCAGTACGCCCCTCCGCCCCCCGATTATCTGATCTCCTGACTGACGCTTCGGCGTCACGTCGGCCCCCACACCCACAAATTCTGTTGGTTCGACGTCCTCGCTCTCAGGAGCGGGACTGCGTCGCCAACGCCGCTTCGTGCTGATGTCAGCTCCATGCTGCCTCCACGGGGGTGCGTTCTCGGGAGATCACATGCTTGCTCTGTTGTTGCTGGCCGCGTTGCAGGCACCCGTTCGGCCTGACACGCTGAGACTCACAATCACCGACGCAGTGAGCCGGGCGCTCGTCGTCAGCCCCTTGGTATCCGTTGCCGCTGGTGATGTGGCTCGGGTCCGCGGCCTCCGCGCGGAGACGCTTCTGCCGTTTCCGAGCAATCCGACCGTCTTCTATGGCCAGACTGAACGCACGACCGCCGCGTCCACGACAGACGATTTCGACTGGCTGATCTCGCAGGAGATTGAGATCGCGGGTCAATCGTTCACGCGCCGGAGCGCGATGTCTTCATTCCTCCGCGCTTCGGAGGCCCGTGTTGCGGACGCCCGACGGCGGGTCGCGCTCGACACCCGGATGGCATACCTGACACTCGCGCTCACGGAGCGGCAGCAGTCCCTGATCGACTCGACGGCGCAGTTTGCGGAACGCATGGCCGCGTTTGCACAACGGCAATTCGATGCGGGAGAGATCAATCGGCTGGAACTGAACGGCTCGCTGCTCGATGCGGCCCGGACCCGAAGTGCCGCCGAGCGGGCGCGGGCGGCCATGGAAGTGGCGGCCGCAGAGTTCGCCCGCATCCTGGCCCTGCCGCCGGACACCCTCGTCCGCACCGACCCGCTTCCCCCGCTGCCACCCGTCGGACAAGCGATCGTCCCGAACCTGCTCTCGCTGGCCCGCAGCCGGCGCCCGGACCTGCTCGCGGCCGGTGCCGAGGTGGATGGTGCTGGTGGCAATCTCAGCGTGGCGCAGCGCGCGTTCATCCCCAACCTGACCCTCGCGGCCGTCGGCGGACAGGAAGGGGGCACCGACGACCTGCTTGGCTTCCAGGTCGGCCTGCAGGTGCCGCTCTTCCACAACGGGCAGGCCGCCCGGGGGGCCGCCGAAGCGGAACTGGCCACCGCACGGGCAACGCTTGCCGCGACAGAACGCCTGATTCAGGCCGAACTCCAGGGAGGGCTCGCCCGGCTCGTTCGCTCCACCGCGGCCGAGCGCCGTTTCGCGGAGCAGGTGCTGAGTGCGGCCACCCAAAATGTACGCCTGACGGAGCAGGCCTTGATGGAAGGTGAAGTCAATCTCACCGACGTCATCGTGCTCCGACGCACGGCGGTCGATGCACAACTGGAGTACCTCGCGGTGCTGGCCGACGCCTATGCGGCGTGGTTCGAGGTGTCCACCGCCCTGGATGTCGACCCACTCGAGCTGACGACGCTCCTTACCGGGAACCACTGAACATGCTGCCAACGCGTATGCTGCTCCCCCTCCCCCTCGCCTTCCTGATTGCCTGCGGTGGAGGTGACACGCCGCCCCCGGACGCGAGCTCCGGTGGCACCGTCACCGATGCGGCGGTGGTCCTCCTTGATTCCGCACAACTGGCCACCTCGGACGTCGTGATCGGGGGCGTCGGCGGGCTCCCGGCGGACACCATCAAGCTGACGGGCACCCTGAGCTTCGACCCGTCGCGAATCAGTCACGTCGGCCCCCGTATCCAGGGCCGGATACGGGCGGTGCGCGTCGCCATCGGCGCGCTGGTTACAGCCGGCGACACCCTCGGCCTGCTGGACAGCCCGGAACTCGGTGCCGCGCAGGCCACCTGGGCCAAGGCTGCCGCCTCGCGCGACGTGGCGGTCCGCAATCTCGAGCGCACCGAGCGCCTGGCCAAAGATGGTATCGTCTCGGAGCGACGTCGCCTGGAGACGGAAGCGGAACTGCGGGAACGCGAGGCCGATCTCGCTGCCGCGGCCCAGGCGCTCGCGGCGTTCGGGGCGGAGCCCGACAGCTCGGCGCCCGGGGTGTTCCCCCTGCGTACCCCCATCGGGGGAGAGGTGGTGGATCAACACGCCGTGATCGGGGAGGTGGTGGGACCGGAATCCGAGTTGTTCACCGTCGGCGATCTCACTCGTCTCTGGCTGATCCTCGACTTGTATGAGACCGACATCGGTCGTGTGCACCGTGACGCCAGCGTCCACGTCCGTGTTGATGCGCTTCCCGCGTTGGACATCGTCGGGCATATCAGCTATGTCGGGGCCGTGGTTGACAGTGTGTCGCGCAGTGTGAAGGTGCGAGTCGAAATCGAGAATCGGGGCCGCCTGCTGAAGCCCGGCATGTTCGTTCAGGCGTCCCTCGTCCTCCCGAGCCTTGCCAACAAGGTCGGCCTGCCGAACACCGCGGTGCAGCGCCTCGGCGATACGACGGTGGTGTTTGTACCGGACGGGGCAGGCCGGTTTCGCGCCGTTGCCGTGCGCCTTGGCCACGAGCGGGCGGGCGGGTGGCGTGAGGTCCTCGGTGGCCTGGCACCGGGCGACAGTGTCGTGGTCTCGGGGAGCTTCGCGCTCAAGGCGCACTTTCAGCGCGAGCAGTTCGGAGGCGACGAATGATCAGCCGCCTCGTCGAATGGGCGCTCACGCAACGGCTGCTGGTGGTCCTTGGTGCGTTGGGGATTGTGGGCGGCGGTTACCTCGCCGTCCAGGGTCTGGCGGTCGACGCGTTCCCCGACGTCTCGCCCGTTCTCGTTCAGGTGACCACCGAGTCTCCCGGACTCGCACCGCCTGAGGTCGAAGCGCTGGTCACCTATCCGGTCGAAGTGGCCATGAACGGCCTTCCCGGCGTGACACGTATCCAGTCGATCTCCGCCTTCGGCCTGTCCCAGGTGAACGTCTACTTCCGGGACGAGGTGGACATCTATTTTGCCAGGCAACTCGTCTTCGAACGGCTGGAGAGCGCCCGGGATGCCATTCCAGCCGGCCTGGGAGACCCCGCGCTGGGCCCCGTCACCACCGGCTTGGGGCAGGTGTACCAATACCTCATCGTGGGCGAGGGGCTTTCGCTCGATTCACTGCGCACCATTCAGGACTGGGTGGTGAAGCCGCAGTTGCGGGCGGTCCCCGGCGTCACGGAAGTGCTCTCCTTTGGCGGTCATGTCAAGCAGTTCCAGGTGCAGCTCGACCCCAACCGCCTGGTGCAGTACGGCGTGACGGTGGAGGAGGTCATCGGCGCACTGGAGCGCAACAACGCCAATGCCGGCGGCGGGTTCATCGTGCGCTCGCCGGAGGAGTACCTGGTCCGCGGGCTCGGCTTCGTGACCACGCTGGAAGACATTGGGACCGTCATTGTCGCGGAGCGGGAGAACACGCCGGTCTACGTCCGCAACGTCGGTCGGGTGGCCATCGGTGCCGAGGTGCGGCGTGGCGCGGTGAGCGTCAACGGTGAGGGTGAGGCTGTCGCCGGCATCGTCCTGAAGCGCATCTACGAGAACACGTCGTCCGTAATCGAGGGTGTGCGAGCTCAGGTGAAGGTGATTAACGCCGCGATGCCCCCCGGTGTCCGCCTCGTCCCCTTCTATGATCAGGCCGACCTGGTCGATCGCGCGGTGGCGACGGTTCGCGATGCCCTGCTCGAGGGGGGCGCCCTCATCCTGCTGGTGCTGCTCCTCTTCCTGGGCAACCTCCGGAGCGCACTGATCGTCGGGGCGATGCTGCCCGCCTGCACCCTCCTCGCCTTCATCCTGATGCGGCTGACCGGCCTGTCGGCCAACCTGATGTCGCTGGGCGGTCTCGCCATCGGCATCGGGATGATGGTGGACGGCGGGGTGGTCATGGTCGAGAACATCTACCGGGTCCTCTCGGAGCCTGGGCACGAGAATCTGCCACGTGTCACCCTGGTGCGGCGCGCCGCCCTGGAAGTTGCCCGCCCAATCAGTTTCGCGATCGCGATCATCATCATCGTGTTCCTCCCGCTGTTCACGCTCCAGGGCGTCGAGGGGAAGTTGTTCACCCCCCTGGCCTACACCATCACCTTCGCGATGATCGGCTCCCTGCTCCTGTCCATGACACTCATCCCGGTGCTCTGCAGTCTCGGCCTCAAGGGCGGGGCGGAGGAAGACACCTGGGTGCTTCGACACATTCGACGGCGGTACGAGCCCATGCTTGATTGGGCGCTCGGGCGTCGACGGACGGTGATGGCCGGCGCGGTCGGCGCACTGCTGCTGAGCCTGGCCATGGTGCCGTTTCTCGGCACCGAGTTCGTCCCGCCGCTCGAAGAGGGGTCCATTCTCTATCGGGCGACCCTGGCGCCGAGTGCGGGGCTCGATGAAGCCATCCGGGTGGCGGCGCAATTGGAGCGCGAGGCCATGAGCTTTCCGGAGGTGATCGATGCCGTCTCGAAGATCGGCCGCGCCGAGCTCGGCGGCGATCCCGAGCCGGTCAACAATGTGGAGGTGACGGTTACCCTTCAGCCGATGGAGGTGTGGACCTCGGGCCGAACCAAGGATCAACTGGTAGATGCGATGCGGGAGCGAATGGCCGCCGTGCCCGGCATTGCGCTCAACTTCTCCCAACCCATTGCGACGCGGGTGGACGAACTTCTGTCGGGGGTGCGGGCCCAGCTGGCCATCAAGGTCTTTGGGGATGATCTGGACTCGCTGGCCTCCATCGGGGACGAGGTACAGCGTGTGGTCAGCAGAATTGAAGGCGCCCAGGATGTCCAGACCGAGCAATTGCTGGGGCAGCCCCAGCTCCTCGTCCGGGTGGACCGTGTTGCCGTGGCGCGGCTGGGTCTGAATGTGGACGACGTGCTGGGGGTTGTGCGACTCGCGATTGGTGGTGGCGAGGCCGGCAAGGTGTTCGAGGGCCAGCGGCGATTCGACATCTGGGTGCGCTACGGCGAGCCCTATCGGGCCACGCCGGAGGACATCGCCCGGGCGCTGATACCGACGCCCTCGGGCGGGCGGGTGCCGCTCTCACAGGTGGCGACGATCGAACTGGCGGAAGGTCCCAAGCAGATCAGCCGCGAGGCGAATCAACGGCGCATTGTCGTCCAGGCCAACGTGGACGGGCGCGACTTGGGAGGATTCGTCGCCGAAGCGCAGGAGTCCGTCGCCCGGGAGGTGCAACTCCCACCCGGCTACTTCATCACGTGGGGCGGCCAGTTCGAGAATCAGCAACGGGCGATGGCACGCCTGGCGCTCATCGTTCCGGTTACGATCGGGCTCATTTTCCTGCTGCTCTTTTCCTCCTTCAACTCGCTCAAGCAGGCGGCGCTGATCATCCTCAACGTCCCGTTTGCCCTGATCGGGGGCATCATCGCTCTTGTCGTGACGCGCCAGTATCTCAGCGTCCCGGCCTCTGTCGGGTTCATCGCGCTGTTTGGCGTGGCGGTCCTCAACGGCGTGGTGCTGGTCAGTTACATCAATCAGCTCCGCGCGGAGGGGCTCTCGGTCGCGGAGGCGGTGCGCCGCGGCACACTACTCCGATTGCGCCCGGTCCTCATGACGGCGCTCGTGGCGAGCCTCGGCCTAGTACCGCTCCTGCTCGCCTCGGGGGCCGGCTCGGAGATCCAGCGGCCCCTCGCCTCAGTGGTGGTGGGTGGGCTGGTGACCTCCACCCTCTTGACCCTTCTGCTCCTGCCGGTGCTCTACGGCTACTTCGAACCTGAAACCAGTGAACAATAGGAGGCACGATGAAGCTCATTGCTGCCGTCATCAAGCCATTCAAGGTCACTGAATTGGTCGATGCGTTCCGCCAGCAGGGAACGAGCCCTGGGATGACGGTGATCAGTGCCAAGGGGTTCGGTCGCCGGGCCACGGGTGCAGTCGACGCTGATCCCGACGCCGCCACCGATTTCTTTGAGCACGCGCTGGTGCTGGTCGCCGCACCGGAGGCGCAGGTCGACGCGCTGGTCGAGCTGATCACCCGGACGGCGCACACGGGCCGGCCAGGGGACGGGAAAGTGCTGGTGCTCCCGATCGAGGCGGCGCTCGCCATCACCACCGGCGAGCGCGGGGAGGCGGCCCTTGGCTAGCCAAGCGTCGCCGCGGAGCGCGCACCGTCCGTCGCCCTGGGCCACGCCATTTGCCCGCCGCACATACATGTCGGCTGGCCTGTGGACAGCCGGGGTCGCCGTCGCGCTCCTGACCAGAGCGCCCGATGCCCCGGGTTGGCTGGCCATCCGGCTCGACGTCGCGGGACTGCTCCTCACTGGAGCTGCACTCATCGGAGGGGTGAACTTCTTCGGTGCTGGCCTGCGGGCCATCCGCACACTCCGGCTCGACATGAACTTCCTCATGTCCGTGGCGATCGTCGCTGCCGTATTGATCGGTGAACCGTTCGAGGCTGCTTCGCTGGCTTTTCTGTTCTCCACGGCAGAACTGCTGGAGCGGTATGCGGTGGACCGCGGCCGCCGATCCATCACCTTGCTGCTTGAGCTTGCCCCGGAGCAGGCGGACCGGTTGACCGGCGCCGATGGCGTGGAAACGGTGTCGGTCGATCAGCTCGCCGTGGGAGACGTGGTCCGGGTTCGGCCGGGCGACAAGATCCCGGCAGATGGCCGGACTGTCGCCGGGGTTTCGGAGGTCAACGAGGCAACTATCACGGGGGAATCGCTCCCCCGCACCAAGGGACGCGGCGATCTCGTCTCCGCAGGCACCCTGAACCTGAATGGCAGCCTCGACATCGAGGTGACCGCAGATGCAGCTCACAGCACTATCGCGCGCATCGTCCAGCTTATCCGGGAGGCGGAGGGGCGGCGCGCGCCGGTCGAGCAGGCGATCAAACGGTTCGCCCTGGTCTACACCCCCATAGTCACCCTGCTGGCTGTCCTCGTCATGTTTGGGCCGCCGCTCCTCGCTGGGGCGCCTGGAATAGAGTGGTTCACGCGCGGCCTCACATTGCTCGTGATCGCCTGCCCGTGCGCCCTGGTGATTGCAACGCCGGTCACAGTGGTGAGTGCGCTCACCAGTGCCGCGCGCCACGGGGTGCTGATCAAGGGTGGGGAGCACTTGGAAGCGCTGGGTGCCGTCAGCGCGCTGGCCATCGACAAGACCGGCACGCTGACAACGGGGCAGCTGGCTGTGACTGGGTTTGAGGCGGTGGATCTGGACCAGGAACGACTGCTGGCGCTCGTCGCCGGGCTTGAGTCCCGCTCCGAGCACCCGGTTGCACGGGCGATTCTACGCTACGCGGCAGATCAGGGCGTCCGCCCGGCGGAGCGCGTCGAGAGCTTTCTGTCCAGCCCCGGTCGCGGTGTGCAAGGCGTTGTGGACGGCGTATCGCTCGCGGTTGGCTCGGAGGAACAGGTGCCTCCCGAGACGGCAAACGGTTGGGGCGAACCGGAAACGGGAACGCTCCGGGTCTACGTCCACGCGGGCGACGATGGTCGTGGCCTGTTCGTGTTGCGGGACGAGCTGCGCCCCGCGATCCGGCGCACGGTGATGCGTCTGCACCGGCTTGGAGTGCGGCCGATCGTGATGCTAACTGGGGACATGGCTGCCGCGGCCGGCATCGTCGCGCGGGCAGCAGGAATCGACGAAGTTCAATCCAAACTGCTGCCCGAGGAGAAGGTGGCGGCGGTACGCGAACTGAAGCGCCGCTTCGACCGTGTTGCCATGCTGGGTGACGGGGTGAACGATGCCCCAGCGCTCGCCGAGGCGACGGTCGGGATCGCCATGGGTGCGGCTGGGTCACCGGCGGCGATCGAGGCAGCCGATGTTGCGCTGATGGGTGACGACCTCACGCGGCTGCCCTACACGATCCATCTGGCACGCCGGGCCCGTCGCACCATCCGGTTCAATATCGCGCTGGCGCTCGGTCTCAAAGTCCTCTTGGCCGTCGGCGCCGTGAGCGGGGTAGTGAGTTTGGCCGTCGCAGTGTTGGTCGGCGACCTAGGAGCATCGTTGGTCGTCACAGCGAACGCATTGTCGCTTGCGAGGATACAACCCAAGAGCTGAACGACGGCCATCAGATCTTCGCCCGCCGCAATGATACCGCATTCAGCGCGACGATGATGGAGGACGCCGACATCAGCAGCGCCGACACCTCCGGTCGGAGCGACCACCCCAGCGAATTGTAGAACACGCCAGCCGCCACGGGGATGGCCAGGAGGTTATAGACACTGGCCCACGCCAGGTTTTGCTTCATCTTCCGCACCGTGGCCTTGCTGAGGCGAATGGCGCGGGCGATGTCGGCCGGATCGGAGCGCATCAACACCACCTGTGCGGCCGCGATTGCCACGTCGGTACCGGTTCCGATGGCGATGCCGATGTCCGCCTGCGCCAGCGCGGGTGCGTCATTGACCCCGTCGCCCACCATCGCCACGAACCGTCCCTCTCCCTGCAGCCTCTTCACCTGTTCGGCCTTCTGTTCCGGCCGCACCTCGGCGAGGACGCGCCCGATACCGACTTCCTGCGCGACTCGCTCCGCCGTTTCCTCGAGGTCCCCGCTCAGGAGGACCGGTTCAATTCCCATCTCCTTGAGCTCCCTGATCGCATCGCTTGAGGTCGGACGGATCGCGTCGGTGATGCCAATGACACCGATCACCTTTTCACCGGAGGCGACCCAGACCAGCGAGCGCCCCTGCGCCGCCAAATCTGACGCGGCGCTCTGGAGCTCAGTGCGATCCACCTGGTTGTCATCGAGGAGGGCCGCGTTACCGAGCAAGATCCGGTCTCCTCCTATCATTCCTTCCATCCCCTTGCCGGGTTGGTCGGTCACGGCGGACACGAGATCCGGGACGGCAAGTGTCAGCTCGTTCGCGGCCCCGGCGATGGCGCGAGACAGGGGGTGGGTGGACTTGCCGGCCAGGGCGGCAGCCCTGATCAGCACTTCATCCTTCGTGTACCCATGGGCCGGAAGGGTATCCGTCACGCCCGGCTTTCCCTCGGTGATCGTGCCGGTCTTGTCGAGGACAAGTACCTCGATTCGGCTGAGCCCCTCGAGGGTGGCCGCGTCCTTGATGAGGATGTTGTGCTTGGCGCCGAGCCCGGTGCCGACCGCGACGGCGGTCGGGGTGGCGAGGCCGAGGGCGTCGGGGCACGCGATAACGACGGCGGAGATGGAAAAGGTGAGAGCAGTGAGGAAGGGGACGTCGGCGAGCAGACTCCAGCCCGCGAAGGTCAGCACGCCAGCGCCGACGGCCACCACGACCAGGATCGCGGCCGCCTTATCGGCCAGCCGCTGGCGGGGCGCCTTGGAGTTCTGTGCCTTGGAGACGAGGTCGGCAATCTGTGCCAGCACGGTATCCTTGCCGACTCGGGTGGCGCGCATCGTCACCGCGCTACTCACGTTGATGGCGCCGCCAACCAGCGCGTCTCCGGGGCCGCGCTTGACCGGCCGGCTCTCCCCCGTGACAAGCGCCTCGTCCACGTCGGTGGCGCCCTCCGAGAGCTCGCCATCCACCGGTATCTTGTCGCCGGGGCGGAGCCGCAGCAGGTCACCGACGACCACGTCACTCGTGGGGACCTCCACCTCCTTGCCGTCGCGCAGCACCCGGGCGGTGGGCGGCACCAGGTCGAAGAGCGCGCGCAGCGCGTCCGAGGTGCCACGCCGGGACTTCATCTCCATCCAGTGCCCGAACAGCACAAACGTCACGAGCATGCACGCCGCTTCGTAGTACGACGTCGGCTCGGCGATGATCGTCAGGTAGAGGCTTGAGAGCCAGGCGGCGAGCACGCCGGTGGCAATCAGCACCGACATGTCGAGTTTTCTGTTCTTCAGCGCGTGGTAGCTGCCGCTGATAAAGATCCAGCCCGCCCACCAGACCACAGGAACGGAGAGCCCCAACTCGACCCAGCCGGCCAGGGGCGGGTGAAGGAGCATCGGCACACCGGGGATGTGCCCGGCGATCAGAGTGACGGGGATGGTGAAGGCCAGCGCCACCCAGAAGCGGCGCCGCATGTCCCGCTCCATTTCCTTGGCCATGTTCGGGTCGGCCATCACGGAGGCGTGGTCATGAGGGGCGGATTGGTGGTCCGTCATGTTCGCATGCTGGTGATGCTCGGATTTGTCGTGGCTGGTCATGCCACCTCACACGATATGATCAGGATGGTGTCAGTTGGCTGAGCCCGGCGGCCCCGGCGATGCCGGGACCGCCGGGTACTCAATCGAGCGCGGTCAATTGTGGGGCATCCCCTGATACATGGTCATCATCCGACGCATCCGCCCGATATGCGCCTGCATGCGAGCCTGCAGCGCGTCGCCGGACAGGGCCGGCATCGTCGTCAGGTCCTGCTGCACGGAATCATTGAGCGCCATCCAGCCGGCGTCACGCCGCATGTTCATGCCCTGCATCGCGGAACCCATCATGTCCATCATCTGGGAGACCTGGGCGTCATGCGCCGTCATCATGGCGGTCATTTGTGCCGGTGTCATGATCGCCAGTGAGTCGAGCTGCGCACTCATCAGGTTCACCATGTCGGGTTCCTGCGCGGTCATCTGGGCTCCACCCATCATACCACCAACCGCGGCTGTTGGCGTCTGAGCCGCTTCCGGCTTGGTGTTGCAGGCCCCCAACGCGAGTGCCACGATCGCCAGGGCTGTGTGAGTTCTTCGCATGGTCCGATACTCCTGTCCAACGGGTCTGTTTGTTTCAAGCCGCCGCGGCTCGCTCCTTCTGGTCGTTCCAGGCAACGAGTCCAAGCTCCCCGGGCGGCCGACGGGAGAGCCCAACCATGTAATCAGGCGGGTGAGACCAGAGCCGACAATCCATCGAAGGAACGATTCGTGAATGCGCTCGAAGGAGCGATGGATGGATGGTCAGGCTCGCAGACGCCGCGGGACGGCGGTTTCGGTGCCGGGGGTGGTGGTTCATGCCACCTCCCGTTCCTTCCACAGCGAGTAGATGGCGGGGATGACGAGCAAAGTGAGTAGGGTGCTGCTCACCATGCCTCCCACCATCGGCGCCGCAATCCGCTTCATGACGCTGGCGCCGGCACCCGTCCCCCACAGGATCGGCAACAGGCCAGCCATGATGGCGGTCACCGTCATCAACTTGGGCCGAACCCGCTCCACCGCTCCCTCCATGACGGCATCGTACAGGTCCTGGAGCGAGGGCACCCGTCCTTCGGATCGTTTCGACTGCCAGGCATGGTCGAGGTAGATGAGCATGATCACCCCGGTCTCTGCCGCAACCCCCGCGAGCGCGACGAAGCCGATGGCCACGGCCACCGACCAGTTGTAGCCGAGGAGCCAGATGAACCAGAGGCCGCCGACCAGCGCAAACGGGAGCGAGAGCATGACGATGGCGGTCTCGCCCAGCCGTCCAAAGTTGAAGTACAGGAGCAGGAAGATGATGGCCAGTGTCGCGGGCACCACGACCTTCAGCTTGGCGGCCGCGCGCTGCATGTACTCATACTGCCCGCTCCACACGAGGGTGTACCCCGTCGGCAGGACCACCGCCCGCTCCACCGCCGTGCGGGCCTCCGCGACATAGCTGCCGATGTCGCGGTCCCCGACATCGATGTACACCCAGGCCGTCGGTTGGGCACCTTCCGTTCGGACCACCATCGGCCCGGCCTCCTGACGGATGGTCGCGATCTGACCGAGAGGGACGAATGTCTCGCCGCCCACTGAGGTGGCGTTGCCGCTGGAACCGGGCATGCCGCCGGCCATCGGGGTCCCCGCGGGGCCACCCAACCCGTGACTCACAGGGATCAGGACCGATGCCAGCCGCTCCGGGCTGTCCCGAAGCTCTTGCGGGTACCGGATGCGGACGCCGTAACGCTCCCGCCCCTCGACTGTCTGGGTGACGGTCATTCCTCCAACAGCCGTGGCAATGACCGTCTGCACGTCCCCGACGTTCAGCCCATGGCGCGCGGCCTCTGCCCGATCAATGTCGATGTCGAGGTAGTACCCCGAGACCGAGCGCTCGGCGAACGCGCTGCGCGTCCCTGGAATTGTGCGAACGGCTTCTTCCACTTCGCGGCCAAGCCGCTCAAGCTCGCCGAGGTCGGGGCCGAAGATCTTGACGCCGACCGGCGTTCGGATGCCGGTGGCCAGCATGTCGATCCGTCCCTTGATCGGCATGGTCCAGGCGTTGGTGGTGCCTGGCAGCCGCAGCGCGGAATCCATGGCCGCGATGAGTTTGTCGCTTGTCATGCCCGGGCGCCACTCGGATTCCGGCTTGAGGGTGATGGTTGTTTCGATCATGTCGAGCCCCGCCGGGTCGGTGGCGGTGTTCGCCCGCCCCGCCTTGCCCCATGCATGCTCAACCTCGGGAAAGCTCATCAGGATCTGATCCTGAATCCGCAACAACTCCCGTGCCCGTGCGATGCTGATCCCCGGCAGCGTGGTCGGCATGTAGAGAATCGTGCCCTCGTGCAGGGGGGGCATGAACTCGCTCCCCAGTCGCCGCCACGGTATCCAGCTCAGCATCACGGCCATCACGGCCACCGTGACGACGGACCAGCGATGCCGCAGCACATACGCGATCATCGGCCGGTACCACCGGATCAGGATCCGATTGATCGGGTTGGCCGTTTCCCGGTAGAGCCGCCCGCGGATGAAGACCCCCATCGTCACCGGCACCAACGACACGGCCAGGATGCTCGCCGCGGCCATGGAAAATGTCTTGGTGAATGCGAGCGGGTGAAAGAGCCGCCCCTCCTGGCCTCCCAGGGTAAAGACCGGAATGAACGACACGGTGATGATCAGGAGCGAGAAGAAGAGGGCTGGCCCGACCTCCCTCGCGGAGGCGCCGACGATGCGCCAGCGCTCCGAGGTGGAAAGGAGGGCAGTGGTGTAGGACGCCTCCGTCAGCGATTCGCCGGCATGCTTCAGCTTGACGTCCACCGCGCGTTCGAGGTGCTTGTGCATGTTCTCGATCATCACGATGGCGGCGTCGATCATCGCGCCGATGGCGATGGCAATCCCGCCCAGCGACATGATATCCGCCCCGACCCCCACCCACCGCATGGCGATGAAGGCCATGAGAATGCCGACCGGCAGGGTGAGAATCGCGACGAGGGCCGAGGGGGCGTGCAACAGGAAGATGATGCAGACCAGCGCCACGATCAGGCTCTCTTCCAGCAGCTTTTCCCGGAGGGTCGTGATGGCCCGCTCGATGAGTTCACTGCGGTCATAGACCGGCCGCACAATCACCCCCGGCGGGAGCCCCGGCTGCACATCGGCCAGCTTCGCCTTGACCCGCTTGATAGTGGTCAGCGCGTTTTCGCCAGAGCGCATGATCACGATTCCGCCGACGGCGTCCCCGCGTCCATCGAGTTCGGCGATCCCCCGCCGGCCCGCCGGCCCTATGCTGACACGCCCCAGCTCGGCCACCCGGATCGGCGTCCCGCTGCGGGTGGCACCGACGACCACATTTTCGATGTCGCTCAGGCTCTTGAGGTATCCGAGGCCGCGCACCATGTACTCGCGCTCGGTCAGCTCGACGACCATGGCGCCGACGTCGGAGTTGGCGTTCTTGATGGCGGTCATCACCGCCGTGATCGGCACCCGGTAAGCAAGGAGGCGCGCCGGGTCGAGGTCCACCTGGTATTGCTTCTCGAACCCGCCAATGGAGGCGACCTCGGACACGCCGGGAACGGCGGTCAGGGCGTAGCGCAACTGCCAGTCCTGGATGCTTCGCAGCTCGGCCAGTGTCTTCTGTCCGGTGGTATCCTCGATGCTGTACTGGAAGACCCAGCCGAGGCCGGTGGCGTCGGGTCCGAGAATCGGCGTGACGTTGGCCGGGAGCTTGCCCTGAATGCCATTCAGGTACTCAAGGACCCGGGAGCGGGCCCAGTAGAGATCGGTGCCGTCCTCGAAGATCACGTACACGAACGAGACGCCGAAGAACGAGTAGCCGCGTACCACGCGGGCGCCCGGGACCTTGAGCATTTCCGCGGCGATGGGATAGGTAACCTGGTCTTCCACGATCCGCGGTGCCTGCTCGTTGAACTCCGCCTGGACGATCACCTGCACATCGCTCAGGTCGGGAATCGCCTCGAGCGGCGTCGCCCGAACGGCGAGGACGCCGCCGATGATCACGGCGGCCGTGAAGAGCAGCACGAGCAGGCGGTTGTGCAGCGACCAATCAATGATCCGGGTTAGCATTGGCCCCTCCTGTCACTGGCGCCGGCATGGTCATGCCGGGCATGGTCGGGGGCGCTGGTGTCGCGCTGTCGTGTGGGGCGCTGCGCCTACTCGGTGCCTTCATGTCCATGCCGGGCATGTCGCCCATTCCGCCCATGGCGGCGCCGAGGTTCGACTCGGCATCGAGCAGGAAGGTCCCGGACGCGACGACCCGTTCGCCCGCAGCGAGGCCGCCGAGGATCTCGATGCGGTCGTCGGTCGTGGCCCCGAGCGTCACGTTTCTCGGCGTGAACATGCCGTCCGGGTCGGCGACGAACACGAAGTTCCGCTCCCCGGTGGCAAGGACAGCCGACCGCGGCACCGTCAGCGTCTGTCTGGCCTCTCCTCGGAACCGGATGGTGGCGTACATCCCGGGCTTGAGGGCAAGATCGGCGTTTGGCAATTCCACCCGGATGCGCCCGGTGCGGGTTTCAGGGTCGAGTGTCGGGTACACGTACGTGATGCGGCCCTTGCGCTGGGTCCCAGGCAGTGCGGGAAATTCCGCCGTGACTTCAAGCCCCGGGCGTGCAGCGAGAAGGTCAGGCTCGAACACCTCGCCTTCCAGCCAGATGACGCTCAGGTCGGCAATCGTGTAGAGCGGCTGTCCGGCCATGATCTGCTGCCCGACCAGGACCGGCTTGTCCACCACGATGCCGGACACGGGGGCCGTGAAAGGCACCGCCTTTCGCACCTGCCCACTCCGCTCAATGGTGGCGATGACGTCTGGCGCGACATCCCAGTAGGCCAGGCGCCGGCGAGCCGAGCGCAGCAGGTCCTCCGCTCCAGCCTGTGCGGAGGGGGTGCCGGAGGCGACCTCCGCCGCGAGCCGATGCGCGATGAGCAGCTCCTCCTGGGCGCTCACCAGCATCGGTGAGTAGAGATCGAGCAGTGGTTGTCCCTTCCGCACCGGTTGTCCCGTAATGTTCACGTACAGGCGCTCCACCCAGCCGTCGACCTTGAGGGCTACGGTTGCGACACGCGTCTCGTCATACGAGACCTGGGCAACCGTGCGCACCTCGCGCTCCATCGGGCCCAGAATCGCCTCCTCGGTGGTGATGCCGATGCGACCAGCCTCTTCGGCGGAAAGCATGATGGACTCGGCGCTGTCCGTGAGCGTCGCGGCGCCATGGTCATGGGCCCCTGCAGTGTCCGTTGGGGGGGGCGCGGTGCGGGTGACCGAGTACACGAACCCTGCGGTAGCCAGAAGCACCACCACGGCCAGTCCGGCCAGGAGTCGCCGCCGGCGTGTCGTGGTCGGAGGGCCCGAAAATGGAGAGGCGGTCATTGGGCGCCTCCTGGCGCGGTGGGGTCGGGCATGTCGATGGTCGCGACGATCGGCCGCGCGGTCACCATTTCGAGTTCGGCCAGCGCCTGCCCCTGCGCGGTGTCGAGCCGGATGACCTGGATGCGATAGCCGTATACCGTCGTGAATGCGTCGAGAAAGGT
This sequence comes from Gemmatimonadales bacterium, assembly GCA_035328285.1. Lineage (GTDB taxonomy): Bacteria > Gemmatimonadota > Gemmatimonadetes > Gemmatimonadales > GWC2-71-9 > SPDF01. The sequence goes on from DAOLIZ010000037.1 coordinate 16,963, forward strand.
CATGAAGTCCACGTTCCCCACCTGGTAGGCAGCGCGGGCGGAGTTGAGGGTCGCCTCGGCCTGCGGCAGGAGGGTCTGTGCATAAATGGCGCGGAGGGCACGGGTCCGGTCGATTTCGGCGATCAGTTCGGCGACACGCCCCCGCGTGTCGGCCTCCATGGCCCTGAGGTCATCGGTGGCCATCTGTCGCATCGCCGCCGTCTCGTCCCGCAGCTTCATCTGGCGGCTCCCCGCCCAGATCGGCACCGACGCTCCGAGCATGAAGCTCATCATCTGGCCAGTGCCGCCGTCCGTCATCGGCTGCCGTCCGTAGATCACGCCGAGTTCGAGGTCTGGCCAGATCTCACGCTGCGCGAGTCGCTCCGCGGCCGTGGCAGCCCGGACCCGCTCGGCCCCGGCTTGCAGCATGCCCCTTGAATCCATCGCTTCGTCAATCAACCAGTCGGTCGCGGGGATGCTGTCGGGAAACCGTGGCAGCATAGGCATGCCCGTCGGTGTGTTCGGCGGACGGTCCAGGACCGTGTTCAGTCGAGTCGCCATGGTCCGGCGCATGGCGTCCATCTCCGCCACCTGGCCGGTCATTCTCCCGATCTCGAGCTGTGCCCGAAGGACATCCGCCTGCCTTGCCTCCCCCACCGAATACATGCCATTCACGGTGGACGACACCGCCTCGAGAAGCTGAAGGGTCTCCTGCATGATCGTGAGCGTTCCCTCGGCCTGGTAGAGGTCGTAGAAGGCGGCGGCGGCCCGGGTGCGCTGCTCCCAGATCGATTCGCCCACCCAGGCGCGTTCGGCGTCCGCGCGTGCCTGCGCGACGTCCCCCGCCAGACCCAGCTTGCCGGTGCCCGGAATCGGAAACATCTGGGTCAGCTGAACCTGGTTCATGCCCAGGATTGGCATGAATTCGAACCCGGGGAGCTGACGGTTCATGGTGGCCAGTTGCAGCCGCGGATCGGGGAGGCGGCGATTGCCCGGGACGCGGGCGAGGGCGGCGTCAGCGGAGGCTCGCGCCGCCGCGATTCTCGGGTTGAGACTGTCCACCGCGCGGTAGAGCGCGTCGATGGTCAGCCGGTCCGGGGCGCTCTGGCCAGCCACCGGGAGCGTCAGCGACGTGCTGAGGAGTATGACCGGGAGCATGCGTCGCACGGCTTGATGGAGCCATGCGGCGCGATACGCCGGGGAGGGCGATCGCCTGTTCATTTCCTGATCCTGGTTTGTGTGGCACCACGTGCACGCATCGTGCACCCGGCGAAGTCACCAACACATGCGGATCAGGCGATGGGAGGGGGTGTTTCCGGGGGAGAGACAACAGAATGGAGGACCGCGGGTTCACGCCCCACGGAGTGGATCGTTATCGGAGGGATAGCGACGTTCAAGGTACCCAGGGACGCGAACCCGGTCGGGGCGCATCCGGTCATGGCGAGGCAGCTCGACCGTGAATGCCTGGAGTGCGAGTCCGGTGCGGTCGGCGCGCAAGGGTCGGCGGCCCCGTGGTCCATCAGGCCGTTGTGGGACATGTCGCTCATCGTCCCCGCGCTCGCGGCCGATGCAGTGTGATGATCGCCGGCGCACAACGGCTGACCCCCAAAGGCGGCGAATTGTACCGCCATCAGGGTCATCACTCCAGAGACCAACCTGCGTACGATCATTGGAGGAAGGTATGCGCAGGTACGGCGAAGTGCCAGTAAAGCGGCCGAGAGGGTCTATCCCGGCTTGCGCGCCACCACCTGCACGACGGCGCTCCGGCCGCGGTGGAACTGGCCTTCCTGCACGTCCCGCTCGAGGGCCGCGGCGTGAGTGAATTCCAGTCCGCCGAGCTCGGCGCGCAGAGCGTCCAGCGTCGGCAGGAGCTCCGGGTTTGACGGGCCGCCGGTCCCGTGCCGGAGCTGGTCGGGTGAATAGGCCTCGAGGATGAACACCCCGCCTGGCGCCAGCCCGCGCACCACCTGGGCGTGTACCCGCTGCCTGAGCGCGGGCGGCAGGTGGACAAAGATCGAAACAATCCCCGCCCACGCGCCGGGTTCGATCACGTAGTCGGCCAGGTCGACGACCTGCGTGGTGAGGTGCACGCCGCGTGCCGCGGCGAGCCGGGCTGCCTTGGCCAGCCCCACGGCCGAGGCGTCGACCGACGTGACGTCATGGCCGAGGCTGGCGAGGAAGACGCCGTTGCGCCCCTCGCCATCGGCGATCGAGAGCACCCGGCCGCGGGGAATCTGCGAGGCCACCGAGGCGAGGAAATCGTTGGGTTCGGTGCCGTAGACGTACTCGGGTGACGCGTATCGTTCATCCCACATGCTCGTCTTTCCGACAGGAGAAGGCTGCTACTGGACCCCGGCTTTCGCCGGGGTGACGACTTTGTCACATTCCTGCCCCGCTGCCCCGCTGCCCCGCTGCCCCGCTGCCCCGCTGCCCCGCTG
>DAOLIZ010000038.1:0-3506 GCA_035328285.1 Gemmatimonadales bacterium
GGAAGTCCTGCACCAGCACCCGGTTCTTCCCCGAGTGCTTGACCCGGTACATCAGCTGGTCCGCCGACCGGATGGCGTCGGCGGGGGTGGTCGGCGGCGGATGAAAGACGCCCACGCCGATGCTGATGCCGAGCGGCCAGCTGTGCTTGGCCGCCAGCGCGTTCATGGCGTCGTGCAGCCGCCCGAAGAAGGTCTGGGCGCCCTCGAGGGTCGTCTCCACCAGCAGCACCCCGAACTCGTCCCCCCCGAGCCGCCCGGCGAAGTCGGTGCCGCGGAGCCGTTTGGTGATCGCCGTGGCCACCTCCCGCAGCACCTGGTCGCCCACCGCGTGCCCCGACCGGTCGTTGATTCCCTTGAATCCGTCGAGGTCAATGTAGCCGAGCGCGATCGTCCGGTGGTGCCGGGCGGCGAGCGAAAAGGCCGGGTGACAGCGTTCCCGGAAGGTGCGGTCGTTCAGGAGGCCGGTCAGCCCGTCGCGCTGGGCCTGTGACGATAGGGCCGCCAGCGCGCGGTGCAGGTCGTCGAGCAGGACGGTGATGATGAAGAAGAACCCGAGGTGGCCGGCGGTGTTCCAGAGCGGGCTGGTGGTGCTGAGGTAGACGTGGCCCCCCGTGGCGTCCACGACGAAGAGGATCAGCGCCGACAGCACGGAGAGGAGCAGCCCGAAGCGCCGCCCCAGGTACCAGGCGCTCAGGCCGACGGGAATGGCATAGAAGATCGACAGGGAGAGCTCGTACCCGATCGCGAGGTCGATGGTCCCGACCACGGCGAGGAGGACCAGGGCATACACCCCGAGCAGGTACGGGGGGCGCTTCGAGAGGTACCTGTCGATGGCAGCAAGCATGCGGGTCCCGGGTCGGTCGTCCGACAGACGGCGGATGGGGTGCTACTATGGAAGATGGCCCCGGCCCCGGTGTCGCGCCAGACGCCGTCCACATGGCCGTCGAGGCCCAGTTCGCCTGGGGAGCCCCCCGGGGGTTCCTGAAGCTCCGGCTGAAGAAATCTTCGGGATCGCTTGCGACTGCGGGCCACGCGGCGATTGCTAGATTACCTGTGTATCAGGTGGCGCACCGGCCACCGCAGTTCATCGAGCGATGAGCTCAGATATCTGGAGGGTTTCATGCGAGGACGATTCGCGCGGCACCTGCTCGCGGCGCTGCCGGCACTCCTGTGGGTGACCAGCGCGCAGGCGCAGCAATACAAAATGACCACTCCCATCGCGCCCGGCGTGATGGTGCCGGACAAGGTGGAGACCTCCATCGGGACGCTGCACCTGAACTACGGCTACCCCGACGACGCCACGACGCAGAAGGTGTACGACAACCTCGACGCGTCGCGCGCTCTCCAGGCGTACCTGCTCGGCATTCCGATCGTCAACCAGGTGGGGATGCGGGCCACCCTCCGCGAGTTCGGCCCCGTCAACCAGACCGACGTGATCTGGGAAGACCTGGTCGACTCCAAGACGGTCGAACTGACCGCGAATGACAACACCATCTACAGCTTCATCTGGCTCGACACCCACAAGGGGCCGCTGGTGGTCGAGGTCCCGCCGATGGTGCTCGGCCTCATCGACGATTTCTGGTACAGGTGGGTGGCCGACGTCGGCATCACCGGACCCGATGGGGGCAAGGGCGGGAAGTACCTGATTCTTCCTCCCGGCTACAGTGGCGCAGTGCCCGACGGCTACTTCGTGGTCCGCCCGAGCACCTACGGCAACTGGATGCCCTTCCGTTCGTTCCTGGTGGACGGTTCGACCAAGCCGGGCGTCGAGGCGGTGAAGAAGTACCTCAAGATCTACCAGTTGTCCGACGCGGCCAATCCGCCCGCCATGAAGCTGGTCAACGCCTCCGGCATCCCGTCGAACTTTGTCCCGCCAAGCGACTCGACCTTCTGGAGCCTGCTGAACGAGGCGATCCAGGAAGAGCCGAGCGAGGGCAGCGACCCCACCACGCTGGGCCTCTTCGCGTCGATCGGCATCGAGAAGGGGAAGCCGTTCAACCCCGACGCGCGCATGAGCAGGATCCTGGCCGATGCGGCGCGGATCGGCAGCGTGACCGCGCGAGCCATCGCCTTCCGGATGCGGGATCCCGACGGCTTCATCTATCCTGGCCGCCCGTGGCGGAAGCCCTTCTTCGGCGGGTACAAGTTCGAGCTCGCGCCCGGTGTGTCGAATCTCGACGGGGCGATCTTCTTCTACTACTTCGCCACGGGGGTGACTCCGGCGATGGCGGAGAAGATGGTGGGCAAGGGGTCGCAGTACCCCTGGTCCGCCCAGGACGCGAACGGCCAGCCGCTGGAGGGGGCAAACACCTACAAGCTTCGCCTGCCCCCGAACATCCCGGTCAAGGACTTCTGGTCGGTCATCGTCTATGACAACCAGACCCGGTCCATGGTCCAGACCGACCAGCGGTTCCCCAGCGTCAGCAGCCAGAAACAGGGCGTGGTCGTCAACAAGGACGGCTCGGTCGACGTCTATTTCGGACCGAAGGCCCCGGCCGGCATGGAGGACAACTGGGTGCAGACCATCCCGGGCAAGGGGTGGTTCATGATCCTCCGGCTCTACGGGCCGCTGGACGCCTGGTTCAACCAGACCTGGCAGCCCGGCAACATCGAGCTGGTCAAGTAGGTCTCCCTGACGGAGTGCCTGGTGCGGGCGGTCGGCGCGTTGGCGCCGCCGCCCCACCAACCGTCAGCACGACCTTCCCCCGCGCCTTGCCCGACACCAGGTACCGGATGGCGTCGGCTGCCTCTTCCAGCGGAAACGTCCGGTCGATGGTGGGGGTCACCTTCCCGGCCTCGACGAGTTCCTTGAGCATTCGGAGGTCGTCGGTCTGCTCACCTGGGACCTGCATCCGCAGGTTCTGGCTGACGAACCCTGACACCAGCGATGCCCAGACCCCTCGGCCGATCCCGCCCAGCCAGCGGCCCCCCGATTCCCCGCCCACGATGACCAGCGTCCCTCGTGCGGCCAGGGCGCGCCGCAGCCGGCCGAGCGGGCGATTACCGCCCATGTCCAGGATGACGTCATACTGGTGGTTGCCATCCGTGAAGTCTTCACGGGTGTAGTCGATCACATGATCGGCCCCGATCGAGCGGACCAGGTCCACCTTGGAGGTGCTGCACACGCCAGTGACCTCCGCCCCGTACGACTTCGCGATCTGCACCGCGTAGCTGCCCACCCCTCCCGATGCGCCGATGACCAGGACCCGCTGCCCCGCGGTCACCTCGCCCAACTCCCGGACCGCACGGAGGGCGGTCCGCCCGGAGATGGCGAGCGCCGCGGCCTGCTCGAAGCCGAGGTTTGCCGGCATCGCTTCGAGACTGGTCTCTGGCGCACTCGCGTACTCGGCGTAGGCCCCCGAGATCTCGCCAAAGACGCGGTCGCCCGGCCGGAAGCGAGTCACGCCCGAGCCCACGGCTTCAACGGTGCCCGCCACATCCATCCCGGGTACTCGTTGCGTCGGCCTGCGGAAGCCATACCCCATGATCCGCACCAGGTACGGCAG
>DAOLIZ010000038.1:3606-19369 GCA_035328285.1 Gemmatimonadales bacterium
GAAGCCCCTCTCCCGGAGGGAGAGGGGACGGGGTGCGGAGTGCTTGGTCGAGCGGGGGAGGATCTACGCCGGCTGCCTGTTCCGCTCCTTCAGCCGGTCCACCCGCCGGGTGCGGGCGCCGAGCCAGCCACCATGGCGTGGTCCGCCGCCGCGGAACTCGAACCGTTCCGGATCCAGCAGCCGATCCGGCAGTTCGATGTCCAACCCTTCCTCGACCAGTCGATGGCCCTTGACCAGCCCCGCCAGCATCGCGGCGGTGTACCATCGTCCTGGAACGACATCGGGAAATTCGTCCGCATATTCTTGTCTGAGCCGGACTTCGCGGAGCATCACTCCTCCATCTGGTGGGGTGACCGAATCTTCGCCTCACAGGCGCAAAGATCCCGTGAGCACTCCATGAAGGTACGGCTCAGGATCGAGTTGGCGAGGGGGATCATGTAACGGCCGGCGCCCCGGCCTCGCTCCACTCCTCGACGAGCTGGTCCGTGGTGCGGAACTGCCGCTTCGGATCGGTGGCGTACCACGCCTTGAAGTACTCGAGCCCGGCCTGGTGCGCCTCCTCGGTGAACGCCTGCAGGGCGTCCGTCACCCACACCAGATCGAATCCCTTCTGGAACGCGTCGCCGCTGGTATGCCGCGCACAGCAGTCGGTGTGCAGCCCGGTGATGTAGAGTCGGGTGATGCCGCGGCTCCGGAGCAGGGCCTCGAGGTCCGTGCTGAAGAAGGGGCTGTAGGTTCGCTTCTCCAGCACCAGGTCCGCGCCCTGCGGCTCCAGACCGGGGACGATCTCTGCCTGCCAGGTCCCCTTCATGGCGTGCGGGGGCCACTTCTTCAGTTCGCTGTCGCCCGGCTGATGGGCGTCGGTGGTGTAGACGACCAGGACGCCTGCCTCGCGCGCCGATGCGAGCAGCCGGGAGAGGTGGGGGATGATGGCCTGCGCGCGCTGCTGATACTCCGCCCCGCCGGCGTCGGCGATGACTCCGGTCGGGAAGACGAAGTCGTTAGCCATGTCGATGACGAGAATTGCGCTGCGATCCGGCATACTGCCTCCCATTGGTGATGTGGTGTCCCAGCCAGGGGGCCGTTTGGGCAACGCCTAAGCCCGACGGGTGTCGAGCTCTCCTGGTCCGGGGGCGCAAGCCGTGCGCCGACGGGTTCGTGCCTGCAATCTAATGGCGGTCGCCCGTCGCTGGTGGGACTCGCTATTCTTCGGGCATGCCAGGCCACGTGCGATTCATTTCGCTCCTGCTTGCTGCGGCGCTTGTCGCCACCGCCGCCTGCGCGCAGCAGCCCGCGCCCGCGCCCCAGCCGGTCTGGGTGAACCTCAGTTCGGGCGTGTACCACTGCCCGGGCACCGAACACTACGGCGGCACGAAGCGAGGGGAGTATCTCCCGGAAGCGGTGGCCATCGACAGTGGCTACCGCGCCAACGGCGGGCGTCCCTGCAATCCCGCGCTCGAGACCGCTCCCCTGGCTTTCGTGGCGCCACCGCCGACCCCGCTGCCCGATTCCGGCCCGCCGCTGCCGGGCACGGGGCTGAGCGCCTGCGTCGTCACCAGGATTCGCGATGGCGACACCATCGAGTGCAAGGGGCGGGGGGCGGTCCGGCTGATCGGCATCGACAGCCCGGAGCGGGACCAGGACCCGTTCGGCACGATGGCCACGGCGGGCCTCCGCGCGCTCATCGCGGTGCAGGACACCATCCAGGTCAGCGGTGACCGGGAGGAGCGGGACCAGTACGGCCGGCTCCTCGGGTACCTGTGGCGCGAGGGGGTCTCGGTGAACTTCCTGATGGTCCGCCAGGGCTGGGCCGTCGCGCTGGAGTACTATCCGAACACGAGTTATGCGGAGTGGTTTCGCGCGGCGGAGTCGCTGGCGGAGCAGGAGCAGCGTGGACTCTGGAAGCTCGACGGATTCGACTGCCGGCCCAGCAAGCATCGCGCGGGACTCTGCTGACCGCCCCCCTCTGCCGGAGGGAGAGGGGCCGGGGGTTTGGGGAAAACGGCGGAGCGGAATCGGAAGACGAGGAAGGGTCGGAGGTGAGGGAGGGTCGGAAGAACTGCGGTGGTGGGTAGATGGGCAACCTCCACGCAGTTCTCCGGCCTTCCGGCCGTTCTCCGACCCTCCCTCGTCTGCCCATCTGGCCATTCACGCCAAGGGGTTTCGTGCAAAGGTGGGTAGGCACGCGGGCCGCCAAGACGTACTTTACGTGCATCGCCCTCAACCAAGGTCCGACCATGCGGCTCACTTCGGTCATCGTCGCGTCCGCCCTCGTCCTGGCCACGACGGGATGCACCATCCAGTCCGGCCCGCCTCTCCCCAGCCCGTGGGCCCTCACCTATCCCGACAGCACCCCCGTCTCATCCGGGCGCGTGGTGCGTTTCGCGGGCAACTACGGGCTCCTGGGCCCCAGCCCGGCCGTGGTCTTCCACGACGTGAACGGGACGGTCACCGGCCAGATGCTGGTCTGGTACCGCCGGTATGACCCAGCCGAGGCCGGCGGGAAGTCCGCGGCCGACAGCATGGCACAGTGGAGCCGGATGCAGTCGGCCATGGCCGCCGATCGGGCCAAGTTCGACAGCACCTACGGATGCGTCTCGTGGGCCAAGGGATATCAGGAGGGGAAGGCGTGGGTCTGCCGGGTCCCGGAACAGCACGGCCCGGTGAACTGGGCGGTGGAACTTGCGCGCCTCGATTCGCTCGCCGGCGCCAGCCGGGCAGCCGAGCCGGCAGGTGGCAGGCGCGGAGATCCAGTGGCACCCCCGCCTCCTCCCACGAATCCCGGCGTGACGCAGATGCGGAAGCGTGACGGCACCTGCATGGACGGCGGCAACTGGTACATCCAGACCCGCGACACGCGAGGCGCCAGGACCATCACCTCGCCGCAACCCGGCATCGGGTGCCTGCCGCCGGACGGCCCGGCCAAGGTGTACGACCAGGCGGGGTGGAAGATGCTGAAGGAGTTCATCGCGGCGGTGCGGTGAAGGCGGGGCCGCGGGGTTGGGCATGGTCGGTCAGTCACGGTGACGGTTTTCCGCTGCGTTGCGCGCAATGTCCGGCGTACCCCTCTTCCTGAGGACGCCCGCATGCCTCGGAGCTGGTTCCCGCTCGCCATCGCGTGCCTGCTGGCCACCGCCTGCAGCGCGCAGGAGCCCCCGGATGCGCCAGGTCCGGCGCTCCTCTTTGCCCAAGGGCACGACGGACTGACCGCCGCTGAACGGCAGCTGATCTTCGATGGCGTCTGGCTCGCGGTGGACTCGACGGGGAAGGGCTTCGTGGATCAGTCCTGCGGCCAGCCCGCCGGCGCCGTGGTGTCCTTCTCCGACTGGAATGGCGACGGCAACACGGAGGTCCTCGTGATCGCCGGCAACAGCTGCACCTCCGGCATGACGGGAAGTTCCGCGGTGCTCTTCATCAAGGACTCCGCCGGGATCTACCAGGCAAACCTGGGATTCCCCGCGGCCTCTGCCGATCCGCAGTCCACCTCCAACCTCGGCTATCCTGATCTGCTGATCGGCGGGCCGGGCTTCTGCTTCCCGCTCTGGCGCTGGGATGGGAAGGAGTACCAGTACCTCAAGCAGGTGCCGCAGGCGCCGGACGGGTGCAATTACCCGGCTGGCGGATAGCAGGGGGACGGGGGAGCGATTTCGTCACCGGCCGTCATCCCGGCGCAAGCCGGGATCCAATTTGAGTGAAGGAAAATGGACCCCGGCTTTCGCCGGGGTGACGGACCATTGACCTTCCGCCCCGCTGCCCCGCCTACTTCCCGGTATCCGCCAGCTCCGCCCTGAAGCGCGCCGCCTGTGCCGGCTGGTTCAGCGTGTCGTAGATGGCCGCCAGGTCGATCCGCGCCGCGCGCAGGAAGCCGTTGCCAGGCGACGCCGTCGGGGCGATGACCTCGTAGCCTGCCAGCGTCTCCGGCTCCGCCTCGCGGAATCGCCGCTCCCGGAGGAGCACGCGGCCGAGCTTGATGTGCGCGATGGCGGTCGTGGTGTGCCCCGGCGGCAGGGTGGCCTGGTACATTGCGATCGCCTGGCGGTAGAGCGGCTCCGCCTGCGCGTACGCGCGCTTGCCGGCGTAGGCACTCGCCATGTTCGAGAGCGCGACCCCGATCAGGTAGTGCTGGCCTCCGTAGGCCGCCCGGTAGATGTCCACCATCCGGCCGAAGTAGGCGATCGCCTCGTCGTACCGATCCTCTCCCACCGCGATGTTCCCCAGTTCGTTGATGGTCGATGCCACCACCGGGTGCATCGGTCCGTAGACCCGCTCCCGGATCGTCAACGCCTCCCGGAGCAGGGAATCCGCCTCGGCGTTGCGCTTCTGGTACACCAGGGCGCGCGCCAGCAGCGTGAGCCCCGCAGCGGTCTTTGGATGCTCGTCGCCGTACCAGGCCCGGGTCAGCTCCAGCGCCTGTCGGTCGTAGGCCTCGGCCGCCGGATAGTCACCCCGCTCGAGTTGGGTCGCGCCGAGATTGATCAGGTCCTCCGCCACCATCGGGTGCCGGTCGCCGTACAGGCGCCGGCTCATGGCGAGCACCAGCGTGTTCAGCGAATCGGAGGTGTCGTAGTGGCCGGCGTAGAACTGGGAGCTGGCCAGCTGGCTCATGCTGCCCGCCCGCTCGGGGGAATCGCCCGGCGCGAGCATCGCCACCAATTCCTCCTGCACCGCGATCGCGTCCTCGTAGGCGCCGCGGTCCTGCAGCACCTGCCCAAGGGCGGCGAGCCCGCGGCGCACCCCCGGGTGGTCCGAGGGCAGCGCACGCCGGTCGATGGCCAGCCCTTCGCGGATCAGCCGCTCTCCCTCGTCATACCGGGCCTGCTCCGCGCGGAGCCCCCCGAGCGCCACCAGCGCCTCCGCCACGTCCGGATGCGAGGGGCCCAGCAGGGCACGGCGTTGCTCGAGCGACCGGCTCAGCAGCGAGTCGGCGCGCGGCAGGTTGCCCAGTTGCCGCGTGATCGTGCCCAGCGCCAGGTAGAGCTCGGCCTGGACCGCCGGGTCGGCGTCGAGGTCGTTCGCCTCCCGGATGCCGCGGTCCACCAGCGTGACGACCCGCAGGCTGTCCGCCGGCCCGACCGCCTCGTCCCCCCCCTGGAAGAGGGCCACCAGATACTGCTGGATCCGTTGCGTCCGGGCCGCTTCCGCTACCGCCAGGTTTCGCGCCCGTGTGAGCCGGACGGTGTAGAAGACCACGGTGCCGAGGAGGAGGAGGACGACCGCGCCTGCGGCGGCGACAGCCCCGCGATGCCGCCGGACGAATTTCCCCATCCGGTAGCGCACCGAATCGGGCCGTGCCTCGAGCGGCTCGCCGGCGAGGTAGTGATCGACGTCCCTCATCAGCGCCTCGACGGTCTGGTAGCGCCGCGCCGGCTCCTTGTGCATGGCGGTGAGGCAGAGCACGTCGAGGTCACCCCACGACGTGTGCACCCGCGAGCGCCCCGTCGGCCGCACCACACCCGGACCGGCCGGCCGACGCACCACGGCCGACGGCTTGTCGGGATCGCGCTCCACCACGATTGACATCGCCTCGACCGGCGTCCGGTTGGCCAGGTCGTGCGGGGGCTGGCCGGTGACCAGCTCATAGAGGATGACGCCGAGGGAATAGATGTCGCTGTGAATCCCGACCCGGTCGCCGAGAATCTGCTCCGGCGCGGCGTAGGCCGGCGTCATCATCCGGAGCCCGGTGCGGGTCTGGTCCACCGTCCCCTCGACCTCCTCCAGGTGCTTGGCGATGCCGAAGTCGAGAAGCTTCACGGTGCCGTCGGCGGTCACCAGGATGTTCGAGGGCTTGAGGTCGCGATGGATGACGGCATGGCCGTGCGCGTGCTGTACCGCCTCGCAGACGGCGCGGAACAGCTCCAGCCGTCCCTCGAGGCTCGTCGCCTGGGTCCGGCAGTACTCGGTCAGGGGGACGCCCTCCACGTACTCCATGACGAACCAGGGGGTGCCGTCGGGCAGGGTGTCGGCGTCGTGAAGCTGGGCGATGCTGGGGTGGTGCAGCTGCGCGAGCGTCCGCTGTTCGGCGGCGAAGCGCTCGCGCCGGGCGGGCGAGAGCCAGGCGTCGCGGAGGATCTTGATGGCCGCCACGCTGTCGAGATCGCTGCGGCGGGCGAGGTAGACCACGCCCATGCCCCCTTCGCCGAGCAGCCTGGTGATCCGGTAGGGCCCGAAATCGGCGAGGGGGAGCTCCGCGGCGTCGACCTCGAGCACGCCCGCCGCCACCCGCGCCAGGTCGCGGTCGAGGGGGGAAGGGCCGCCCGCATCGGCGGCCAGCATCCGTTCGACGGCATCCAGCAGCGCCCGGTCCCCGGCCGCGGCGGCGGTGAGAAAGTCCCGCCGGTCCGCCGGGGGCTGTTCGAGCGCGTCGTGGAACAGCCGCTGGATGCGCGCCCAGCGCCCGGGGTCCAGGCTCATCGCCCGCGGGTGAGTTCCGCGGCCAGCCACGCCTTGGCGGCGCGCCAGTCCCGCTGGATGGTGGCCTCGGAGACCTCGAGGAGCGCGGCGGTCTCCCCGATGTCCAGGCCGCCGAAGAAGCGGCACTCGACCATCAGGGCCTGGCGGGGGCTGAGCCGCGCGAGATCGTCGAGTGCGGCATCGAGGGCCAGGAGGTCGTCCGCGTCCGCTCCCGGGGCATCCAGCGAGTCGTCGAAGGTCACGAGGGCGCGGCCGTCGCCCCGTTTCCGGGCGTTCCGCTTGCGGGCGGCCTCGACCAGCACCTGACGCATGGCCCGGGCGGCGATCCGGGTGAAGTGGAGGCGCGTGAGGGCCATCTGGGGGGGTGCGCTGGCCAGCTTGATCCACGCCTCGTTGACCAGCGCCGTCGGGCTCAGCGTGAGCCCCGGGTCCCCCTGGCGGACGGTCGCGGCCAGCCGGCGGAGCTCCTCGTAGGTGGCGGCGAAGAGCCGGTCGAGCCCCTCCCGGTCGCCGGGGAGCATGACCAGGCGGGGGTCGTCGGAGTCCGGCACCGCGAGGGGGACGCGATCGGCCATGACGGGTTTGCCTCGCGGTTCGCGCAAGGGAAGGGGAGAGCAGGACCCGGCAATGCTACCGCCGGGCGGAGGCTTGTCAATTCTCCCCCCCCATCCCCGAGGTGAACCATGGCGCTCGAACGCAGCCCCTTCCTCAAGCTCGACAAGCAGATGGTCATCGGCGAGCTGAAATCCGTCGGCTCGCGGGACCCCGATGTGCTGCACAACAAGAAGACCCAGATCATGACGATCGCGAAGTTCCCCAAGCACGCCGGGGTCTACGTGATGGTCATGGGAGGGCTCTGCACGGCGCTCATCATCATGGCGTTCATCGGCATCCCGCTGCTGATCCTGGGGTGGTGGATGCGGCGGCGCGGCATCGCGAACATCGCGGCGGTCGAGGAGGGGTGGAACGAGTTCATGGGGATCGCCCCGGCGCGGGTGGTGGGAGCCGTCTCGGCGGCGTAGCCTGCGGGGGTGGGGCAGCGGGGCAGCGGGGCGGGTGGGACGCAGGTCGTGGGGGCGCAACGCGTTGCGTCCCCACGACCTTTCCCGCATTGCCGCCATTGCCTACCTTAAAGGGGTCCCCGCCACCCAAGGCAGGTTTCCGTGACCCAGGCCGATCGCCCGACCGAGAGCAAGACGCTTTCGCGCGAGCTGTCGGTGTTCCTGATCCAACTCTCCGTCGGGCTCCACAAGTACGGCACCTACCCCAAAGGGCACCCGGTCATCGAACACGCCGCCAACGCGGTCTTCAGCGGATTGTCGGCGTTGATGAGCAGCCGGGAAGCGCTGGCCATCGGCATCGCCCGCGACCAGCTGATCGTGGAAGGGGCGGCCACGGACACTGACAACGCCGTGCTCCGGGAACTGGCCCAGCGGCTCCACCGCCACCAGCTCGGGGTGGTGAAGTTCCGGAAGGGCACATCCACCGAGGAGCTGCTCGAGTTTCTCCAGACGGTGAGCGCCGAGGCCAACCGGCAGGAAATGCCGTTCGGGCTCCGGCCTGCCGAGGAGCTCGACCGGTGGCCGAACATCGAGATCGTTCCGTTCACCTTCGAGCACCTGCAGATCGGTGGCGCCACCGAAGGGGCCGACCAGGGCCGTTCCTCGCAGCTCTGGCTCGGCCTCGCCTCCGCCGCGCTCCGGAAGGGTCGCGCCGGCGACGTCATCGAGCAGGACCCCGACCGGATCGCCAGCGCCATCAACACCCACAAGGAAGACAAGGCCTACGACCAGATCATCGTCGGCTACCTGCAGGAGCTCGGGCGGGAGCTCCGGATGCGGGAGGGGGAGAGCTACGCGCAACTGCAGACCCGCGTCTCCCAGCTCCTCTCCTCGCTCGACCAGGAGACGGTCACCCGCCTCCTGACCGTGGGCGGCGACCTCGCGAGCCGGGAGAACTTCGTGGCCGACTTCGCGTCGAGCCTCCCGGTCAAGGCGGTGCTCGACCTGGTCCAGGCGGCCGCCGCGGCGCAGCAGCAGACGATCTCCCACTCCCTCCTGCGGATGCTGACCAAGCTGGCGGACCATGCCGACCAGGGACAGACGACGGTCCGCGCCCACGCCGACGAGACCTTCCGCTCCGCCGTCAACGACCTGCTCAACGACTGGACACTGACGGACCCCAACCCGGACGCCTACACCGCGGTGCTCGACCAGCTGTCGCTGCCGAACGAGGCGGCGCCGGTCGCGCCCGCGGAAACGGAGCACCTGGCCGAAGCCCCCCGCATCCTCAAGATGGCGCTCGAGCTCGACGTCGTCGGGGAGGCGGTCTGGACGTCGCTGGCCAAGGTGGTCGAGGATGGCCGGCTGGACGAACTGGTGGAGTCGCTGGACAACGCGCCGGTGGATTCCCTGGCGGCGGAGACGATCTGGGTGCGGCTCGCCGAGCCCGCCCTGATGAGCGCCATCCTCGAGCACGGCGACGCCCACCTCGACGCGGTCGAGCGGATCCTCGACCGGGTGGGCAAGTTCGCCATCGGGCCGATGCTCGACGCGCTCGCGTTCACCGAGTCGCGCACCATGCGGCATCGCCTGCTCAACGCCCTGACCTCGCTTGGCGGGGCGGTCGGGCCCCCCGCGGTGGCCCGCCTGGAGGACGCCGAGTGGTTCGTGCAGCGCAACCTTCTCATCGTGCTCGCGGCGCTGCCCCAGTGGCCCGCGAAATTCGATCCGGTCGCCTACGCCACCGCCGAGGATCCGCGGGTGCGTCGCGAGGCCATCAAGCTGATGATGGGGACCCAGCGGCCCGAGCTGCGGCCCCAGGGCGTGGTGCTGAGCCTCGCCGACCCGGATGACGCCGTGATGCGGCTCGGGCTCGCCGCCGCCCTCGAGGAGTGTCCGCCGGCCGCCGAGCCGGCGCTGGCCAAGCTGCTCGATCACGAGGAGGGTGAAGTCCGCGTCCTGGCGATCCGGGTCTTCGGGACGCTCCGCAGCCGCCGGGCGAGGGATCTCCTCCTCCTGCGGGTGCTCGCCAGGAAGAAATGGTGGCGGCGGACCCGCCTCAACCAGCCCAGTCCCGAAATGCTGGCGGCGCTCCGCGGCCTCGCCGCCACGTGGGCCCGTCACCCGGAGGTCGAGGTCGTGATGAACCTGGCGGCCCGCAGCGCCGATCCCGAAATCCGCACCGCGGCAGGGCTGGCATGAGCAGCCCCGTCAAGTTCCTGACGTCGCTGGGCCAGGTGATGGCCACCATGGGCCTCTACAACGAGGGGCATCCCGCCCGCGAGCGAGTGCTGGACGACAGCTTCCAGGAGCTGCAGGACATCCTGGCCGACACCGAGACGCTGAAGTTCTCGTTCATCGGCGGCGACGTCGTCTTCGAACGGCGCGTGGTGCGCGAGCTGAAGGAGTGGGACTGGGCGACGCGGCTGGCGGGCCTCGGCATCGAGCGCCTCGAAATCGACGGGACGGTGACGCGGGAGGACTACGAGCAGTTCCTCCGGGACACCTTCCAGCGAAGCCGGGGCGAGGCCATGGACACCGCCGAGGTGCGCCACCTGCGCGCCACCGGCATTCGCTACGGCACCCTGGCGCTCGACACCGGCGACGCGCTGGACGGCGTGCGGGAGACCCTGGCCACCGCCACCATCGCCTATTCGCTTCGCGACGACGTCGAGGCCATCCAGTGGATGCACGGCCATGTGCAGCGCACCGGGGAGCTGCCGCTCCTCGAGGCCGAGACGGTGGTCCGCTCCCTGGCCATCGCCATGCACAGTCAGTCGGAGATCATCCTGCCGCTGCTGCAGCTGAAGGAGTTCGACCAGTACACCACGACGCACTCCACGAACGTCTCGGTGCTCGCCATGGCCATCGGCGAGTACCTCGGGTTCAGCGGACGCGAGCTCCGGGTCCTCGGCGTGTCGGGGCTCCTGCACGACCTTGGCAAGGTGAAGATTCCGCGTGAGATCCTGGTCAAGCCGGGGGGCTTCACCGACGAAGAGTTTGCCATCATGAAAGCGCACCCGAAGGAGGGGGCCAAGCTGATCCTCGAGCGCGACGTGCGCCTCGAGGTCCCGGCGGTGGTGGCGTACGAGCACCACATCATGCTCAACGGCGGCGGCTACCCTGCCTTCCACTTCGTGCGCGACACCCATTACGCCAGCCGCCTCGTGCACGTCTGCGACGTCTATGACGCGCTCTGCACCAACCGCCCGTACCGCGACGCCTGGTCGTCCGAGAAGGCGCTGGCCTACCTCGAGGAGAAATCGGGCACCGACTTCGACCCGGTGTTCAGCCTCCCGTTCGTCAAGATGATGCGGGAGCGGCAGGTGCAGCGGCTGTCGGTCGAGGACCCGGAGGTGAGGGAAGGCGGGGCAGGGGGGCAGGGGGGCAGCGGGGCAGGTGAAGGCGAATGACTCTCCTGGCGATCGGGATGGCCGTGGTGTTTTGCGTGCTGAGCCTGCTTCACGTTGCGTGGGCGGTCGGGATTCGAATCGGGCACGCCGCCGCGATCCCGGAGCGGGAGGATGGCGCGCCCACGTTTCATCCCGGCCCCGCCTCGACCTTCGCCGTCGCCGGGCTCCTCTTCGTCGCCGCCCTGCTGGTGACCCAACGGGTGGGACTGGGGCGCGGGCTGGTTCCCGCCGCGCTGGTTGTGCCGGGGTGCTGGGTGCTCGCCGCCGCCTTCGTGCTCCGCGCCGTCGGCGAATTCCGCTACGTCGGGTTCTTCAAGCGGGTCCGCGCCACCGCCTTCGCGCAGATGGACACGCGGTACTACTCCCCCCTGGCATTGCTCCTCGGGGTTGGCGCCGCCCTGGTCGCGTACTATGGATCCTGAGTTGCGTTCCACCCTCCCGGCCGCTCCGCCCGGGCTCCGCTCCATGACGCCCGAGGACTATCCCGCCGTCGCGGCCATTTACCGCGAGGGGATCGCGACAGGGAATGCCACCTTCAACACCGAGGCGCCGGGCTGGGAGGCCTGGGACCGCGGGCATCTGGCCCACTCCCGCCTGGTCGCGGTCGACGGGAACCGGGTCTTGGGCTGGGCGGCGCTGAGCAGCGTCTCGGACCGCTGCGTGTACGGCGGTGTTGCGGAAGTGCAGGTCTACGTCGGTGCGTCGGCACGGGGGAAGGGGGTCGGGCTCGCCCTCCTCGAGGCCTTGAGCGCCGAGTCGGAGCGCCACGGTATCTGGACGCTCCAGGCCGGGATCTTCCCGGAGAACACCGCCAGCGTGGCCCTCCACGAACGCGCCGGGTACCGCTTGGTGGGCCGGCGGGAGCGGCTGGGACAGATGAACGGCTGGTGGCGGGATGTGCTCCTTCTCGAGCGGCGCAGCCCCGTGGTCGGCCAGGGAGAGCAGGCATGAACGAACGGACCTTGAGCAGGTTGCTGGCCGAGAACGTCGCCCCCGGGACGCGACGCGGCTCCTGGCATGGGGGACCCACCGTAGTGGGTGCCCTGCGAGGCGTCTCGGCCCGACAGGCGCTCTGGCGACCGGCGCCCGGCCGACATTCGATCTGGGAACTCGCCCTGCACATCGCCTACTGGCACCACGTCATCACCCAGCGGCTTCGGGGGACGGCACGGGAGCCCTTTCCGCGCAGCCCGGCCAACTGGCCGGCCGTGCCTGACCGCCCCACGGAGGCGAACTGGAAGGCGGACCGCGCGCTGATTCGCGCCGCGCACCTTGAGGTCGCTGCGACAATCCGGGCGGTCCCGCCCTCGGCGTACGGGCGCCGTCCGGCGGGCAACCGCAAGTGGACGTTCGGCGAGACCATCCTCGGCGCCGCCCAGCACGAGGCCTATCATACGGGGCAGATCCAGTTGCTCAAGCGCCTCTGGACGTCCGGCCGGTGAGGCGCCGCTCGACCCTGATCCGGGCGCGCTGCAGTGTGGGCACCACCGCCGTCGCTCCTGCTTGATTCCCGCTTGACGCTGCACCGGTAACTCTCCCCCGGCATCGAATGGCCGATGCCTCTTCGGGGAGGTCACAATGTCTCGCTCACCCATCCTTGTCCTCGCGCTGCTCCTCTGCACCGCCTTGGACCTCGCGGCGCAGGCCCCGCCGATCGATCTCGTCCCGGGCCGCCGCATCCGCGTGCACCGGCGGGCCGAACCCGCGCTGGTCGGAGAGCTGGTGTCCCTGGGCTCGGATTCGCTCACGATGACCACGGCAGCCGCGGACACCGTGGCGGTGGCCCGCGCGGCGATCACCCGGCTCGACCTGTCAACGGGAACCAAGTCCCAGGCTGGCCAGGGAGCTGTCACGGGACTGCTGATCGGGGCTGCCACGGGCGCACTGCTCGGGGTCGCCGCCTCGGGTTCGGATGACGGGTCCTGGGTTGACGCCGGTCCCGGCGCATGGGCGTTGAGTGGTGCGATCGGCTTCGGGGCGATCGGCGCCGGCGTGGGGGCGCTGATCGGCGCCGGAAAGCACACCGACCGATGGGAGCAATCGGCCCTGCCCGCCGTCGTGGTCATGCCGAACCGGGGAGCGGGGACCCACGTCGTTCTCGCGTGGCAGTTCACGTTCTAGCTCCGATGAAGCAGCGTTCACGCCGGATTCACAGCCTCATCTGTCCCTGCCGCCAGATTAGGGCTGGATCTCCTCTAGCCTGGAGGCCTGATGATCGTGCGGACACTGCTGGTCTGGCTGGGACTCATGGTCGTCGCCATCGCCAACGGGACGGCGCGTCAGTTCCTGCTGGTTCCCCAGGTCGGCGTCTACGCCGGACACGTGCTGAGCAGCGTCACTCTCTCCCTGCTGATCCTGCTCGTCGCCTGGCTCTCGATCCGCTGGGTCCACCCCACGACCGTCCAGGCCGCCTGGGCGGTCGGTGTGTGCTGGCTCACGGCCACCGTCGTCTTTGAGTTTGTGGCCGGTCACTACCTGTTCCACCATCCCTGGTCGAGGCTCCTGGCCGACTACGACGTGCGGCAGGGACGAGTCTGGATCGTGGTGCTGGTTGCCACGCTCGTGGCCCCGCGATGGGCCGCGGGAGTGCGAGGGCTCTTCTCCTAGATCACTCCATCGGCGAGGCAGCGGATGACCAGGTGGCGCACCCCATCGATCGCGGCGCTCGCCGCCGTCACCTTCGTCTCGTCGGGCGCCTGTCAGCACTCGGCCGACCCGGCACCGATGGCGCCGGCCTCCCTCCGCATCCTCTTCATCGGGAACAGTCTCACCTATTACAACAACCTGCCCGGGACGCTCAAGGGCGTCGCCCTGACCGCCGGCGACACCATCCAGGTCGAGATGATCGCGAAGCCGAACTACGCGCTCATCGACCACATCACCAACCACAGCGGGGCGGTGGAGGCCATCCAGCGGGGCGGGTGGGACGTCGTGGTGCTGCAGCAGGGCCCGACCACCCAGCCGATCAACCGCGATTCGCTGGTGCTCTGGACCCGGATGTTCGATTCGATCATCCATCCGACCGGCGCACGGACTGCGCTCTTCATGGTCTGGCCCCAGGGCGCGTCGGCGCAGGGGTTCGAATCGGTGCGGATCGCCTATCAGGACGCCGCGCAGGCGGTCGGCGGCCTCTTCCTTCCGGCAGGGGTGGCGTGGCAGCTCGCCCTGCAGCGCGACGCCGGCGTGGCGCTCTACGGTCCGGACGGCTTCCATCCCACGCCGCTCGGCAGCTACCTGGCCGCCATCACCATCTACGGAGAGCTCACGGGGCGTGACGTGCGGGAACTTCCCGATGTCGCCTCCATGGACGGGAAGGCGATGAACACCCCCGCGGCGACGGTGTCGATGCTGCAGGAGGCGGCGCACCAGGCGGACACCCGGTACTAGCCCCCTCCCCCCGGTCCTCGTCCGGCGATAGGTTGGAGGCATGCTCCCCGTTCATCCGCGCCTGCACGTGGCCCCGCAGACCGCCCGGCGGTTGCTGGCGGTCGGCCTGATCCTCCTGCTCGCGGCCTTCGCGGTCGTGCTGCTCCTCCAGCCGAGCGCCGTCGGCCGGGGAGGGCGGTGAGCGCGTGTCGCCCCTGAGGAACCGCCTGCGCCATCAGCCGGAGCCGTCGAACGACCTCGGGTTCGGGAGCGTCGTCTCGCGCGAGAGCACCCGACGGCTCCTCAATCGGGACGGAAGCTTCAACGTCGCGCGCGAGGGGATTCCGTGGTTCAGCTCGATGTCGCTCTACCACACCCTCGTCACCACCACCTGGACGCGTTTTCTCGGCCTCGTCACGCTGGGGTACGTCGCGGCCAACGTGCTCTTCGCCGCGGCGTATTTCACGCTCGGCCCCATGGCGCTGCACGGACCGGCGACCGCGACACCGCTCCAATACCTCCTTCAGTGCTTCTTCTTCAGCGTCCAGACGCTGGCCACCATCGGGTACGGCGTGGTCAGCCCCGCCACGCTCACCGCCAACCTGATCGTGGCGGTGGAGTCGGTCGCGGGACTGGTCGGCTTCGCGGTCGTGAGCGGGATCGCCTTCGCCCGGTTCGCCCGGCCGGTGGGCCGGTTCATGTTTTCCGAGCTGGCGGTGATCGCCCCCTACCAGGAGGGGATGGCGCTCATGTTCCGGACCACGAACGCCCGCCAGAACCAGATGCTCGACGTGCACGCCCGCGTCCTCATGGTCCGGCGCACGGAAGACGGCCGTCCGGGGCGGGAATACCACGAACTGGCGCTGGAGCGGGCTCACGTGGCGTTCTTCCCGCTCGTGTGGACCGTGGTGCACCCGATCAACGAGACCAGTCCGCTGTGGGGCGAGGATGCCGCGTCGCTCCGCGCCTGCGAGCCGGAATTCATTGTGCTGGTGTCGGGCGTGGACGAGACCTTCAGCCAGACAGTCTTCGCGCGGACGTCCTACCGGGGTGACGAGGTGGAGTTCGGGGCGCGCTTCGTCGATGTGTTCGACCGCTCCCGCGACGACGGCGTGCTCCGGGCGGACGTGACCCGACTGAGCGAGGTCGAGCGCCAGGTGCCCTGACGGACTCCACCGCGCCCGATCGAACCGACCATTGCCCACCCCGACCGGAGATGTCGATGCCCAACCTCCTCCTCGAGGCCGTCCTCGCTGTCGCGCTGACGGCCGGGAACGTGGACAGCGTTCCGCTCTACTCCGATCTCGGCGACCTGCATGTGCCGATCACCACCTCCGTGCCCCTCGCCCAGCGCTATTTCGACCAGGGCATGCGGCTCACCTACGCCTTCAACCATCCCGAGGCCATCCGGTCGTTCCGGGCGGCACTGACCGCCGATTCCGCCTGCGCCATGTGCTGGTGGGGGATCGCGTTCGCCCTCGGGCCGAACATCAACGCGGCGATGGATTCCGCCTCCGGGGTCTCCGCCTGGGAGGCGGCGACGGCCGCCGGGCGGCTGGCCGGCGGCGCGTC
>DAOLIZ010000039.1:0-13735 GCA_035328285.1 Gemmatimonadales bacterium
TCCTGCTACGCCGTGACCGCTCCCGGCCTGGAACGGCTGACCGCCGGCGAACTCGCCTCGGCGGGCGCCGTGGTGGATGCCATTGAGCCGGGGGGCGTGGCGTTCACGGCGGCGCCGGGCGTCCTCTACGCCGCCAACCTGCAGGTGCGGACCGCCAGCCGGATCGTGGTGCGCGTGGCGCGGTTCCACGCCAGGTCCTTCGCCGAACTGGAGCAGCGGGCGCGGGCCGTTCGCTGGGAACGGTGGGTCCCGGCGGGCGGCGCGGCGCACTTCCGGGTCACCAGCCACAAGAGCCGGCTCTACCATCAGGACGCGGTCGCCCAGCGGCTGGAGCGCGTGGTGGCGGCGGCCGTCCCGGGTGCACGCCCCGTGCGGGCCCCCTCGGAGGCGGACGCCCTCGACGACGACGTCTCCACGCTCCCGGGGGCGCAGCGGTTCCTCGTGCGCCTCGTGGACGATGAATTGACGCTGAGCGTGGACAGTTCCGGCGGGCTCCTGCATCGTCGGGGCTACCGACTGGCGTCGGCCAAGGCGCCGATACGGGAGACGCTCGCCGCGGCGATGCTTCTGGCCCTGGAGTGGGACGGCACCGCACCGCTGGTGGATCCGATGTGCGGATCGGGCACCATTCCGATTGAGGCCGCACTCCTGGCCCGGAGGATTCCCCCCGGCTGGCGGCGCCGCTTTGCGTTCGAGAACTGGCCCGAATTCAAGCCGTCGGTGTGGGGGTACGTGCGGGGGGAGGCGGAGAAGGCGATTCTCGAGCGGGCAGCCACTGCGATCGTGGCCGCGGATCGGGACGCCGGCGCGGTGGAGGCGTGCATCGCCAACGCCGAGCGGGCGGGCGTGGCCGGCGACCTGTCCTTCCGTCGCGCGGCACTCACCAACACCCTTTCCGACCCCGAGGTGACGGGCCTCCCCCCGGGGCTGGTCCTCACCAATCCTCCCTATGGCGTCCGCGTTGGCGAGAGCGGCCACCTGCGCGACCTCTACGCCTCCCTCGGCAACGCGCTGCGCGGCCCGCTCGCCGCCTGGTCGCTGGGGTTCGTGACGTCGGATCCGGCCCTTGCCGCCGCGACCGGCCTGCCGGTCGAGCCAGGTCTCGATACCGTCACGGGTGGCCTTCGCATTCGCCTCTATCGGTACGCGCCGACCTCGTAATTTTGCCGCAGCCCGCCCCGTAATATCCCGAGGTTCCGTTCCCCCGCCGCTGGCCTACACTCCATTCGATGTCCGAAGTCGAACCCGTGATTTCCGCCGAGGTGGATGCATGAGACGGATACTCGCCGCCCTCACGGCCGTGACGGCCCTGGTGCTCCTGTCCACGCCGTCGCTGTCGGCCCAGGATGCGCGTTGCGCCAACGCCAAGTACAGCGACGCCCACTTTCACCTGACCAACTACGTCCAGGAGGGGACGCCCGTCGCCGACTACGTGCGGATGATGGGGAGCACCGTGTGCCGCTCCACCCTCTTCGGCATTCCGCTTCAGCAGGAGTGGGCCTTCGGCAATTCGGGGAACTTCGCCCCCACCTACTACCTGCAGTCGGATGCGCCCCTCTACTACTACTCCTTTACCGACGCCTTCATCGCGATGGCGTACCGGTCGCTGCCGGCCGACCAGCAGGCGCGGCTCGACCCGATGATCACCGGGTTCAATCCCGCCGACATGTATGCCGCCGACCATGTCCGGCGGGTGCTGCTGACGTTCCCCGGCGTCTTCTCGGGAATCGGCGAGTTCACGATCCACAAGGAGTTCGTGTCCGCCAAGATCGCGGGGGGCCCGGCGAGCCTGACTGATCCCGCGCTCGACCGGCTCTTTGACTTTGCCGCGGAGGCGGGCCTCGTGGCGATCCTGCACAACGACCTCAACATGCCGTTCCCCAAGGACGGCCAGGACCCCTATCTCCTCGCCCAGATGCGGGCGCTGTTCGAACGGCATCCGAATACGACCATCATCTGGGCCCACATCGGGCTCGGCCGCGTGGTGCGGCCCGTGCCGCGGCAGCTCGCGCTGCTCGACGTGGCGTTGAGCAACCCGAAGCTCTCCCATGTGTACATCGACATCTCCTGGGACGAAACCGCCAAGTACATCACGTCGAGCCCCGAGGCCATCGCCGCCACGGCGGCGCTGATCAACAAGTATCCCGATCGGTTCCTGTTCGGCACCGACGTGGTGGCGCCGGCCAGTCTCGACGCACCGATGGCGGTCTACAACGCCTACGCTCCGCTCTGGAAGGCGCTCACCCCCGAGGCCAGCTACCAGGTC
The DNA here is from genome assembly GCA_035328285.1 of Gemmatimonadales bacterium. GTDB lineage: Bacteria > Gemmatimonadota > Gemmatimonadetes > Gemmatimonadales > GWC2-71-9 > SPDF01. Next base: position 2,267 of record DAOLIZ010000039.1, read on the forward strand.
CGTCTCGGCAACTACCAGCGGCTCTTCGATGCCGCGCGCGTCAAGGTGCGAGCGTGGGAACGGGCCAACATCGGGAAGGCCCAGCCAATCCCGCCGCCGACGCCGTCGTCGGGCGTGGCACCGTGATTCACACGTTCGCTCCGGGCCGCGGTCACGGCTGACGGCGCGCCGCGGCCGCGCGCCGCGGAGGAGGCGAGAGCACAATGATCAATCGGCCGGTGAGCTGTGTGCTGCTCGCGGATCGCCACCATGGGCTCGCGGAAGGGATCCGGGGCCTGCTGGAGTCGGCGTTCGGCAGCGTGATCATGGTGGCCGACGAGGCATCGCTGCTCGAGGGTGCCGCCCGGCTGCAGCCCGACGTGGCGGTCGTGGATCTCTCGCTCGCGCGGGGCCGCAGCCTCGACTGGCTGCAGACGGTGCGCGCGCGGTGCCCCGGCCTCAAGGTTGTCGTGCTGAGCGTGCACGACGAGGAATCGGTGCGCCGGGCGGCGATGGATGCGGGTGCCGACGCCTTTGTGCTGAAACGGGCGATCGCCACCGATCTGCTCCCGGCGATCGAGGCGGTGCAGGGAAGCGAGACCTGACCGCGGCGTGGGCGCCGCGCCGCCTGCGCAAGCGGGTGTGGTTCGACCAGCGCCTGCTTCCCCCCCCACGGGGCGCCGGGTATACTCACCGAGGTGACCACCCTCGACCAACCCCGGTGCCCGGCGGAGCCCTTCGGCAGCCGTCTCGAGTTCGAGACGCTGCTGTCGAACACCTCCGCCGCCCTTCTGGCCGCCCTGTCGGACCAGCTCGAACCGGTCATCGAGCAGACTCTCGACAGCGTTCGGCAGTTTTTCCGCGCCGACCGATGTGCCCTGCTCTCCGTGAGTCCCGACCAGCAGGCGGTCCACGTCCTCCTCGGTGCCTACGCCGAGGGCATCCCGCCGGTGCCGCGGGACCTGAACCTGGTGCCGGCCTTTCCCTGGTCTTCCCGGCGGCTCCTCGTCGAGCGCGGACCGGTGCGTATCGAGACGCTGGCGGACCTCCCTCCCGAGGCGGCCGCTGAACGGGAAATGTGGCTGCAGATGCCCATCCGATCCGCCCTCTCATTGCCCATTGCCTCCCAGGGGGTCATCACCCACCTGATCGTGCTCAACACGGTGCACCGCGAGAATCGGTGGCCTGACGACTTCGTGCCGCGACTCCAGGTGCTGGGTGAGCTGCTGGCCGCGGCCCTGATGCGGCAGAAGATGTTTACCGGGATGCAGGAAGCCGAGGAGCGGCTGGATTCAGGCGCCGAGCTGGCTGGCCTGGCCTTCTACGTCGTCAACTTCCTGACGCAGACGACCTTCGTCGATGACCGGTTCCGCGAGGTGTGCGGGGTTCCGGCGGAGTGTGAGTCGGGGCTGGGGGTATTGGCGTTCTGGATGGAGCAGCTGCACCCGGACGACCGCCCGCGGGTGTTGCAGATGCGGGACCAGCTGCACGATGGACAGGTGGAGCGGGTGGCCCTCGAGTACCGCTTCCTGCATCCAGTCAAGGGGGAGCGCTGGATTCATCACTCAGCCCGGGTGGCCGAGCGCGACGCCGACCGTCGCGCCATCCGCACCTTCGGCGTCCTGCGCGACATCACGGACCGGAAGCTGGCCGATGCGGAGCTGGGACAGCTGGGCCGGCGATTGATTGCGGCGCACGAGGCGGAGCGCGCCCTCCTCGCGCGGGAACTGCACGACGACGTGACGCAGCGGCTGGCGGTGCTGGCCATCGACGTCGGCCGGGCGGAAGCGGCGGCGCCCCATCCTGCTGATGCGACCGCGATGCGAGAAATCCGGCACGGACTCATCCGGCTCAGCGAGGACGTCCACGCTCTCGCCTACCAGCTCCATCCCTCGGTGCTGGAGGAGCTTGGCCTGGCGGAGGCGCTGCGGGCAGAATGTGAACGAGTGGGCCGCCGGGACCCGCTGGCGCTGACCGTGGACATCGACCCCGTGTCCACCGACCTCAACCGGGAGGCGGCACTCTGCCTCTTTCGCGTCGCGCAGGAAGCGCTGAGCAACGTGAGCCACCACGCCCGGGCCCGCTCCGCCAGCGTGACGCTGCGCCCGATGAGCGGGGGGTGGCTGCTTGCCGTGCGGGATGACGGAGTCGGCTTTGCGCTCGACCAGCGGACCCCGGCGCGGACGCTTGGCCTGACGAGCATGCGGGAGCGGGTCCGCCTGGTGAACGGCAGCCTGGATATCGAGAGTGCACCAGGGCAGGGCACCACCGTCGTCGCCTGGGTGCCGGGGACGGAGGGAACGCCGTGACCGCGCCGCGCCGCCCGCGCCTCCTCCTTGCCGATGACCATCTCCTGGTGGCGGAGGCATTGCGGAGCCTGCTGGAGGGCGAGTTTGAGCTGGTCGGGGTGGTGGAGGACGGGCGCGCCCTGGTGGAGGCCGCCAAGAAGCTGCACCCGGAGGTGATCGTGGCCGACATCACCATGCCGCACCTCAATGGCATCGACGCGCTGATTCACTTGCGGCAGGCGGGCAACAACGTGCCGGTGGTCTTCCTGACGATGCATCGGGACGTGACCTTCGCGCGGCGGGCGCTCGAGGCCGGGGCCGCCGGCTTCGTCCTGAAGCATTCGGCCTCCGAGGAACTGGTCGCCGCGCTGCGCGCAGCCCTGAAGGGGGAGACGTATCTGTCCCCGCAGATCGCGGGGGAGATCCTCAGCGCCATGCAGAAGGGGCCGGATCAGCCCGCCGACCCGGTGGCCTCCCTCACGCCCCGGCAGCGGGAGGTCCTGCAGCTGCTGGCCGAGGGGCGCTCCGCCAAGGAAATCGCCTCACGCCTCGGCATTTCGGCCCGGACGGTGGAGTTCCACAAGTACCAGATGATGGAGACCCTGGGCGTGCACACCAACGCCGAACTGGTGCACTTTGCCCTCAAGCAGGGCCTGGTCGAGTTCTGACCGCCCCTCCCGGCCGGCATTCCTCGTAATTTCCCAGCCCCAAGCCCCGTAATATCCCGAGGTTACCCCCGCCCCGCCCCTCACTACTCTCAAAGGGTAGCCGGAGGCCCGCCGACTGGCGGGTCACAACCGATGTGACTTGCCGGTTTCACCCTCGGGGAGGGGTCAAATGAATCATCCGCGTCGTGTTCCTCAATCCATGGGCTGGCTCCTGGCGGCGCTGGTCCTGTTCGCCGTCCCGGCTGTGGCGCAGAACGCCCCCGGCAAGGCGAAGTTCGAAATCTACGGGTTCGCCCAGCTCGACCTCGGGAAGCAGATCGACCAGATCAATCCCGACTGGTACGACGTGATGCGTCCGACCAAGCTGCCTGCCTTCGAGAACGAGTATGGGGCGGACGGCCAGATCTTCGCGAGCGTCCGGCAGAGCCGGTTCGGCGTCCAGTCCTGGGTGCCGACCAACGCGGGAGAGCTCTACACCATTTTCGAGTTCGACATGTTCGGCGTCGGAGCCGACGCCGGCCAGACCACCATCCGCCTCCGCAAGGCCTGGGGCCAGCTCGGCCATGTGGGCGCGGGCCAGAACAACAGTTCCTTCATGGACATCGACGTCTTCCCCAACACGCTGGAATACTGGGGTCCGAACGGCATGGTGTTCTTCCGAAACGTCCAGGTTCGGTATTCGCCGATCATGGGCAAGTCGTTCCTGAACATCTCGCTGGAGCGCCCGGGTGCCAGCGCGGACGCCGGCGAGTACGGCGATCGGGTCGAGCTTGACGGCGTCGTGGCCAAGTTCCCGCTCCCCGACCTCACCGTGCAATATCGCTCCGCGCACGACTGGGGCTATGTCCAGGTCGGCGGCATCCTGCGCGACATCGAGTGGGAGGACCTCAACGCCGGCGCGACGGACTTCTCCGGGTCCGCCACCGGCTGGGGCTTCAGCCTGAGCTCGAACCTCAATGTTAGCAAGCACGACGTCCTGCGGCTCCAGGGCGTCTACGGCGAAGCCATCCAGAACTACATGAACGACGCCCCTGTGGACATCGGCGTCCAGGAGAACTTCTCCGACCCGGTTTCCCCGATCATCGGCGTGGCGCTCCCGATGTGGAGCATGGTGGCCTTCCTCGACCATACCTGGGACGAGAAGTGGACCAGCTCGCTCGGCTACTCCCACCTCAACATCGACAACAGCGACGGACAGGCGGCGGACGCGTTCCACTCCGGCTCCTACGCGGCGGTGAACCTGATCTACTACCCGGCGCCGAACGTCCTGGCCGGCATTGAGTACACCTACGGCCAGCGGAAGAACTTCTCCGACGGCTGGTCCTACAACGACAACCGCGTCGCGGTGTCGTTCAAGTACTCCTTCAAGCAGACCCTCGGAGGCAACTGATGTCTCGCGCTCTGACCGTGCTTGGGCGCAGCGCCCTCGGGCTCGCCCTTGCGGGTGCGGTGCTGACTGCCGCCCCGGCGACGGCCCAGTCGCCGGCCCAGATCCAGGCGGCCGTCGACGCCGCCTACGCCAAGTACAAGAACCTCGATGAAGGCGCCAACGCCGACTACATCCCGGCGCTCGCCAAGGTGGACCCGAAGCTCTTCGGCATCGCCGTCGTGACGGCGGACGGCAAGGTGTACACCGCCGGCAACCAGACCACCGAGGTGTCGATCCAGTCGATTTCCAAGGTGTACACGATGGCGCTGGTCATGGACCAGCAGGGCCCCGACGCGATCCTGAAGACCATCGGCGCGGACGCGACCGGAATGCGCTTCAACTCGATCGTGTCGGTGGAGTGGTCCTACAAGGGGCTCGGCGGCTCGAAGCTCGAGAACGCGGCGGAAATGAATCCGCTGGTCAATCCGGGGGCCATCACCGCCACCAGCATGGTGGCCGGCACGAGCCGTGACCAGATCTGGAACAGTATCCTGAACTTCTACGACGCTGCCGCCGGCCGCCAGCTCACCGTGCTCCGCGACGTCTATGAGTCCGAGGCCGCCACCAACCAGCGGAACCAGGCGATCGGGATGCTGATGTACGCCTACGGCTACATCAAGGACAACCCGCTCCAGGCCGTCGACATCTACACCGAGCAGTGCTCGGTGGGTGTCACCAGCAAGGACCTGGCGATGATGGCCGCCACCCTCGCCTTCGGCGGCCGGAACCCGGTCACCAACAAGCAGGTGATGAAAAAGGAGTCCGTGCCCGAGGTGCTCGCGGTCATGGCCACCGCCGGCCTGTACGACGACTCCGGCAAGTGGCTCTTCCGCACCGGCCTCCCCGCCAAGAGCGGTGTCGGCGGTGGCCTCCTGGCCGTTTCGCCCGGGAAGTTCGGGATCGCGGTCGTGTCGCCCCCGCTCGACGACGCCGGCAACAGCATTCGCGCGCAGCGCGCCATCGCAGACATCTCCAACGCCCTGGGTGGCAATCCCTACGCCCAGACCGGCAGCAAGTAGGCAGGGCCACCCACCGTGTCGGGGGCGGGGTCGCGCATTCCCCGTCTCCGCACGGGCGGGTCGGTCTCCCTCAACACTTCGTCAGGATACACTGCCATGACGGTCCGCCCGACGGGTTGGTCGATGCTGCAGCCCCTCCGCTCCGCGCTGGTCGTGGCGCTCCTCCTCGCGCCGACCTGGGGATTCGCGCAGGACATCTCCATGCCCCCCCCGGCGGATAGTACGAGGCAGGATAGCACCAAATATGGAAGGGCGGAGTTCGGAACCTCCGGGAACACCACCGCCGGCGAGTTCACCCCGGGCAAGGGATTCCAGATCTTCACCTCCAAGGACGCCAGCCTCAACATCAGCGTGTACGGACTGTTTCGGTGGATCGACCAGACCCCCGGCGACCAGACCTACACCGACCACCTCGGCCGCGAGCGGGACGTGGCGGCGATGAACGCCATGTACTGGCAGCGCACGATGGTGTGGTTCACCGGCTTCTTCTGGAAGCCGCAGTTGCGCTACAACATCACGGCATGGAGCCTGGGGGCCACGCAGCAGACGCTGCTGTTCGGCAACCTGCAGTACCAGGTGAGCCCGGCCCTGACAATCGGCGTCGGCATGGCCCCGAACCTCGCCGTGAGCTCGATGCAGGGCTCCTGGCCTTTCTGGGCGGGGAGCGACCGGCAGATGGCCGAGGAGTTCATGCGGGGAGGGTTCTCGACGGGCGCCTTCATCACCGGCCAGCCGCTGTCGCGCTTCTGGTATACCGCCTCGATCAACACCAACCTCAGCCAGCTCGGCGTCACTGCCGCCAACGATGCGCGCTCCATGTCCTACAGCGGCAGCGTCATGTGGATGCCCACCACGGGAGAATTCGGACCCCGGGGCGGCTTCGGGGACCTGGAATACCACGAGCATCTCGCGACCCGCTTCGGCAGTCTCTATGCCTATGCGCCGAGCGAGTACCGGGCGGCCCCGCTCGACCAGCCCAAGCCCAACGAGACGCAGCTTCGGCTCTCCGACGGTGTCTACGCGTTCGAGACCGGCGCACTGGCGGACGGTGTCACCGTCGACTACCTGGCCTACAACGAGTTCTCCTTCAATGCCGGGCTCAAGTACCGCGGGTGGAGCTTCCAGTCGGAATACTATCAACGCGAACTTTCCGATTTCCGCGCTGACGGGCCGCTCCCGCTCACCTCGGTGACCGACCGCGGCCTCCAGGCGCAACTCGGGTACATGATCGTGCCGAGGCGGGTCCTGCTTTACACCTCGGCGGGATGGGTCTGGGACCAGTTTGACCGGAACCCGACGGAAATCTCCCCCGGCGTCAGCTTCTACCCCACGGGTACGCGCAGCTGGCGGCTGAATTTCCACACGATCAACGTCTACAGGAGTCCGACGGGCTCCACTTTCGGCTACTACACCGCCGGCCAGACCGGGTGGACCTACTCGCTCGGGACGGACATCCTCTTCTAGGGCCAGCCCAGGGAGCGCGTGATGTCTTCCCGTTCGAGCGCCCTTGGCGCGCTGCTCTGGTGGTCGGCGGCATGCTCCGTGGCACCCGCCGGCGCACAGCAGTTCAACTCGGACAACTACCTGTCCAAGCCCGCCGGCGTCGCGACCATCATCCTGACGGCCGGCCAGCAGAGCGAGATGGTGATGACCACCTTCTCGCTGCTGCCGCGCTGGGAGTTCACCTACGCCGTGTACGTCATGAACTCGGACAAGGACCGCTCGACGGACGAGGGATACTCGACCAGCCTCTACTTCAAGTACATGATCTTCGAGAATGCCGCCAAGACCGGCGGCGTCGCGTTCAAGGGCGGCACCGGTCTCGATCCGGGATACCTGACGAGCGTCGGTTTGGAGGACGCCTTCCAGACCTGGTGGGTGAATGCCCCCGTGACCGTTCCCCTCTTCGGCAACAGGGTCTCGTGGGACCTGATGCCGGGCGCGAGCTACACAAGAGACAACGGGTCGGGCGCCGAGGTCGGCTGGGCGTTCACGTATTCCACGCGCCTGGGCTGGTATCCCAAGGGCCCGAAGCTCGCCATCGTGGGCGAAATCTTTGGCGGCGAAGGCGAGGTGTACACCCCGATGGAGTACAAGGCGGGGCTGCGTTACGAGCCCAATGTCTATGCCACCTTCGCGCTGACGTACGGGCAGGAATTCTCGAGCTCGCTGGGCGCGGGACTCCAGGCCGGCATGATGTTGTTCACGCCACCATTCTTCTGCATCAAGGGGTGCACGGCCGAGTAGGGCAGGTGGTGCCGGCGTTCACGCGAGCGAGATCACGGGCCGCCCCCGCTTGCTTTGCCCTCCGCAGCGTCGACCGGGTAGTGTGCGTCACTCGATTGGGAGGCTGGGCATGCCATCCGGGCCATCGTTTGGAGGCGTCACCGTGCAAAGCGCGTCGTGGATCATCGTGGGGGCGATGGTGGCGGGCGGCCTGGTGTCGCCGATGTCGCTCGACGCCCAGGAAGCGGCGGCCCGCCCGCCGGACGTGGTCTGCGCGTCGAAGCCCGGCGAGCGCCAGACCTGCGCCGCCGCGACCGGCAAAGGGGTCACCCTGCTCCGGGAAACGGGAGACGTGGCGTGCGTCCTGGGGGCCACCTGGGGCTATGACCAGAAGGACATCTGGGTCGCCGACGGCTGCAGTGCGGCGTTCGCGGTTGGCCCGGAAACGGCCACCACCTGGGGGACGTTCACGCCCGGTGCCGGGTTCAAGGTGGTCAAGACCGGCAAGGGCGAGCTCAATTTCAGCCTGTACACCTACGTTCGCTACCTCAACCAGATGGGGCTGGACCCGACCTACACCGACGCATTCGGGAACACCGCCCCGGTGCAGCAGCGCCAGGATGTACAGTTCCAGAAGGTCATCCTCTACTTTCGCGGCTGGCTCCTGAGCCCCCGCTTTCGCTACCTGACCTACGTCTGGAGCACGAATACCAGCCAGGGGCTCTCCGCCCAGGTCGTCGTCGCCGGCAACCTCACCTACAACATCAACGAGCATTTCACCGTCGGGGCCGGGATCAACGGTCTGCCCGGCGTGCGCTCCACCGAGGGACAATTCCCCTACTGGCTCCCGGTGGACAACCGGCTGATCGCCGATGAGTACTTCCGGCCCTCCTACACCACGGGAATCTGGGCCGCCGGCGCGGTCGTCGACCGTCTCAACTATGCCGTCATGCTGGGGAACAACCTGAGCCAGCTGGGCGTGGACGCTGGTCAGCTGGACAACGGGCTCAACACCGTCTCGGCGTCCCTGGTCTGGCTGCCGAGCACCGGCGAGTTCGGGACCCGGAGCAGCTTCGGGGACTTCGACGATCATCGCTCCCTGGCCACGCGATTCGCGGCACACTACACCTACAGCTTGGAGAATTATCAGGGCCAGCCTGCCACGACCAACTTCGAGAACGTCCAGATCCGGATTTCAAACGGCGGGATCATCTTTGCGCCAGATATTTTCGGTCCCGGCATCTGGGTTCAGGACGCACGCTACCAGATGACGAGCCTGGACGCGGGCCTCAAGTACCACGGTTTCTCCCTCGCCGCCGCCTACTACGGGCGCTGGGTGGATTCCTTCCGCGGTCCGGGCACGGCCGGGCTTCCCAGCCTCCGGGACGACGGCTTCCAGGTGCTGGCCTCGGCGATGGCCATCCCGAGGACCCTCCAGCTCTACGTCGCTGGCTCCAAGATCTACGGCGACTACGGGGACCCCTCCGACACTCGCGTCGGCATCAATTGGTACCCTTGGAAGTCCCAGGTCGCCCGCTGGAACGTCGAGGCGCTGAAGCTCAACCACTCCCCGGTTGGCGGGCTTTCTCTGCCCTATCCCGTCGGCGGGAACGGAATGGTCTACTACACGAGCGTCGAGGTCTATTTCTAGGGCGATCGCTTCCTGCGCTGCTCTCGGGGCTCTCCATGACCTGGCTGATCGATACGCTTCGCAGGCACCCGGAAGTCGCACTCTTCCTCACGCTGGCGCTCGGGTACGCCCTGACCCGGGTGCGGCTTGGTCCGGTTGGGCTGAACGCGGTGGTCGCGGTGCTGATTGCCGGGGTGGCCGTCGGACAGCTGCAGATTGATGTTCCTGCCTCGTTGCAGTGGGTCTTCTTCGTCCTCTTTCTCTTTTCCATCGGCTACCAGACCGGTCCGCAATTCTTCCGTGGACTTGGCCGGAGTGCGCTGCCCCAGGTGGGGCTTGCCCTCCTGCTCTGCGGGACGGCGCTGGCCAGCGCCTTCCTGCTCGCCAGGCTGTTCGGCTTCAACGCCGGTGGTGGCGCCGGGCTGCTCGCCGGCGCCATGAACGCCTCGGCGGCCATCGGCACCGCCGGCGACGCAATCGCACGCCTCCCCGCGGATCCCGCCGCCATGGAGTCGCTCTCCACCAGTCTCACGGTCGCATTCGCCGTCACCTACCTCGTGGGCCTGCTCACCGAGGTCTTCACGCTGACCGCCATTGGGCCCTGGCTGATGCGGGCGGACCTGGCCGCCGCGTGCCGGACACTCGAGGCGGAAATGGGCATCGACGGGGGAGCGGCAGGTGCTGAGTCGTCCTACCAGGGAATCGTGGTGCGCGCGTACGCGATTCCCGGTGCCCTCGACGGCCGCTCCGTCGCGGACCTCGAGGGGCTGTTCGCTCCGGCCCGCGTGTACGCCGAGCGGGTTCGTACGCCTGAGGGGCTCGTCGAACCCGTGCCCACCATGCAGCTCCGGACCGGCTTTGTCGTCGCCATGTCGGGCCGCCTCGCGAAGCATGTCGAGCCCGGCAATCCGCTGGCCGGCGCAGAGATCGACGACCCCGAATTGCTCGACATCCCGACCGTGGTGGTGGACGTGGTTGTGGCCGAGAAGGAATTTGCGGGGCGGACGCTTGAATACCTGGCGGAAACGATCGGGCGGGAAGAGCGCAGCCGGAGCGTCTTCTTTCGCAAGATTCTCAGGGGAGGCAAGGAAGTCCCGTTCGGCCCGGGCAGCGTGGTGGAGCGCGGGGATGTCGTCACCATGGTCGGCCCAGCATCCCGCCTGGCGCTCGTGGCCCCGCTGCTCGGCCCCGCGCTGCCGCCGGCAAACAGCACGGACTTCCTGAGCATGACGGTCGCCATCGCGCTGGGAGGTCTCGGGGGTCTCGCCACCGTCCGCCTCGCCGGACTCGAGGTCGGCCTGAGCATGCCGGTCGGCGTCCTGCTCGGCGGGCTGGTGGCGGGCTGGCTCCACTCCGTCCGTCCGGCGGTGGCCGCCATGCCGGAGCCCGTGCTTCGCGTGTTCGACTCGATCGGCCTGACGGGTTTTCTCGCCGTGGTTGGCATCAACGCCGGCCCCGGATTCATCACCGGCCTGGCGACGTCGGGGCTGCCCCTGGTCCTCGCCGGATTTCTCGTCTGCCTCATCCCGAACGTGATCACCATCCTCGCAGGAAGGTATCTGCTGCGGCTGCACCCCGGCGTGCTCCTCGGCATCTGCGCGGGCGCTGGCACCTCCCCGGCAGGCCTCGCCGCCGTGCAGGAGAAAGCCGGGAGCAAGATCCCGACTCTGGGGTACGGCGTCAGTTACGCGGTCGGCAACCTGTTGCTGGCGTTGTGGGGTTCGGTGATGGTGATCCTGCTGGCAGCTTGACGCCCAAACAGATTCCTCCCGCTGTCGCACCCATCCCTCACTGCGGCGCGCCGGGCCGCCTCTCCCCACGTCCTCCCGCACTGCAACCGGTTGCGGAGACGATCGCCAACCCCTTGCTGCTCCGTGGGTTGTCGCGTCCTTCAGGCGCTGGCATTCCTCCTGCTCTTCTCACTCCCCGAAGTCGACCTCTACCGGAGTGACGAACGATGCAGTTCCCGAATGCCATTCCCTCGCTGACCCCGAACGCCTCGGCCGCCGACCGTCAGGTGCAGGTCGCCTACGCGCGCGCCTGGGAGGCGCTGGTCGAGACGCACCGCACCGAAGCCGCCAGTTTCGTCGAGGCCCTCGCGCCGCTCGTGTCGGTGGACGAGGCGCTCGACGCCTATTTCCGTGAAGTGCCCGTGCCCCTCGGCATGCGCGACGCCGTGCGGACCGGCGCCTTCCTTCGACTCGACTTCTCGGCGCTCGACGCGCCGTCG